>JAOACR010000009.1:300000-551715 GCA_026417735.1 Kiritimatiellia bacterium
ACGCGCGCGCGGATCGCGGCCTCAATCTCCCGATCGAGCCGCCGCTCGGCCGCAGCTGTGCGGGTGGGTGATGCAACCACAGCGGCCCACCGCCGCCGAAACCCGGCCCAGGCTAGCCGTCGCAGCTCGTCGGCGGAACCGCCGACGGCCGCGCCATCCGGCGGACGGTAGCGGGGAAACCGCGACGTGTCGGGTGGCCAGGGATTGAGCTGGCATCGCTGCGCAATCTCGATCGTCGTCTCCAGCGCCTCCGGCGCGTCCGCAAACGCCGCCGCCATTTCCTCGGGCCCTTTGAGGTAAAATTCCGAAGAGTACGACGTTCCGTCCTCCGCCCGCGCGATCCCGCGGCGGACACAGCGCAGGCATCGATGAGCCTCGGCCTGGTCGCGGCGCAGGTAGTGAACGTTGTTGGTGGCGACGCACCGCACCGACGCCTGCCGCGCAACCTCCCGCAGCGACGCAATCAGTTCGGCCTGGCCAGCCAACCGCTGGTTCTGCAGCTCGACGAACACCTGGTCCCGCCCAAACGCCTCGCTCAGCCGCCGGAGCGTCTCCACCGCCTCCTTCGCGCGACCGGCGCGGCACAGCCGGGAAATTTCGCCGTTGTTGCCGCCGGTCAGCAGGATCAGCCCCTGCGTGTGCCGAAACAGTGTGGACTCGCTCAACACCGGCCGGCCGTGCGCCGCGGATTGCAGCTGCGACTCGCTCACCAGCCTCACCAGCGAGAGCCACCCTTCGGCGGTCTCCGCGATCACCACCAGATCCGGCCCCGTCGCGCCGGCGGCCAGCGCGGCGCGTGGCGCCATTTCGAACTCGACGCCGAAGATCGGCCGCAGCCCCTGACGGCGTGCCTCGCGCATGAACAGCGGCGCCGCATGCAGCGACGCCGCGTCGGTCATCGCGACCGCGGGCATGCCGGCGTCAGCGACCGCGACCATCAGCTCCGGAATCCGTACGAGGCTGTCCAGCAGACTGTATTCGGTGTGGACGTGGAGATGGACGAACCCCGACATCGCGGCCGGCTCCGCCGCCTACCAGAACCACCACGCGTCCGCCCGTAGCACATGAAGGCCGAGGAGAAAGTTCGTGAGTCCGTGCGCAAACACCGCCGGCCAGATCCGGCCGCTGCGCAGCACCAGCACGCCGTACACCAGGCCGGTCAACACCCCCGCGAACCACTCGGTGTGCTCCAGGCCAAACAGGACGGCAACCACCAGGAACATCGGCACGTCGCGATGGGCCAATGAGACCGAACGGAAGTCCCGCGCGCACAGCCACCGGTAGAGGAAACCCCGCCAGAAGAACTCCTCCGCCGTCGCGATGACCACCGAGGTGCCCAGCATGTGGATCCCGAATGCGATCCAGCCGGTCCGCGCCGGCAGATAGGGGTAGCTGCTCATCGGGGCACGCAACCGGCCAAATCCCCCCGGCAGCGGGCCGACCAGATAGCGTTCGTACCACTCGGCGATCCGTGGCGCCAGCGCGCGGAACGCGTCGCTCTCAAAACCCACCCACAACACGAACACGCCGAGCCCCGCGGCGACCGCCCACGGAAGGTCGCGCCAGCCAGGCCGCTCGTACCACCGCCACGGGCGCGTCCCCAGCAGCATCGCGCCCGCCAGCAGCGTGCGCAACGTGTAGTTGGCCGCGGACGGCTCGCTGGCGCCATACATCACGGTCAACCACGTCGCAAACGGGCCGATGTGCGCCCACGTCGCGGCGTCCCGCCAGGGCCGCTGCCACGCGAGCGCGCCGACCGCCGCCGCCAGCCCGGCCAGCCGAGCCCACCAGGCATCGTCGCCCAGCAGATGCGCGACGAACAGAAACAGCACAAACGGCAGCAGGTGTGCCCACCCCGGCACCGGCGCGGTCACGGTCTCCCCGCGGGTTGCAACCTCACCCATGCGCCCACCATAAACGTTCGCGGTGATTTGCCAAGCTGCACCACCCGCTGCGGCCGACGGCCCGCCGCAAGGGGCACGACCGCGCCGCGCCCCCACTGCCCCGCTGGTCGTGCCGCCGGTTGCGAGCGCGCCCAACCCGCTGCCGGTGTGCGTTCGCGTGCCGCCGCGGATATACTGCAGCGACTCCGAGAGAGCCCGACGTGAGCTTCCGCATAGAAATCGGCCTGCGGCGAGGCCTGCGCGATCCGCGCGGCGAACGGGCGGCGCGCCTCGCGCGCGAGTTCCTCCGCCTGCCCGTCCGCCGCATCGTCACGCGCGATGTCTACCTCGTCGCGGACGACGTATCGGCCGCTCTGCAGCAGCGCGTCGCGCAGGAGTTCGCAGATCCCGTCACCGCCCGCGCCGCGGTCGGACGCCTTCCACCGCCCCCGTTCGACTGGCTCATCGAAATCGGCCTGCGGCCCGGCGTCACCGACAACGTCGGCCAAACCGCGCGCACCGTGCTGGCAGATGTGCTGGACCGCTCGACCTCCGAGGTGGGGCCCGTGTTCAGCGCCACGCAGTACTTCGTATCCGGAGAGGATCTCCGCCGCGAGCACGCCGAGCGCCTTGCGCGGGACCTGCTGGCCAACGAACTGATTCAGACTGTCCGCATCTACTCGCCCGAGGAGTGGCGCGCAGCTCCTCCCGCCGCGGAGCTGCCACTGGTTCGCGACCCGCACCAGCCGACCGTCCGCGAAATCTCGCTCGAGGTCTCTGACGAAGAGTTGCTGCGAATCAGCCGCGAGGGCATTTTGTCCCTCAGCCTCGCGGAAATGCGCGCCATCCGCGACCATTACCGGCGGCCGGACGTCCGCGCCGCGCGCGCGCAACTGGGGCTGCCGGCGGACCGTCCCACCGATGTCGAGCTCGAATGCCTCGCACAAACGTGGTCCGAGCACTGCAAACACAAAATTTTCGCCGCGCGAGTGTTCTACGAGGAGACGCCCGGTCGCGTCGAAATGATTGACTCCCTCTTCGACACGTTCATTCGGCGCGCGACCACCGAGATCGCCCGCCGCCGCGACTGGCTCGTGTCCGTCTTCCGCGACAACGCGGGCATCATCCGCTTCAACGAGCGCTGGCTGGTCGCCTACAAGGTGGAAACGCACAACAGTCCCTCCGCGCTCGATCCGTACGGCGGCGCGATCACCGGCATTGTCGGCGTGAACCGTGACCCGATGGGTACGGGGCTGGGCTGCGAGTTGCTCGCGAACACGTGGGGCTATTGTTTCGCCTCGCCGTTCTACGAGGGCGAGGTGCCGGCCGGTCTGATGCACCCACGCCGCATCCGCGACGGGGTGCATCGCGGTGTGGTGGATGGCGGCAACCAGAGCGGCATCCCCTGGGCGCGAGGTTTTGAACGCTTCGACGAGCGCTTTCTCGGCAAGCCGCTGGTCTTCTGCGGGACGGTTGGGCGGTTGCCGCACGTCGTGGCGGGCCGCCCTGCCCACGAAAAAGAAATTCGACCCGGCGACGTCATCGTGATGGCGGGCGGACGGATCGGCAAGGACGGCATCCACGGCGCAACGTTTTCCTCGGAAGAGCTCCGGCACGAGTCGCCCGCCCAAGCGGTGCAGATCGGCGACGCGTTCACGCAGCGCAAACTCTACGAGTTCCTGATCGAAGCGCGGGACCGCGGCCTGTACCGCGCGATCACCGACAACGGCGCCGGCGGCCTCAGCTCGTCGATCGGCGAGATGTGCACGCTCAGCGGTGGCGCCGACCTTGAACTGGCCCGCGCGCCGCTCAAGTATGCGGGACTGGATCCGTGGGAGATCCTGCTCAGCGAGGCGCAGGAGCGCATGAGCCTGGCAGTGCCCCCCGAGCGGCTTGACGAGCTGCTCGAGCTCGCGCGCCGCCGTGATGTCGAGGCGACCGCGCTGGGCACCTTCACCGACTCCGGCGCGTTCGTGGTCCGCTACCACGGACGGGTGGTGGGACGGCTGGACCTGGAGTTCCTGCACCGCGGCTGCCCGCGCATGGAGCTGCGCGC
This sequence comes from Kiritimatiellia bacterium, assembly GCA_026417735.1. Taxonomy (NCBI): domain Bacteria; kingdom Pseudomonadati; phylum Kiritimatiellota; class Kiritimatiellia; species Kiritimatiellia bacterium. Next base: position 303,940 of record JAOACR010000009.1, read on the forward strand.
ACGCTGGTCGCCGCCGAGCGTGCCGCCACCCTGTCCGCTGCGACCGGGTCCGCGGAACCGTGTACTACTGGAACTGCTCGCCTCGCTCAACATCGCCTCGAAAGAGTGGAGCGCGCGCTCCTACGACGGCGAGGTAAAGGGCCTCAGCGTCGGCAAGCCGTTCGTCGGACGGCGCTCGGACGTGCCCGCGGACGCAACGGTGATGCGGATCGAGCACGGCTCTCACGAGGGGATCGTGCTCGCGGAGGGCATCAACCCCTTCTACTCCGACCTCGACACCTACGCGATGGTCGCGTCGGTGGTGGACGAAGCGGTCCGTCGTGCGATCAGCGTCGGCGGCACGCTCGCGCACCTGGCCGGGCTCGACAATTTCTGCTGGCCCGACCCGGTACCGTCCGCGACGAACCCGGATGCGGAGTACAAAATGGCGCAGCTGGTGCGCGCGAACCGCGCCCTCTACGACGTCACCACCGCCTACGGCGTGCCCTGCATCTCGGGCAAGGACAGCATGAAAAATGATTCGATCCGGGGGGGCCGGCGGATTTCCATCCCGCCGACGGTGCTGTTTTCAGTGATCGGCCGCATTGCGGATGTCCGGCGAATTGTCACGATGGACTTCAAACGCCCGGGCGACCGTATCGCGGTGGCCGGTCTCACGCGCGATGAGCTGGGCGCTTCAGAATTTCATCGCTGGCTCGCCGCCCGCCGCGGCACGCCGGGCGCCTTCGGCGGACGCGTACCGTGCCCGGAACCGGCCAGCGCGCTGAAGCTGTACGCGGCGATGGAGCGGGCGATCGCCGCCGGCCTGCTGCACTCCTCACACACGCCCACGCTCGGCGGGCTGGCGATCGCGTTCGCCTGGGCGGCGATCGGGGGCGACGTCGGCGCGGTCGTGGACCTCGCGATGGTGCCAACGGAAGCCGGTCTTGGCGACGACGCGCGGCTCTTCTCCGAAAGTCCGGCCCGATTCGTGCTCACAGCGCCCGCGGATCGTGCGGCGGAGCTCGAGGCGATCTTCCGGGGAGTGCCCTTCGCCTGGGTCGGTGAGGTGACCGCCGAGCCACAACTCCGCGTCCGCGGTGTCGGCGGCCGCCAGATCGTGAACCTTCCGGTCGCGAAAATGCGGCGGGTCTGGCAGCGAACGTTCGACCGGATGTAGGCGGCGCTGAGGTCGGAGGACGACAATGGGCAGATGGCTGGATCGGGTGCGGTTGCTGAATCAACCGCTGCACATGGTGCTGCTCGCGTTGGTCGTCCAGTGCGTCGGATCGGCGCGCGCACGAGAACGTTTCGGGCTGCTGACCGGGCGGCCGATGTATGCGTACGGACTTTTCCGGGCGGCCGATCTGGCGCGCTGGTGTGGGTGCGGGCGGGTCACCGCGGTGGAGTTCGGCGTCGCCAGCGGCAGCGGCCTGCTCGCGATGGTCGAGGCCGCCGAGCACGTGCGGCGGGAGACCGGCGTGGAGGTCCGAGTGGTCGGCTTCGATACCGCCGAGGGGCTGCCGCCACCGCGCGACCACCGCGACCATCCCGAGCTCTGGAGCGAAGGCGACTTTGCGATGCCCGATCACGCGGACCTGCGCGCGCGGCTTCACGGCCGGGCCGAACTGATCCTTGGCAATATCACGGACACGGTCGGCTCGTTCGTGCGCACGCTCACCCCCGAGTGCCCGCTCGGATTCGTCTCGGTGGATGTCGACCTCTACAGCTCCACCGTTCCCGCGTTGCGGGTCTTTGAGGCCGACGACCCGGCGGTATACCTGCCGGCCGTCAGCGTGTACCTCGACGACGTCGCGATGTTCACCGCGAACCGGTGGTGCGGCGAGCTGGCCGCGATCGAAGAGTTCAACGAGGCGCATGACCTGCGAAAGTTCGATCTGGACCGCACGCTGCCCGGCCGCCGGCCGTATCCGCACCTGAACTGGTACGCGCGCATGAGGGTGCTGCACGTGCTCGATCACCCCCGCCGCCGCCGGCCGGAGCCCCGCCGCGGACTCGCGCTGGAGGAGGACCAGCGGCGGTTGCGCGAGTTCGGTTTGATGTGAGGCACGACGCACATCAGGATATCGTCGCCCCCGGATGACCGCTGCCCCTCACGCGCAGGCTCGGCGCGCCGCCGCACCCACGATCACCACGCGACGCGGCGATCGCGGCACCACGCACCTGCCCGGCCACGGCAAACTCCCCAAGCACCATCCGCTCGTCGAGGCGCTCGGCGCGCTGGACGAGCTGGTCTGCGCGCTCGGTCTGGCCCGTGCAACGCCCGAGGCGCCGGCGGAGCTGCGGAACGAGCTGTTGCGACTGCAACGGGAGTTGTTCCGGCTCGGCGCACAGCTCGCCGGTGCGCGCCGGGCCCGCACAGCCGCGGCGGCGCTACTGCGCCGCTGGACGCGCCGCGCGCAGGAGCTCGAGCAAACGGTCGCGTGGCCCGCGGGCTTCGTGCTGCCCGGCGCCACCTCGATCGGCGCCCATCTCGATAGCGCGCGCGCCGCCGCCCGCCGGCTCGAGCGGCGTGTCAGCGCGCTAGCTGCGGACGCTCCCCCCCCTGTCGCGATGAGCGCCGCGCTGAACCGGCTATCCGACTACCTCTGGCTGCTGGCGCGAGCCGTCGAACCGTTGCCGGACCTGCTCGACGAGCGCGCGCGTCGCCACACCCCGCCGACCTCCCCCTCGAGATGAACCGCCCCCGCGATCCGCTTCCTCCGTGGGCGGCCGCCACCTCCTCGCTGGCCGGTATTACGATCGATTGGGACGCCCCTCTCGCCCGCTGGACAACGTTCCAGCTGGGCGGACCCTGTACGGCACTGGTCCACTGCACCTCGCCGGAACCGCTACCGGAGCTGCTGGCGATCTTCGCGGCGCACCGGGTCCGCTGGCGCTTGCTCGGCGGCGGCTCGAACCTGCTGGTCGCCGACGAGGGGATCCCCGAGGTGGTCCTGCGGTTCGCCGACGGCCCGTTGAACCTCCGGCGGGACGGCGACGTGCTCGACGTCCCCGCCCATGCCGGGCTCGACGACCTGGCCGCGCAGTGCGCACGCTTGGGCTGGGACGGTTTCGTGTTTGCGAACGGCATTCCCGGAACCATCGGCGGAGCGATCGCGGGCAATGCGGGCGCGTTCGGCGACGACATCGGCTCCCGCGTCTGCTCGCTCATGATCGCAGACCCGGCCGGTCGCGTGCACGAAATCGGCCCCGCTCAGTGCGGTTTCCGCTATCGCCACAGCGCGCTCGCCGAGACCGGCTGGGTAATCTTGCGCGCGCGGCTCGCCGTTGCCGACGGTGACCCCGCTCGCTTGCAGGCCGAACGCGAGCGCATTCTCGCACTGCGACGCCAAAAACACCCAGACTGGCACATCCAGCCGACCGCAGGCAGTTTCTACCGCAACATCGAACCGACTTCTGCCGCAAAACAGCGTCAGGCCGCCGGCTGGTTTCTCGAACAGGCCGGTGCAAAAACTTTCCGGGAGGGCGGCGCGCGTGTGTTCGAACGCCACGCGAACATCATCGTCGCCGACGGCCCCGGCTGTCGCGCCGCACACGTGCACCGGCTCGCGTTGCGCATGGCCGCCGCGGTGCGCGAGCGGTTTGGCATCGAACTGATTCCCGAGGTTCGCCGATGGGGCGAGTTCGACCGGCCGGCGAGGGAGTGTGGCACACCATGACCGGTCGTGCGCCCCGACCGCGAAGCGGGAACGTCTATTGAGCCGGCGGCAGCGCCGCCCGCCACCCCGCCCGGAGCTGAGCGGTCAGTTCGCGCACCAGCTCCGCAGTCTCGGGACGGCCGGCGATGTTCTCGTTCTCCTGCGGATCCGTCGCATGGTCATAGAGCTCGACCGCGTCCACCCGATTCGTGTCCCGCCGGTCCACCCAGAGCGTGAACCGATAGCGCTCCGTTCGCATCGAATATCCCATCAGCGGGCGGCCCTCGTGCGTGCGGGGGTACTGGCTGAACGCTGCGCGCTTCCAGGGACGGGTCGGGTCCTCCAGCACCGGCCGGAAACTCGTGCCCTCGATGTGGTCCGGCAACGGCAGACCGCACAGCTCCGCGAGCGTCGGATAGATGTCCACAAACTCGACGATCGCGTCAGTGGCGGTCCCCGCATATCGCATGCCCGGTACGGAGACGATCAGCGGTACGCGGGTGTCAAGCTCCATGTTCGTGTGCTTGCACCATGCGGCGTGCTCGCCGAGTTTCCAGCCGTGATCCCCCCAGACGACCACGATCGTGTTGGTCCGCAGCCCCAGACGTTCGAGCTCGTCCAACACGCGGCCGAGCTGCGCATCCATATAGCTGAGCGCGGCGTAGTAGCCGTGTTTCAACGTGCGGGCCAGCTCGTCCGGCAGAACGCGATCGCCGGGAATTCCCTCATACGCGCGCAGCTCGCTGCCCGGCGGCACCGCATAGGGCGGTGCGCCGCGCGGCGGAAAGGGATTCGGCGCCAGCGCGATCGCATTGCGATCGTAGAGGTCCCAATACTTTTTCGGCGCGACAAACGGCAGATGCGGCCGAATGAAGCCGACCCCGAGCCAGAACGGCCGGTTGGTCCGTGCGATGTCGCGCAGCGCCGCGATCGCGAGGTCCGCCAGCGCGCCGTCATGGTAGGTGGAATCCGGTACGTCCGCGCACTCGTAGGCTGGCCCGTAGTCGCGCGGGCGCAGCGGCGGCAGTCCCCGCGCCGCACGGGCCTCTCGCTCCGCGACCTTCCGCGCCACCACCGCACGGTTTTCTGGCAGCGCGTACGTGCCGTGCGGTACCTTCGGCGAGCTCCACGGCACCGACCACGATGCCGGGTCGTCCAGCCCTCCATGATAGAGCTTGCCCATACCCTGCACGAACCAGCCGTGGTTCTTGAAGAGCTGCGGCAGCGTGACCACCCCCTTGCCCATCGTGCGGCGAAAATGGGTTTCCAGATCGTAGATCCGGGTCCTGTCCGGCCTCGCGCCGGTCATCAGACTGGTCCGCGATGGCGAACACACCGCCTGCTGGCAGTAGGCGCGGCGGAACACCATCCCCTCGCGCGCCAGCCGGTCGAGATTGGGGCTGCGCACGTGGGGAGCGCCATAGCAGCCGAGCTCCGGCCGCAGGTCGTCCACCGCGACGAACAGCACGTTCCATTGCGGCGCTGCTGCACTCGCCGCCGCGCACACCGCCGTCCACAAGCCCATGAACCCTCTGTACATTCGGGCACCTCCCGCCGGAGCGCTCCACCGTCGGATCATCGCCGCACCTCCCACCTACGCCGCTGGCTCGCGCGCCGTTGCCGGAAGCACCGCGTCTGCGAGCGTCACCGTGAATGTCGAGCCAACGTCTGGCTCGCTTCGCACCGTGACGTCCCCCTGATACAGCTGCGCGAGTTTTTTTACCGTCGAGAGACCGAGCCCGCTGCCGGAGATGTGCCGGGTCTTTTCGTTCCGGATGCGGGAGAACTCCTGGAACAGCCGGGCGGCCTCCGCCGCGGTCATGCCAATGCCGGTATCCTCCACCTCGATCGCGACCCCGCCGTCGCGCCGGCTCAGGCGCACCTCGACGCGTCCGCCATCCCGATTGTATTTCACCGCGTTCGTGAGCAGGTTGTTCAGAATGATTTCCAGTTCGCCGCGGTCGGCGGTCATCGTCACCGGTCCGTCCGCGCGCAGAACCACCGTGATCCGGCGCGCCGCAGCCTCCGTCGCAACTGTCTCGATTGCGGCCCGCGCGACCTCCGCGACATCCACCGGCTGCAGGTCCCGCCGGCGTTCGCCCGCCTCGATGCGCGTGAGGTCCAGCAGGTCAAAGATCAGCTTTCGCATCCCCTCCAGCCGCGCCAGCGCTCGCCGGATCTGCGCGTCATACGCGGAGAGGTCGTTGCCGAGCACGCGCTGCTCCAGCAGCTTCAGAATGCCCTCGACCGCGCCGATCGGCGCCTTGAGTTCGTGCGCGAGCACCGAAAGGAACTGCAGCCGAGTCTTTCGCCGTTCCTCCTCGAGCCGGCGCGCCCGCCGTTCGATCACCAGCGCGCGCGCCGCCTTCGTGACAACGCTCTCGAGCTCCTCCGGCCCGAAGGGTTTCGAGAGAAAGTCGAACGCGCCGTTGCGCGTCGCGCTCACCGCCACCTCGAGGGACGCAAACGCGGTGATCATGATCACCAGCAGATCCAGCCGCATCGCGCGGATCTCGCGCAGCAGATCGAGTCCCGAGCCGTCGGGCAGTTTGTAGTCGAGGATCACCAGATCGTAACGCGAGCGGCCGAGCAGCTCGCGCGCCGCCGCCATCGTGCCGGCGGTGTCCGTCTCGAACCCCGCCTCAAGCCCCAGATCCGGCAGCCGCACCATGTGCCGGCGCAGCACCCGCTGAGCCCCCAGGCACATGCCCGGCTCGTCATCCACCACCAACACCCGGAGCGTGTCCATCAGACCTCCCGATCCGCGCGCGGCAGCGTCACGGTGAACGTGGTGCCGGTCGGACCGCGGGTCGGGTCAGCGTTCGAAACCACCTCGATCCGACCCCGGTGCATTTTGACGATCCCATACGCGACCGCCAAGCCGAGGCCGGTCCCCTTGCCGAGCTGCTTCGTGGTGAAGAATGGCTCGAAAATCTTCGGCAGATTCGCGGGCGGAATGCCGGTACCGGTGTCGCGAACCTCGATCACGACCTCGTCGCGCGTGCCGCGCGTCGCGATCGTCAGATCGCCGCCTTGCGGCATCGCTTCCACCGCGTTCACGATCAGGTTGGTCAGCACCTGCAGAATCTGGTCCTCGTCCAGCTCCGCGATCGGATCATCGAGTTGGTGCTGCACATAGACGCGCACGTTGTCCGGGATGATGACGCCCCGCCGGCAGCGGTCCACCAGCCGCACCACGTCCACCGGCTGCCGCACCACCTTGTTCCGACGCGCGAAGTTCAACAGCCCGGAGACGATTTTCCGGCACCGGTCCGCCTGTTCCGCAATCAGCGCAACATCCTCCCGGCGCTCGCTGTCCGCTGGCAATTCGTCGAGCAGCAGTTTCGCGTAAAGCAGGATCACCCCCAGCGGGTTGTTGATCTCGTGTGCGATGCCGGCCGCCAGCTGCCCCATGCTGGCGAGCTTCTCCGCGTTGATCAGCGCCTGCCGCGCGCTGGCCAGCTCCGCGTTCGACTCGGACAGCTCCTTCAGCGACTCGCGCAGTCGGTCAATGGTATAGGGCAGGCACATTTCGCTTTCCGCCAGTCCCAGATAAATCGCGGCGGCGTGTTCACGGCAGGTCGGATACCCGCACGCGCCACAGTTCAGCTCATCCTCCGGCGCCAGCTTCCCCATCATCTCGAGGATCCGCTTGAGCTCCAGCGGCGGAATCGCCGAGGGGGGGAGATTCTGCGCGCGGAAGCGGACGCTGAGGTCCAGCCCCTCAAGTCGGCGCGCAATTTCCGCCTGGCGCGCCGGATCCGTTTCCGCGACCCGACGCCGCGCGTACTGGCTCACCGCCGTACGGCGCCGGAACAGCGGCGTCTCCACGCTCATGCCGGCCCCCATGATGCAGCCATTGCAGCAGAGGATCTCCAGCAGCCGCGCCTCGAGCGCACCGGCTGCAAAGTCGTTCAGCGCCTGAACAAACGCCGGCCGCCCGTCCGCGGCGACCACGTCGCCGGTCAGCAGATCCTCCACCACCCGCGCCGCCTGCAGCAGGCCCCGGCTGATCGGGAACAGCGTCCCGAGACCCGGGTGCGGCGGGTCGAACCCCGCGCCGTTCGGGCCGGGGCGGATGCCCGCCGCCTCGAGCATGCTGCGCAGCTCAATGAACGTGAGCACCGCATCCACCTCCGGCCGGCCGTCCCCATCTGCTTCCACTTTTTTCGCAAGGCAAGGGCCGATGAACACGATCGCCAGATCATCCCCGTACAGACGGCGCAACGCGCGCGCCTCCGCGATCATCGGCGAGGCGATCGGGGCCAGATGCGGAACCAGTTCCGGCAGATACTTTTCCACGTACGCCACCAGCGCTGGACAGGTCGTCCCGATCCAGCGCCGGTCGCCCGGCTCGTTGAGCAGCTTCCGGTACTCCGCCGCGACCAGATCCGCGCCAAACGCCACCTCGCAAACCAGCGAAAACCCCAGCTGCCGGATCATGCCCGCGACCTGCGCGCCGTCGAGCTCCGGAAACTCGGCCGGAAAACTCGGCGCCACAATGGCGGCGACGCGCCGGCCGGAGCGCAGCAACGCCTCAACATCGGGGCGGGAATCGTAGACCTGCTTCGCGCTCTGGCTGCACACGCGGTAGCAGTTGCCGCAGCCGATGCAGCGCTCGGGCAGCACCTGCGCCTGCCCGCCCGCAATGCGGATCGCCTTCGCCGGGCAGTCGCGCACGCAGGTGTAGCACACGCGGCACCGCTCGCCGATCGTCCGGATCAACTGGCTGCCGGGCTTCATCGCGCCGAAACAACGTCCGACAGTCCGCCCCGTTTGTCGAGCCGCCCGGCCAGCCCCCCCGCTGCGCTGGCGCCGCGCGCCCGCCTCGCCCGTCGGGGCTTGACACAACCCGATTCCTCGCGAATGTTGTGCGCCCGGCCGCCGCGAAGGTTGCCGCATCGGGAGCACGATCATGCTGACGCACACGCTCGGTTTCCCACGCATCGGCCTTCACCGAGAGCTCAAACGTGCCCAAGAGGCCTTCTGGAAGGGCGAACTCGACGAGGCAAGCCTCTTCGAGGTCGCGCGCGAGCTCCGACTCCGGCACTGGCAACTGCAACAGGCGGCCGGCGTGGACCTGGTGCCCGTCGGCGACTTCTCGCTCTATGATCACGTGCTCGACCACGCCGCGATGCTTGGCGCGGTGCCGGAGCGCTTCGGCCCGCCGCCCCCCCGCGTGGACACCACGCTGTATTTCAGGATGGCGCGGGGCGACCACAACGCCGCGGCGATGGAGATGACGAAGTGGTTCGACACCAACTACCACTACATCGTGCCCGAGTTCCGGCCGGGGATGACGTTCCGGCTGTCCACCACGCGGTTGTTCGATGAGCTCGACGAGGCGCTCGCGGCGGGTGTCCGCCCGAAGCCGGTGCTGCTCGGCCCGATCACGTTCCTGCACCTCGGCAAATCCGTCGAGCCGACGTTCGATCGCTGGTCGCTGCTGGCGGCGGTGGTCGCGGTCTACGAGCAGGTGCTCGCCAGGCTTCAGGCCCGTGCGGAGTGGATTCAGATCGACGAGCCGGTCCTCGCGCTTGACCTATCGCCGGACATCCTGGCCCGCTTCGCTCCCGTCTATGCGAAACTGAAGGCGGCGGCAGGCAGCGCCCGCCTCCTGCTGGCGACCTATTTTGGCGGGCTGGGACCCCACACCGATACCGTCGCCACTCTGCCGGTGGACGCGGTGCACCTCGACTGCGTTCGGGCGCCCGATCAGGTGGCTGCGCTGCGTGGCTGGTTGCCCGAGCGGATGTGGGTCTCGCTCGGCATCGTCAACGGACGGAACATCTGGCGCGTCGAGGCAGATCGCGCGCTTGCGCTGATTCGCCGCGCCGCCGATCAGATCGGCGCGGAGCGGTTGATGCTCGGCACCTCCTGTTCGTTGCTGCATGTGCCGATTGATCTCGACGCAGAGACCGCACTTGATCCGGAGCTGAGGTCCTGGATGGCGTTCGCGAAACAGAAGTGCGCGGAACTTCGACTGCTCGCCGACGCGTTCGAGGGACGCGCGGACCCGCACGCGCTCGAGTCGAACCGCGCGGCGTGGGCGTCGCGCCGGGCAAGCCCGCGCGCGGTACGCAGCGACGTCCGTACGCGCCTTGCGGCGATCACACCGGAGATGGCCCGCCGCGCCTCACCCTTCAGCGTCCGCCGCCGCGCGCAACAGCAGGCGCTCCGGTTGCCGCTGCTGCCAACGACCACCATCGGCAGCTTTCCCCAGACCGCGGAAATCCGCGCCGCCCGCGCGCGGTGGCGCTCTGGCTCGCTCTCCGAGGCCGACTACACCGCCGCGATGCGCGGATTTGTGCGCGACGTGATCCGCCGCCAGGAGGAGCTGGACCTCGACGTGCTCGTGCACGGGGAGCCCGAACGCAACGACATGGTCGAATACTTCGGCGAACAGCTCGACGGCTTCTGCTTCACCCGCAACGGCTGGGTGCAGAGCTACGGCAGCCGCTGCGTGAAGCCGCCCGTGATCTATGGCGACGTCGCGCGCAGCCGCCCGATGACGGTCGAATGGATTCGCTACGCGCAGTCGCTCAGCTCGCGCCCGGTCAAGGGCATGTTGACGGGGCCCGTCACGATTCTGTGCTGGAGCTTCGTGCGCGACGACCAGCCCCGCGCGGACACCTGCCGGCAGATCGCGCTCGCGATCCGGGACGAAGTGCTCGACCTCGAGCGTGCCGGCATCCGGGTGATCCAGATTGACGAGCCCGCGTTCCGCGAGGGCGCGCCGCTGCGCACGTCAGACTGGCCGGCCTATTTCGAGTGGGCGGCGGAGGCGTTCCGGCTGGCAGCCGCCGGCGTACGGGACGAGACGCAGATCCACACCCACATGTGCTACAGCGAGTTCAACGAGATCCTGCCGTGGATCGCCGAGATGGACGCGGACGTGATCAGCATCGAGGCCAGCCGCAGCCGAATGGAGCTGCTGGCCGCCTTCCGGCGCCACGGCTATCCGAACGACGTCGGCCCCGGGGTCTACGACATTCACAGCCCGCGCGTACCCTCGGAAGAAGAGATCCTGGAGCTGCTGCGCCGTGCGCTGGAGGTGATCCCGCCAGAACGGCTCTGGGTGAACCCTGACTGCGGTCTGAAAACCCGCGAATGGCCCGAGACCACCGCGTCGTTGCGAAACATGGTCGCAGCGGCTAAGCGGTTGCGTCGCGAGCTTCAGCGCTGAACCTCGCCGGCCGTCCTTCCCGATCCGCTACCTTCACCCCGGAACACGGCGGCCGCCCGAACGGTCGGAAATTAGCGCCTGGCGAGGCGGTCCGGAATTCTTCCCCTCGCGCGACGAAGGTCACAGACGACCAGCCCGGCCGGCACTACGTTCGAGGGTGTCCGGCCGAGGTGAAACCTCGGTGTCAAACCACCGCGCCGCATCCTTCGGGTGCCGCGGGTCGCGCACTGCTCCACCCCGCCACCGCTCGGCTTCCGCCTCTGCTTGACCGGCAGCGGCATCTTCAGACGCGGTGCGCGTCAAACGAGTGCTCGATACGACCGCTCACGCCGACCGTCGCACGTCTTCACCAGCGCCGGAAGAGCAGCGCTACCCCCAACACGGCGAGCACCGCTCCGATCAACGCGCGGCTGGTGATCCGCTCCCGCCCGACCGCGCGACTGAGCGGCAGAATCAGCACGGGGGTGGTCGCCGCAAAGGTCTGCGCCAAGCCGGCGGGAATGCGGCTTAACGCGTAAAGCATCAGCGTCACCCCGAGGAACGGCCCCATCAGTGCGCCGAGCGCGACCAGTGCCAGCGCGCGATGATCCCGCAGGGCTCGTTTCAGCCGCCCCCCTTCCCGGCGCGCGATCGCCAGCAGCGCAAAACAGGTCGCCCCCCCCAACATCCTGAGCGCCGAGGCCCCCCATACGGAGCCGAACCCCGGCAACCCCTCCTTGGCCAGCACCATGCCGAACGCCTGGCCCATGCTGCCACCGAGCGCCAGCGCGTAGCCCCGCGCCGTTCCACGCCGCCTCCCCGTTGCCTCCTCGCGCTCCGTCACCACCGTCATCACGCCCGCCAGCGTCACCGCCATGGCGCCGTATTGTCCAACTGAAAGCCGTTCGCCCAGCCGCACCGCCGCCAGCACCACGGTGAGCGGCGGCGCCAGCGACATCACCAAGAGACTGTGCCGCGGTCCGATCTCCACCAACGCACGAAACAAGCAAAGGTCGCCGAAGAAGTAACCGGCAACACCAGAGAGCAACAACAGCGCCCAGCTGCGCGGCGGTGCCTCGAGCGGGAGGAGCGAGCCGGTCTGCCATGCCACCAGCCCGATCACCAGCGGCAACGCCACAGCGAACCGCAGCACATTGACCGGAATAGAACCGATCCTCTCGCCCGCCAGCGAGAAGGACATGGCGCTGACCGTCCAGCAGACCGCAGTCAGCAGCGCGGCCCACTCGCCCGCCCGGGTCACGGCCGCTCAGCGCCCCGGCCGGCGCGGTGCACCGCCCCGGGCCTACATCGTGCCATTCCGATCGTCCGCCGTCTGCCCACCGGCCGGGTACAATACCCGCGCGATCTCGTCCGGGGTGCGCGCGGCCAACACCTGCGCACGGATTTGCTCGTCGCCCAGCAGGCGCCCGATTTCCGCCAGAAACTGGATGTGGGGACCGGCCCGATTGAGGGGCGAGAGCGTCATCACGAAAATCGTCGTCGGCTTGCCATCAATCGAACCGAACTCGACCCCTTCCGGTTTGGTCGCCAGCGCCGCGATCAGCCGGTCGACCGCGTCGGTCTTCGCATGGGGCAGTGCAATGCCGTTTTGCAGCGCGGTCGGCATCCGGGCTTCCCGTTCCCGCAATGCCTTCAGCGCGGCCGCACGGTCGAGCACCACGCCCGATCCGACGAGAATATCCAGCAGCTCCTCGATGATCTCCGGCTTCGTCCGCCCCCGCAGGCCGACGCGTATCGTTTCTTCCGGGAGGATCCGCCGCAAATTCATTGTTGCACCATCCCTGCGGCAACGCCGGCCGTGGTCGGGGCGGTGGGATTTGAACCCACGACCTTTTGGTCCCGAACCAAACGCGCTACCAGTCTGCGCTACGCCCCGATGCCCGAAGCCGGTGGAGTCTATGCGCCAGCCCCCACCGCTTCAAGCCTTCCGCTCACACGCGGTCGCCGAAGATCCGCCCCCCGTACACCGCGTCCTCGCCGAGCACGTCGGCGATTCGCAGCAGCTGGTTGTACTTGCAGATGCGGTCAGTCCGGCTCATCGATCCGGTCTTGATCTGACCGGCGTTGGTCGCAACCGCAATGTCCGCGATCACCGCGTCCTCGGTCTCCCCGGACCGGTGGCTGATCACACAGGTGTAGCCCGCGCGCTTCGCCATCTCGATCGCGTCCAGCGTCTCCGTGAGCGTGCCGATCTGGTTCACCTTGATCAGGATCGAGTTGGCGACGCCCATCTCGATGCCCTTCTTCAAAAACTTGGTGTTCGTCACAAAGACGTCGTCGCCGACCAGCTGGATCTTTGAGCCGAGCCGCTCGGTGAGCAGCTTCCAGCCTTCCCAGTCGCTCTCGGCCATTCCGTCCTCGATGCTGATGATCGGATACTGGCGGACCCACGACTCCCAGTACTCGACCATCTGCTCCGCGGTTTTCTGTGAGCCATCGCTCTTCTTGAACACGTATCGCCGCTTTTTGGGGTCGTAAAACTCGCTGGCCGCCGGGTCCAGGCAGATCGCAACGTCCCGGCCCGCCTTGTAGCCGGCCAGCTCGATCGCGGACATGATCGCGTCCAGCGCGGCGACGTTGCTCGGCAGGTTCGGTGCAAACCCACCCTCGTCTCCCACCGCCGTGCTCAACCCCATCTTGCGCAGCACGCTCTTCAGCGCGTGAAAGACCTCCGCGCCCCAGCGGACCGCCTCGCGGAAGTTCGGCGCGCCGCGAGGGCAGATCATGAACTCCTGCACGTCCACCGGCGCGTCGGAATGCGCGCCACCGTTCAGCACGTTCATCATCGGGACCGGCAGCACGCGCGCGGACGTCCCGCCGATGTACCGAAACAGCGGCAACCCCAGCATTTCCGCCGCCGCACGCGCGGTCGCCAATGAAACGCCCAGAATCGCGTTCGCGCCCAGCTTCGACTTGTTCGGCGTGCCGTCGAGCTCCCGAAGCAGCCGATCCAGCCCGACCTGGTCCAGCGCATCAAAGCCCAGCAGCTTCGGCGCGATCGTCTCGTTCACGTTCTGGACGGCCTTCAGCACCCCCTTGCCGAGATACCGTTTCTTGTCGCCGTCCCGCAGCTCCACCGCCTCATGCTCGCCGGTGGAGGCGCCGGACGGCACCGCGGCCCGACCCGTCGTGCCATCGGCCAGCGTCACCTCGACCTCGATGGTCGGATTTCCACGAGAATCGAGAATCTCCCGCGCAAACACATCCATGATTTCGGACATCGTCTGAGTCTCCATTTTCGTGTTGCGCCCTCCGCAGCCCGCGCGGAAAGGACATACGAGATTGCCCCGCACAGCCCCCGGATTCAAGCCGGAACGGCACGCCGACCCTCCACAGTTGCGCCCCTCGTCCGCGCCAACGACAATCCCCCTCCAGGAGCAACCCCGCATGGTGCCGCAAGGCTGGCTCGACTGGCTGTACCCGCGCTTCTGCGCGGGCTGCGGCGGCCATGTCTCTGAGCCGGCTCGCCACCTCTGCTGGGATTGCCGCGCCGCCGCCTCCTTCATCCAGCCGCCCTACTGCGACCGCTGCGGCGACCCGGTCGGCGGCCGCGTGGACCGGCCCTTCCTCTGCGCGCTGTGCGAGGACCGCCAGCAGGGATTCGACGTGGCGCGCTCGGTCGTTCGCCACGAGGGTGTGATCGCCCAGGCGATCCGCGACCTGAAATATCACGCCCATCTCTGGTTGGTGGCGGACCTCGCCGACCTGCTGGAGGCGGGTGTGCGCACACACTTTGCGGCGATGCAGTTCGATTTGGTGTCGTGGATACCGTTGCACCCGGCTCGCCGTCGCGAACGCGGTTTTAACCAGGCCGCGGAGCTCGCCCGCGAGCTCGCCGCGCGTCTCGGACTGCCGGCACGAGGCACCGCCGCCCGCATTCGCCACACCGCCACTCAGACCCGGTTGACCCTCGCGGAGCGGGCTGCTAACGTGCGGGACGCGTTCCGGCCGGTGCACGCGCGCCGATGGCGCGGCGCCCGCGTGCTGCTGGTGGACGATGTGATGACCACCGGCGCGACCGCACACGCCTGCGCCCGCGCACTGCGCGAGGGTGGTGCCGCGAGCATCGCGGTGATCACCGTTTCGCGCGGGTGAGCAGCGCCCGCGGCAGGCGCCGGCCTGGGAGCTTCGACATCGCGATGGCCCTGTTCGGCAAAAAAGCCCGCTACACGAGCGTGACGGTCCGCAAGCGCGACATCCCCGACGGCCTGTGGACCAAGTGTCCCAGCTGTGGCGAGATCGTCTACCGCAACGCGCTCGCGGAGGCGCTGCAGGTCTGCCCGAAATGCCAGTATCACTTCCCGATGTCGCGGGCGGAACGCATCGCGCTGCTGGCCGAACCGAACTCCTGGCGCGAGTGGGACGCGGACCTCCGCAGCGCAGACCCGCTGGAGTTCACCGGCACCGCCTCCTACCGCGAGAAGCTCGAGGAGAACATCCGCAAGACCGGCCATCTCGATGCGGTGAGCTGTGGAACCGCGCGAATCGGCCCGCACGAGGTCGGCCTCGGTGTGATGGATTTTGCGTTTCTGGGAGCGAGCATGGGGTCGGTGGTCGGCGAAAAGATCACCCGCCTGATCGAACGCTCCACCGCCGCACGGCGGGCGGTGGTGATCGTGTGCGCATCAGGCGGCGCGCGAATGTACGAGGGCATGCTCAGCCTGATGCAGATGGCGAAAACCAGCGCGGCCTGCGCGCGCCACCGCGACGCAGGGCTGCCCTACATCGCGGTGCTGACCAACCCGACGACCGCCGGTGTGATGGCAAGCTTCGCGACGCTCGGCGACGTGATCATCGCGGAGCCCGGAGCGCTGATCGGCTTCGCGGGTCCCCGCGTGATTCGCGAAACCACGCAGCAGGAGCTGCCCCCCGGCTTCCAGACCGCGGAGTTCCTCCTCGAGCACGGCCTGCTCGACGCGGTCGTGCACCGCCGCGACCTGAAGACGGTGCTGGTCCGTCTGCTCGATTACCTCTCTCCCGCGGGCGCCTCCGCCCCGCCGCCGGCACAATGAGCGACCGCGGCGCCGCGGAACCCGCGGCCGGCGCCGCCCGCCTGCCAACGGCCGACGCGCTGGCGCGCCTCTACCGTCGTGCGACGTTCGGCATCCGGCCGGGCACCGAGCGCGTCGCCCGCATGCTCGACGAGCTCGGTGTCCAGCTGCGGCATCGCACAACGCCGCCGCTCGCGTTCGCGCACGTCGCCGGCACGAACGGCAAGGGCTCGGTCTGCGCGATGATCGAGGCGCTCGCGCGGGAGCACGGCCGACGCACCGCTTTGTATACCTCACCGCACCTGGTGCGGTTCCACGAGCGCATCCGCGTGGACGGCCGACCCATCGGCGACGCGGCGCTCGCCACGCATATCCTGGAGGTGGAACAGCTCGCCGACCGCCTCTGGCCGGAGGCGCCCAGCGCACCGACCTTTTTCGAGGTCGCCACCGTCGTCGCGTTCCGCCACTTCGACCTCGTCGGCGCAGACGTGCGCGTGATCGAGGTTGGAATGGGCGGAGCGCTGGACGCAACCAACGTGTTGCGGCCCACCGTCGCGGTCATCACCGGCATCGATCTCGATCACACTCGCCACCTCGGCGACACCCGCGCCCAAATCGCGCGGGAGAAGGCCGGCATCATTAAGCCCGGTACCCCCGTCGTCATCGGACCCTTGCCAGAGGACGCCCGCGAGGTGGTGGAACGCACCGCCGCGGAGCGTGGCGCGCCGCTGTACGTCGCGACCGATCTTGTCCGCGGGCACCGGCTCGGCACTGGCCCGGACGGGCAGCTGGTCGAACTTCACGGCGTCAGCGGCGTTGAGCTGCGCGCCCGCCTGCCGTTGCTGGGCCCCCACCAGACGGACAATCTGGCGACGGCGATGGCAGCCTTCGAGCTACTGTTGCGCCGCATCGCGGAAGACGGCGGACCGCCGGACTGGCCCACCCGCCCCGACGCCGCCGCCGTCCGCCGTGCGATCGAGTCCGTCGTGTGGCCCGCACGGATGCAGCGATTGGAGACCGAGCCCGAAGTGTGGCTGGATGGCGCGCACAATCCTCAGGCGGCCAGAGTGCTCGCAACCACGCTCGCGGAGCTTGGTCCCCGGCCCACCGCGGTGGTCGCCGGCATGATGGCCGACAAGGACGCCGCGGGCTTTTTTCACGCGCTCGCGCCGCAGGTCGCATGCGCCTGGACGGTGCCGGTCGCCAACGAACGAGCGGCCGCACCCGCGGAGCTGGCGCGCGTCGCGGTCGCCTGCGGTATCTCCGCAGAACCCGCCGGCTCCCTCGAGGAGGCGATCGCCAGAGGCCGCGCCTGGGCGGCGGCTCGCAGCGGCCGCCTGTTGATCACCGGCTCTCTCTACCTCGCCGGCGAGGTGCTCGCCGCCCGCGGTGGCGAGCATCTCTTCGACCCCCCTCCCGCGCCGCGGTGAGCCTGCACATCCAAATCGCCTGTGGCGGCACCGGCGGACACATTTTCCCCGGCCTGGCGACCGCAGAGGTTCTGCGCGAACGCGGCCACGACGTCGCACTGTGGCTGGCCGGCAAGGACATCGAAGCGGCGGCCGTGGAGGGATGGACAGGACCCGTGATGTCCGTCGCCGCAGACGGCTTTCCGCGACGCCTGCTCGACTGGCGCAGTCTTCGGGCCTCATGGCGGCTGCTGCTGGCGGTGCTGCGGTGCCGCCGCCGGATGAGGGACTCGCCGCCGGATGTCTTGCTGGGCATGGGCAGCTATGCGTGCGTTGCGCCCATCCGCGCCGCAGTCGCGCTCGGCCGGCCAGTCGTGCTGCACGAGGCCAACGTCATTCCCGGACGCGCGGTGATGTGGCTTTCCCGTATCGCCACCGCCGTGGCCGCCTCGTTCGAAGAAACCCGTTACCACCTTCGACGGCTCGAGATCACCGTCACCGGGCTGCCGCTGCGCCGCGACATCGTCCGCCGCGCGCTCGAGCTGCAGCGCCAGGCCCGGCCACCCGCTCCCTTCACCGTCCTGGTGATGGGCGGCAGCCGCGGCGCGCACCGGCTAAACGAGGTGATGGTCGCGGCAGTCCGCCGGCTCGGCCCCGCAGCGCGGACTATGCGATTCCTCCATCTCACCGGCAGCGCGGACGAAGCCGCCGTCCGGACCGCCTACGACCGCATGGGGTTGGACCACCAGACTCGGGCGTTCACGCTGGACATGGCCGCGATGTATGCGGCCGCCGATCTGGCGATCTGCCGCGCCGGCGCGACCACCTGCGCGGAGCTTGCGCTCTTCGGCACGCCCGCCCTGCTGGTGCCGTATCCCTACGCGGCGCGAAACCATCAGCTGGCGAACGCGCGCGCGTTCGCTCGCCACAACGGCGTGCATGTGGTCGAGGAACGCGACCTCGAAAGCGGCTGGCTCGCCGACTATATCGCCGGCATGGCCCGCGCTCCGGAACGGCTCGACCGCATGCGGGCCGCGATGCGTCGGCTTGCCCGCGCGGACGCCGCCGAGCGCCTCGCAGACCTCGTGGAGGCGGTCGCCCACCATGAGCGCGGCCACCCCGATTGAGACGGCACTCGCCCGGCTTGAGGCCGGCGGCCGCGTTCACCTGATGGGTATCGGCGGTGTGGGCGTCGCCGGTCTCGCCCACCTTCTCGCCGCCCAGGGCTTCTCGGTGTCGGGGTGCGATCCGGCGGCGACCCGACTCCCCCGCGCGCTGGCCGCCGCCGGCATCTCCGTGGCGGCCGGCCACGCCCCCGCCCACCTGCAGCCGCCGCCTGACTGGCTCATCCGGTCCGCCGCGGTCCCCCCCCATCACCCGGAAATCGCCGAAGCGCACCGTCTCGGGATTCCCGTGTCGCGGCGTGGCGAGGCGCTCGCCGCACTGACCTACCGCGCCCGCGGACTTGCAGTTGCCGGCACCCACGGCAAGACGACCACCACCGCCATGCTCGTCCAGATCTTCCACGCCGCCGGCGTGGCTCCGTCCTTCGCGATCGGTGGCGAAGTGGAGGCACTCGGCGGCGTCGCGGGCGGCGGTCAGTCTGACTGGCTGATCGTGGAAGCCGACGAAAGCGACGGCACGCTCGCGTTCTACTCGCCCGCCATCGCGGTCGTCACCAACGTGGACCTCGACCATCTCGAACATTTCCGCGACCTCGCCGAGTTCCGCGGCGTCTTCGAGAGGTTTGTGCGTCAGACCCGCGAGGTCGCCTGCCTTTGTGCCGACGACCCCGGTGCCGCCGCGCTGGCCGCTATCGCGCCCCGCCGAGTGCTCTACGGGCTCGACGACCGTGCCGACGTCCGCGCCGGTCACCGCAAAGCCGGCGGTGGACGACAACGCGCTGGGATATCGATCGGCGGTCGATTTGAAGGCGAACTGGAACTGCCCGTCCCCGGTGTGCACAACCTGCGGAACGCGCTCGGCGCGATCGCAGCCGCCACGGCCGCGGGAGTGCCGCCTGCGACCTCGTTGATGGCGCTCGCCCGGTTCCGGCCGGCGCGCCGGCGCATGGACGTGCGCGTCGAACGGCCGGATTTGTTGGTCGTTTCCGACTACGCCCACCATCCGGCCGAAATCCGCGCGCTGCTGGAAGCGGTCCGAGAAACGTGGCCCGCTCGGCCGCTCCTGGTCGCATTCCAGCCGCATCGTTACACGCGCACTCTGGCGCTGCGCAACGAGTTTCCTCCCGCGTTCCGCGCGGTCGAACGGTTGTGGCTGGCGCCGGTCTATGCGGCCTCGGAGCCGGTTCTAGCCGGCGGTACCGCGGAAGACCTGCAGGCCGAGTTTTTCCGGCAGGGCCGTACCGACGTCCGTCTGGCCAACAGCCTGGACGACCTGTGGGCGGCGCTCGAGCGCGAGCGGCGGCCCGGCGATCTGGTCCTGTTCGTCGGCGCTGGCGATATCGAGGAACTGGCCGACCGCGCGGCACGAGAGTGGGGCGGCGAGATGGCCCGATAGTCCGCCACCCGCGCGACACCGCCCTTCTGCTCAGCGGCGCGGCCCACAGAAGGGAAACGGCGGAAGCGGGCGCGAAAACGCGGGCGGCGCGCACGGCGGATACACCACCCAAACGGGCGGCCTCCCACAGAAACGGTCACCTGCCGCGACGCGGCCCGGCACCAGCACCCAGCCAGGTATGACGATCACCGGCCGCACAGGCACCTCCGCGCACCACGGCGCCATCACCGCCGGAGGTGGGTGACCGCGCCATTCCGAGCCGATCCGGAGCCGCACCACCACCCCGCCCGCATACGCGGAACCGCTCAGCACCCCCACCACGACAACCGCCAGCCACCATCGTGACCGCATCATTCGACGGCCTCCTTCGGCGTCCGTACAACCCGCCAATTTGAAGGACGTCGTCCTTGCCCGATTATTCACACCATCCAACGCCGGAGCCTACCCCACCGCCTCACCTCGGCGACTGTCCCACAATCGCACCCCGGATCTGCACCTCGTCCGCGACCTGACGAAACTCCGGATCCTTTGTCATCCCAAACTCGGTCCGTCGCACCGAAAACGCGGTGCGCAGCACGAGCAGATCACCCGTCGCTCCCTCCATCCGCTCGCCGAGACGGCCGGGCAGATGAGTGGCCACAATCTCGATCGTCAACGGCCGCTCCACCCCGCGGCACCGGAACATCCCCTCCGCCCGAAGCCGCCAACGGTTCTCCCCCTCCGACACCGCCGATGCGATCTTCCGGATCTCAAAACGCAGCGCCGGGTGTCGGTCCGCGTCAAACCAGTCCGCTCCCATCGCCACCCGTGTCATCGTCGGATTGACGAACCGCACCGAGCGGGTTTCAACTTCGATGTACCCCGCAGTCTTCTCCGGCGCGCCTGGATCAAACTCGATTTCCCCGCTCACACCGCCGGCAAGACCCACGATCGGTTCCACCGCGGTATCGAGCAGAATGTGGAGACCGTTCACGCCCTTGGGGTCACGAAAGTCGTAGACCCTGGGCCCCGCAGCGACCGCCGTCGCAACGACGAGGCCAAGCACACCTACACGCATCCTTCTCGGGTTCATCGTTCCTCTCCTTTTCGCTCACCAAAGACCGTTCCCTCTCGCACGAGATTGTCAAGGGAGATGCCCGCAACCATCGCGCAGACCTGGAGGGCAACGGTACTGGCATCGCAGGCGGATCTGTGGCAGATTCATCAGCGTCACCAAGGAGTCAGACGCGATGACGCACCACCCCAGCCGTCGAGGATTCCTGAAAGCCTCCGTCGCCAGTGCGTTCGCAACGCCACTGGTCATCAGCGCCGAAGAGCGCCACCTGTTGGCGGCCCGGCCACCTTCCACGCCGCCCGCGACCAGAAACCTCCCGCAATGTCCGGTTGGGAAACTCGGCTCTACGACCGTGAGCCGTCTCATCTGCGGCGGCAATCTGATCAGCGGCTACGCGCACAGCCGCGACCTGATCTACGTCTCACGACTGCTGAAGGCGTACTTCACCGATGAGAAGGTGATGGAAACCTGGGCGATCTGCGAACGGCATGGGATCAACACGATGATCATGAACCCCTCCGATCGCCGCGCTCTGGAACTCTACCGCACCTATCGCCGCAACGGCGGCCGCATCCAGTACATCGCCCAGCTCGACGGCCAGCCGAACGGCATGGATCGGTGCATCGAAGAGGCGGTCGAGTCCGAGGCAATTGCAATGCTGCTGGTGGGCAACCTCGGCGACAAGTGGTCCCGCGAGGGAGAGGCCGGCATCGCGCAGATCCGGGACTTCGTCGCGAAAGTCCAGGCGCACGGCGTGCTGGCCGGTGTCGCCGGCCACGAAATTCGGACCGCAAAGGTCTGTGAGGCGGCCGGCATCGCGCCCGATTTCTATATGAAAACTCTCCATGGCAATCAGTATTTCTCCGCGCGACGGCCGGACCAGACCAAGGACGTGATCGACAATTACGCGGTGGACAACTACTGGTGCAAAGACGCGGAGGAAACCATCGAGTTCATGGCTTCGGTGAAGCGCCCCTGGCTCGCGTACAAAGTGTTGGCTGCCGGCGCGATCCGACCGCGCGACGGCTTCCGTTACGCGTTCCAGAGCGGAGCGGATTTCTGCGTGGTCGGCATGTTCGATTTTCAAATCACGGAGGACGTCGTCGTCGCCAACGAGGTCCTCGCACAGCTTTCCGGGCGTACCCGGCCCTGGATCGCGTGAGCCGGCCGGCGCGTCGTTCTCCGTTCCGGCTGCTTGCGAGCGTGGGGTTATGTGCGCTCACAGTCGGAGCGACGGAACCACCTCCTCCACGGGCGCTGGCGTGGATCGCGCGAAAAGGGGACGCCGTGCTGCACCTCATCGGCACGGTGCACGCCGGCGAGGCCGCCTCGCCATGGCCCGACGAAGTCGAGTGGTGCTGGCGCGCGACGACCGCACTGGCGGTGGAGGCGAACATCTCCGACGAGGCCGCGATCCGGGCTCTGACTCGGCGCTACGGCTTCACCCAGGACCCGACTGCGACCTGGGGCGAACACTGGAACCCCGCGCTGCAGCAACGCCTGCGAAATGCGCTCGGCGAACTCCCTCCGGACGCGCATCACATGCGGCCGTGGCTGGTCGCTCAGTCGCTCGTGGTCGCCCATCTGGTTCGCGAGGGGTTCCATCCCGACCAGGGGCTTGACGCGCGACTGATCCGTCGCGCGTACAACGAACGGCGGCCGATCATCGAGCTCGAAGGCGTAGAACGTCAGCTTCGAATTTTTGCGGACGCACCGCCCGACATCCAGATCGCGATGCTCATCGAGGCGCTCGAGGATATCGAGTCCGGCGAGGCCGCGCGCGAAATCCGCCGGATTGTGACCGCCTGCAACACCGGCGATCTCGCCGCGCTGGAAACGCTCTTCCACGAGCTGTCGCGGCGCAACCGGGCGGCGGACCGCTATCTCTTCCGCCGGCTGTTCGCAGAGCGGCATCCCGAAATGATCCGCGCGATCGAACGGGCGGCGGAAGGTGGCGAGCGCCCTCTGATTGCAGTGGGTGCGCTGCACTTTGTGGGGCCCGACGGGTTGCCCGCAATGCTCGGGCAGCGAGGGTGGCGCGTCGAACGTCTCTCCGCGCCACGCGTCCCCGTGTCTTCCTCCGCCCCCTAAGGGGGCACCCCGAAACAGCGTGAGGCATGGTGGGACCGAGCCGGCCCTCCCTTTCCCCCCTCGGCGCGCTCAGCCCACCTCGCCCATTGCCCCTCACCGCTTCACCGTCCTAGGATGGTGTTTGTGGCGACCCACTCCACCATTTTGCTCGTCACGCCGCCGCTGATCGCGCCGAACGCGCCGTACCCGGCAACGCCGCAGCTGTGCGCTTTCCTGCGGCGCGCGGGATGGCACGCGGAACAGGCGGACCTTTCGATTGAGCTTCTGGTGCGCCTTTTCTCACGGCAGGGACTGTCGGTGGTCGCCGAGCGGGTCGCCCGCGGACGTCCGGACCATCCCGCTGTGCGCCGCTGGCTCGAACGACGGTCCGAGTACCTCGCCGCGATTGAGCCCGCCCGCGAGTTTCTGGCCGGTGGCCGCCCCCATCCGCCGCCGCTGCCGCGCGGCCCCCGTTTTCAGTTTTTGGAGGAGCTGCGGCGCACCGGTTCGCCGCTGGCCACGCGGGCGGAGCAGGACGAACAGCTGCTGGCCAGTCTCTTCTTTGACGATCTGTTTGATTTCTTGCGGGCCGGCGCGGATCACCAGTTCGGCTACTCGCGCTACGCGGAGCGGCTGGCGGCGACGGCCGGCTCCTTCACCCCCCTGTGCCGCGCGCTCGCCAAACCGCCCGGCCCGATCGAGCAAATGCTAGAGGAACTCGCCACTGAGCGACTCGAGCGCCACCGTCCCTTGCTGCTCGGCCTCACAGTGCCGTTCCCGGGGACGTTGTACGGGGCGCTTCGCATCGCGCGCGTTGCGCGGCAGGTCTCACCGGCGACCTGGGTGGTGCTCGGCGGCGGGTACGTGAACACCGAGCTTCGCGATCTACGCGATATGCGATTGTTTGAGCACGTGGACGCGCTCGTCTACGACGACGGTGAAATTCCATTGCTGCGCTTGGCCGAATGGCTCGCCGCCGGTCGGCGGGGGTCCCCACCCCCGCGTGTGGCCACCCGCGACCGCCCGCCAGCCGTCACACTGGCCAATGGCGGCCAGGGCGAGGTGCTCCCGCATCGCGACCGACCTGCGCCGGACTATCGCGGCCTGCCTCTGCATCTGTACTTCTCGGTCGCCGAAACTCCCAATCCAATGCTGCGGCTGTGGACCGATCGCTTCTGGAACAAACTGACGCTCGCGCACGGCTGCTACTGGCGCCGCTGCGCCTTCTGCGACACCTCGCTCGACTACATCGCGCGGTTCGACCCGGCCGACGCTGCCACCGTCGAGCGCTGGATGGACGACGTTGCCGCTCAGACCGGGCGGCACGATTTCCACTTCACCGATGAGGCCGCGCCACCGGCGCTGCTGCGCGCGTTGGCCGACCGCCTCGCAGCGCGTGGCGCGCCCTACCGCTGGTGGGCGAACGTCCGGCTGGAAGCGCACTTCGACGCGCAGACCGCCCGCGAGATGGCCCGGGGCGGCTGCATCGCAGTCACCGCCGGTTTGGAGTGCGCACATGACCGGTTGCTGAGCGAGATGCGCAAAGGAATCACCTGCGCGGAGGCCGCCGCGGCATGTGAGGCGCTCGCGAGCGCCGGCATTCAAGTTCACCTGTACCTGATGTACGGCTATCCGGGCCAGCAGTACTCCGAGGCGGTCGAAGCGCTCGAGTTTGTCCGCATGCTGTTTCGGACCGGCCGGATCCAGTCGGCCTACTGGCACCGGTTCGCGTTGACTTGCCACAGCCCGCTCTATCGCCGCGCGCGCGAGCTGGGGCTGCGCTGTCGCGAGCGGTTCGGCGGCTTCGCGCGGAACGAGGTCCCGTTCGAAGAGCCCGGCGCGCCGGACTGGAACGCGATCGGCGAGGGGCTACGGCGCGCCACCTACAACTGGATGCTTGGCGTGGGCCTGGATGTGCCGGCACGCAACTGGCTGCCGCCGCCCCAGGCGGGCCGGGGAAAACCCTCCCGCCCTCGTGCCGCATCACGGCGCGGTGTAGATCAACCACAGCGCGGCCAGAATCACCAGCGCTCCGCACACCCGCCGCACGACTTGCGACGCGCTCGAGTCCCGATTCCACGCCAGAACACGCTCGACCCACCCGAAGCCGATTCCCGCCGCCGCAATCACCGCGCAGTGGCCGATCCCGTAGGCCAGCAGCAGCAGCGCGCCGTACGCCGGACGCAAGCGGGCAGTCTGCAGCGCGACCGCGAGCATCGGCGCGAGGAACGCAAACGTACAGGGCCCCAGCGCGACCCCGAACGCCAGCCCCAAGAGCAGCGCGCCGCCCAGCCCCCTCCGCCCCTTCCCCGCTGACATCGCCGGCGCAGGCAACGGGATCACGTCCAGCAACGCCAGGCCGATCACGAGGAAAATCGCTGCCACCAGCCAGTTTCCCCAGCCACCGAGATCGCCCAGCATGCGCCCCGCCGCCGCGGTCACCACGCCCACCAGCACAATGGTCACCAGAATGCCAAGCGCGAACGAGAGGGAAATCGCAAACGCTCGGCGCGTGCCCACCGCCCCCTGCCGGCCAAGATAACCCACCACCAGCGGAATGCTCGCCAGATGACAGGGGCTGAGCAGTACACTCAGCACCCCCCAGACCCCCGCGGCCATCAGCGCCGGCACGGGCGAGCCGCGGACCGCCCCGCTCAACGAGGTGAACAGCCGCTCGAGCACCGCTCACTCCCATCGAGATCGCGCGGACGGCCTACCAGCGGTACCCAAGCTCCGCCCACTTCTGCAGGATCTCCTCTTTCGCCATATACCCCTCGTGTCGGAACAGCTCCCGACCGTCGGGCGCCAAAAAGATTTGCGTCGGAATGATCCGGACATCATACCGCTGCGCGGTCGCCTTGTCCGTGATCACGTCGTGGGCCTCCACCACCAGCTTTCCGCGGAGCTCACGCTGCAATTCGTCCAGAACCGCAATCATCATCTTGCAGGGCACGCAGTGACCTGCACCGAAGTCGAGCAGGCGAGGACACCCCGCCGGCGGCGGCAGCTCGCCGGGCGGGACGGCGGGACCTGCGGCAACGAAGCCGATCTCTCCGAGCCGTACCGATGGCCGGCTCAGCCGGACTTGACGCGCCAGCACTGCGACGGCCACCGCGCCGGCCACCGCGACGAGCACCCGCGCGCGATTCATGCACCCGCCGCTCCGTTCGAGCGCCCAGCCGGCGGCACGCCGGCGACCGCGCGCAGGTGCGCACCGATCTCCTCCGGCGACAGTACCCGACCGGCGCTCTTCACCGTTCCGTTGATCGCGAGCGCGGGCGTCATCATCACGCCAAACTTCAAGATCTCGGACAGCCTCTCGATCTTCTCAATCCGCGCGTCGAGGCCGAGCGCAGTGACCGCCGCTTCCGCGTTCGCGGCCAACTGGCGGCATTTCGCGCATCCCGTACCTAGAATTTGCACCGTGATCATCGTTCTATCCCCCCGGGTTCATCCCGCACATTGTCTCGCCGCCGATCATTCGCCACGGTTTCAGCCCGTGCTGTCCGGCCAGCGGCCACCGCCCCGACCGCACCCCGGCCGGGCCGCTGCCCGCGGTCCCTCCCACTCATCCCATGAGCATACCGAAGAGCAATCCGCTCAGCGATGCCATTGCCACCACCAGCCCGATGTATGTCAGCGTCTTTCGCGGCCCCAGAATCGAGTTGATGACCAGCATGTTCGGCAACGAGAGCGCCGGGCCGGCCAGCAGCAGTGCCAGCGCCGGCCCCTGCCCCATGCCGCTGTCGATCAGCCCCCGCAGGATCGGCACCTCGGTGAGCGTGGCAAAATACATCAGCGCGCCAGCGACCGACGCGAACAGGTTCGTCCACACGGGCCAGATGATCTCAAGCCAGCGGGGACAGACCGCGCCGTCGCCACCCAACAGCGCCAGCGCCGCGCAGGGCGAATCGCCCACCAGCGCTTGAACCCATCGGTTCGGGATAATGCCCGCATCGGTGTGTTCGGGACTACCGAGGAAAAAGCCCGCCGCCAAAACGCCGACCAGCAGCAACGGCAGGATCTGCCGGGCGAACCCCCATGTCTCGTCGCGCCACGCCCGCAGCTCCGCGTGAGGACCAAACAGCAGCGCGGTCAGCCCCGCCACACCGAACGTGAACGCGAGGACGGGCCGATGTGGCCACACAGCGGCGGCCACCGCCGATGGCGTTGCGGCCAGCAACAGCTTCCACGGGCGCACACCGAAAAAGCGCCAGAGGCTCACTGCCAGCAGCCCCGCGCAGACCGCGCTCAACCCCCACTTCGTACGATAGACCGCCCACCAGAGCCCGGCCGCCGCCGGGGGCCTCGCCCAGTTCGCGAACACCAACACGCCCACCATCGCCGCAAAATGTACCGCCACCGCCCACAGCGGTCGCCCGGGTCCGCTACCCTCCCCCGGGGGCCCCGACGCTGCGACCGCGCCTCTGCGCTCCTCCTCCCGACGAAACATGAGCTGCATCAGCAGGCCGATCACCACGCTGAACAGCACCGCCCCAATCCCGCGCGCGACGCCCAGCGGAGCGCCCAAGACCCGCGCGGTCAGCACGATCGCCAGCACGTTGATCGCCGGGCCGGAGTAAAGGAAGACGATCGCCGGCCCCAGCCCCGCGCCGCGCAGGTAGATTCCGCCAAACAGCGGCAGCACCGTGCACGAGCACACCGCCAGCACCGTGCCGGAGACCGAGGCGACCGTGTAGGCGAGCCATCGGTTCGCGGTCGGCCCGAAATACCTCAGCACCGCCGCCTGGCTCACGAACACCGCGATCCCGCCCGCGATGAAGAGCGCGGGCACCAGGCACAGCAGCACGTGCTCTCGCGCATACCAGCGCGCCAGCCGCAGCGACTCCACCAGCGCGCTCTGCAGCCGCGGCGAATCCACCGGCAACCAGTACAGCAACGCGAACACCCCGCCGATCGCGAGCAGTCGCCGCAGTTCCGTTCGGCTCATCTGGAAC
This sequence comes from Kiritimatiellia bacterium, assembly GCA_026417735.1. NCBI lineage: Bacteria > Pseudomonadati > Kiritimatiellota > Kiritimatiellia > Kiritimatiellia bacterium. The sequence goes on from JAOACR010000009.1 coordinate 331,769, forward strand.
GCCTTCTCCCCACCGACGCGCGCCGACCAATCAGCTGCCGCATGCAGCGAATCGCCTCCAGTACGCAGGGCCACGCCAGCCGGTACATCACCCGCGCACCGTCGCGACGCTCCGCGACCAGCCCTGCGTCGCGCAGCTGCGCCAGATGCCGCGACACCACCGACGGGTCCAACCCCAGCTCCCGCACAAACTCACAGCCGCACCGCTCCGCGCGCCGCAGGCCCAGCACAATCCGCAACCGCGCCGGATGCGCGAGCGCCTTCATCGCCCTCGCCAGCGCCACGAGCTCCGCGGCCTCCTCACGCTGCGCCACGGTCATGTGGTTATCTTATGCAATTTTGCACAAACATGCAAAATAAAGGCAAGCCTCGGTTCGCCGTCTCGGGAATCTGCCCAACTCGGCTGCCTTCGCTGGAGCGGGATCAGCCTCGCCGCACACGGTCGGCGACGAACCCCCCGCCGGGCCGGCCGCGAGCGCGCGCGTTCCAACGCGGTGCGGACGAACCCGCGAAGCCCCTGCCGCGGAGCGTCGTCAGCGCCGAGGGACTTCAGTCGGCCGCGGCCGATTCGAAAAACGCGACGAGCCGGTCCTGCCACTCCCGCAGCGTCAGCGCTTCCGTATGGTCCAGGCCCGGAATCCGCCAGTACATCTTGGGCTCGCGCGCGGCGGCAAAGAGCCGGTCGGAATGACCGACCGGGATCACGCGGTCGGCCTCACCGTGGATGAACAGCAGCGGCACCGGCGACAGCCGGCCCACCACCGCCTCTGCGCTGACCTCGTCGGACACCAGCCACCGGGAGAGCGGCCCGGCAAAGAACTGGAGACCCGGCAGACCGCCGATCACATCCCGTACGATCGCGCGCGGCGAGCTGAACGCGGAGTCGACAACGACCGCGCGCACCGGGGGCGTCGGCTCACGGCCGAGCGCCGCCAGCGCGAGCGCGCCGCCCAAACTCTGGCCGAGCACAAACAGGCGGTTCGCATCCGCTTCGGGCAGCGCCCGCACCGTCGCGAGCGCGGCGCGGGTGTCCTCGAGCGCACCCCTCAACGTTGGACGCCCCTCCGAGCGACCGTAGCCGCGATAGTCAAACGCGAATACGTCGTAGCCGCGGGCGGGTAGCCAGTCCACGAACGCGAAGTGCGCGGTCAGGTTCTGCGCATTGCCGTGCGCGTGCAGCACGGTGCCGCGCCGCGCACCCCGCGCAGGAACGAACCAACCGTGCAGTCGCGTGCCATCGGCGCTGCGAAACTCGATATCCCGATACGGAAGCCCGAGCGTCGCGGGGCTGCCGTAGTTTCGACGGTCCGGGTAAAAAAAGCGCCGTTCAACGCCGCCGGTCACGCCCATCCCCGCCAGCACCGCCGCCAGCCCCAGCACCACGCCGACCGCAATTCGAAACAACGAAACGATCAGGCGACCCAGCACGCGTGCGGCGGACACCGCCGGTCTCATGGACCGTGGGTCGGACCGGCGAGCTCCCGCTGCAGCGCCCGCAGTTGCTCGCGCAGGCCGTCCGCGTCACGGTCGGCGATCAGATCGCCGGCCCGTTCGAGCAGCGCGCGCGCCTCCGCGGGCCGTGTCGCCGCCAGCGCGCGCGCGGCCCGAAGTGCCGCGTCGGCCGCCGCCAGTGGCTCGCCAGCCCGCTCGAACGCACGCATCGCGGCGACCAGTGCCCGGGCGACCCGCGCCGGCTGCGACGCACGACCCCGCCAGTGCGCCGCTTCCAGCCACGCCCGACCGCCGCCGGCCGGATCTCCGGCCAGTTCCCGCTCCGCCGCGGCGACCTCCTCGGCCCATGCCCGAAGCGGCGCGGATGCGCTCTGGGGAAGCTCGCGGCGCGCCGCCGCCAGCGACTCTGCCGCCACGGCGATGTTCGACTGCGCGATCGCAATCTGTGCAGCCAGCAACCGGGCCGCTGTGCGGCCCTCCGTGCCGGGCTGCGCCGCGCGCAGCGCCGCCTCGGCCGCCCTTGCCGCACCATCGAGATCACCCACGCCGAGCCGGACCCGACCGTCCAGCACCATGAGATCTGGCTCCACGCGACCGGCCCGGCCCGCTGCCACGATCGCCTCGCGCACCAACGGCGCCGCCGCCGCAGCGTTCCCCAACTCGTATAGGCACACCGCCAGGCTCCCCGCCGTCCCCGCGATCGCAGCCGGCTCATCCAGAGCACGTGCTCGCGCGAGCGCCTCGCGATACAGCCGCGCGGCGGCCTCCGCATCGCCCAGCTCCCACACCCGCCGGGCGGCGCCAGCCAGCCGGCGCACCTCCGGATCGGGCACCGCCGGCGGCAGGGGTTGCGGCGAACGGCAACCCAAACACATCGCCAGCATCACGGCCGCCGCACCGACCGCCACGGCTCGGTCACCACCGCGAACCACGGTCGCCCACCCGTTCATCGCGCCTCCGCTGCGGGCGTGCCCGCCGCCGCGGCGGGCAGCGGCGCGATCGAAAGATCGGGCGTCATCGCGGCGCGCAACAGCCAATGACGCTGAAGACCCGCCAGCAGACGCTCCGTCTCCTGCAACGTCGCCCGCACCTGCAGCACCAGACCGGGCACGTTGCGCAGCTCCCCTTCCACCGTGCCCATCAACTGCGGCAAGTGCTCGGACGCGCCGCGCAGATGTTCAAGGATCCGCTGGACCTCCGCGACCGCGGCGCGCACCTCCGCGAGCAAGGCGCGGGTTTCCGCCATTGCCCGTTCGGCCTCCAGCGCCATCGCCGGATCAGTCAGCAGCCGGCCGATCGTCCCCTGACCCGCCTGCAGGCCATCCGTGATCCGCTGAAGATCGACCAAGATTTTCTGCAACGCATGCTCCGGACTGCGCAGGTCCGCCGCCAGCCCTCGGTACTCGGCGAGCGTCGCCTGCACTTCCTTCAACACCGGCAGCACCGCCTCTTGAATCTGTTCGACGACCAGCTGCACGATCTCCAATAGTTCGGTGTCCTTGCGGATCGGAATCGTTGCGCCATCCGGCGCCACCAGCGGAGCGCCGGCGCCCAGCTCGATCACAATGTACGCGGCGCCGGCGACGCCGAACTCCTTTTTCACGACCGCCTGGGAATCGGAGCGCAGGAAGCGCGCAAAGTCCGACCGCAAGCGAAGACGGCCCTCAATGGTCGCGTCGTCCCGCACGCGAACCTCTTCGACGCGACCGGCGGTCGCCCCGAGAATCTCGACGCGGGTACCCCGCTGCACACCAAAGGTCCCCTCCGCCGGAAAAACGGTGCGCAGCTCGACCTCACGCTCGAACCATCGCTGTGCCCGCCCCATCAGCACGAGGCCGGCCAACAGCAACGCGAGCGCAACGAGCACGAACACGCCGACGATCTCGTGCACATATCGAAACTTGAACGGCACGGGGGGCATGCGTTGCGTCCTCGACTAGAGTTTCACCTCGAACGACGCCGCCGGCAATGCGGACGGCGGCGGCCGGTCGCCCTCGGCCTCGAGCCAGACCATGGCGGCGCCGCCGCGCAGCGCTTGGGCGATCGCCTCGCCGAACTCGCCGGCCGCCGCGACCGCGGCGCGCAGCGGCCGCTCCAGCACCAGCAGCCGGGGTCGCTGCAGCAGCGCGCGGACCCACTGCGCCCGCTGGAGCTCATCGGCGCCGACCACGGCTGGCCGGCCCGCCGGCAGCCCGGCCAAGCCGAACCGACGAGCGAGCGCGGCAGCCTCACCGCGCCATTCGGAGGCCGGCCGACGGCCGTGGTAGAGCGCCGCCAGTAGCACGTTCTCGTCCACGTCCAGATTCGCCACCCAGGCGGTGCCCGCAAACACTCGGCCGACCTCCGCCCTCATCGCGGCCTGCTCCTCCGGGCCGATCTCCCCCCACGCACGACCGCGGAACTCCACACGGCCGGTCGCCGGCTCGACGAGCCCAAGCATCACATCCCCCCAGGTCGGAACGTCGTCGGGATTTGGGAAGATCAACCGCGCCCACTCTCCGGGCAGCAGCTGCAACGAGACCGCGCGCGCCGCCGCGCCGGGCACCGCCACCTGATCGAGCGTGAGGATTGCCGCATCACCGTTCACAAGTACGTCACCAGCGAAACGATCACCACCACCAGAAACAGCGCGGCGACCGACCGCACCACCCCGCGCGTCGCCGCCTGCGGAATCTCTGTCCATGCGGTCTGCACGTCGAGCCCTTCGAGCGTACAGATCACGCCGGTCAACAGGCCGGGAATCCACGTCTTCGCGAGCACGTTCGCCACATCCGAGGGCAGCACGGCCGCGGCGATGCCGTCCACGAACCGGTCCCAGGGTTCCATCGGCGCGCCGATCAGCAGGCCGACGAGGTAACCGCTGGCCAGCGAGATACCGACGAACACGATCGCCAGCGCGCTGACCGCGGTCGCGACACCGATCGCCCGCGGCACGGCGAGGTAGGGAAACGGGTCCACCCCCTGCGAGTCGAGCACGCGCAGCTGGCCGGTGAGCTTCATGGTGGACAGCTCGGATGCGATCGCGGTACCGCTGCGCATGATCACGACGAAATTGACCAGCAGCGGCCCCGCCTCGCGGACCACGACCGCGGCGAGGATCGGCCCGATCAGTGCGGTCTGCCCGAATCGGGAGAGCTGCACCTGGGTTTGCAGCACCACGGCCAGCCCGATCACCACCGCCACCATCGCTGCGAACGGCAGCGCTTCCACGCCGGTGAACAGAACCTGCCGGGCGAGCACCGCGCGCACCGGCCGCCGCCACGTGCTCGGGCGCAGCGCGTGCACGACCACCGCCGCCACGGTGGCGGCAACGCGCACGTGGCGCCGCAGCCGTCGCAGCACCCCCTCGCCGAGCCTGGCCAGCCACGCGCTCATCGGATCGGCCGCAAGGTGTACCCCCCGCCTCTCCTCAGAGCAAGGCTGACGCGGCCATGCCGATCGCCGCGGGTTCTTGTCGCTGCTCTCCCACCGTGACAGACTCAGCCTGCCGATGAACACCGCAACGGATGGCCGCCCCTCGGGCGACTCCGCCCGCGCAGGTCTCGCCGGGCTACTGGCGATGGTGGTGCTGGTCGGCACGGGCGAGCACATGGGCGAGCGCTTCCTGCCGCTTTACCTGCACGAGCTGGTACCGGCGGCGAGTGCGGCGATGGCGATCGGCGCGCTCGCCGCGATGGATGACCTGCTCTCGGCTCTGTACTCCTTCCCCGGTGGCTATCTGACCGACCGGTTGGGCGCGCGCCGCGCACTGCTGCTGTTCAATGCGCTGTCGGTGGCCGGCTACGCGATGGTCATCGGCATCCGCCGGTGGTGGGCGGTGCTGGCCGGCGCGGCGCTGTTCATCTCCTGGTCCGCCATTTCGCTGCCCGCAACGATGGAACTCCTCGGCCGGTTGATGCCGGTAAACCGGCGCACCCTCGGCGCCTCGCTGCTGGCGCTCACCCGCCGGGTACCCAAAATGCTCGGGCCGGTCGCCGGGGGCGCATGCATCGCGGCCTGGGGCGTCGAGCGCGGCGTGCGCATCGCCTTCGGGGCGGCGATGGTGCTGGCGTGCCTCGCCGCGATCGCGCAGCAGCGCTGGCTTCCCGCTCGCGAGCTTCGAGACCGCCGCGCGGAGCCGAACCCACTGCGCCTGTGGCGCGAGATGCCGCGGCCGCTGCGGCACCTGTTGGCCGCCGACGTGCTGATCCGGTTCTGCGAACGCATCCCAGACGCCTTCGTGGTGGTCTGGGCGACAAGGACCGTGGCCCAACCGGTCTCCGAACTCGGGTTCGGCACCCTTTCGGCGCTGGAACATCTCACGGCGCTGGTGGTGTACCTGCCAGTCGCGCTGCTGGCCGATCGCTTCGGTAAATGGCCGTTCGTCGTGGTCACCTTCGGGTTTTTCACTTTGTTCCCGCTCGCGCTGCTGCATGCGCAGTCGCCCGCCGCGCTCGCGGCGGCGTTCGTGCTGCGCGGATTGAAGGAGTTCGGAGAACCTTCCCGCAAGGCGCTCATTCTGGACCTCGCTCCGCGCGAGCGGGCGGCAGCGATGTTCGGGCTGTACTACTTGGTGCGCGACGTGGTGGTCTCGGCCGCCGCGTTCGGCGGCGCGCTGCTCTGGCGCTCGTCGCCCCGACTCAACCTGCGGGTCGCCTTTGCGTTCGGCGTCGCCGGCACGCTCTGGTTCCTCGGGTGCCAGCTCACCCGACGGGAGGTCTCGACACGCCCGCTGGCTTCCCTCTGACCTCCTACTGCGAGCGGTGCGGCGGCCGCCGCGCTAGCGGGGCGGAAACGGCAGGCGGCCACCCCGGACGCGCTTCATCATCTCCCGCATCATTTTGAAGCGCTGCAGCAGATCGTTCACCTCGGTGACGCTCGTTCCGCTGCCCGCTGCGATGCGACGGCGCCGACGGCCGTCAATGATCTCGGGATTCCGGCGCTCGCGCGGCGTCATGCTCAGGATGATTGCCTCAGTCCGCTTCAGCTGCTGCGGCGACTGCTGCAACGCCTGCTCCCGCAGATGTGGCGGCAGCTGCGCGGCACCCGGCATCAAATCGAGCAGCTGGTGCAACGGGCCGAGCCGCTTCATCTGCCGCAACTGTTCGAGCAGGTCCTCGAGGTTCAGCCGACCGTCCCCGCGCAGCTTTTCCTCCAGCTTCTTCACCGCCTCCTCGTCCACCGCCTGGCGCGCCTTCTCCACCAGCGTGACCACATCGCCCATGCCGAGGATGCGCGACGCCATGCGGTCGGGATGAAACGGCTCCAGATCGTCCAGTTTTTCGCCGGTCCCGATCATCAGAATCGGACAGCCGGTCACCGCGTGCACCGATAGCGCCGCGCCCCCGCGAGCGTCGCCGTCAAGTTTCGTCAGAATGAACCCGGTCAGGCCCACCGTCTCATGAAACCGCTGCGCCACCCGCACCGCCGACTGGCCCACCGCCGCGTCCAGCACGAGGATGACGTTGTGGGGGCGGATCAGCCCGCGGAGCTCGCGCAGCTCCGCCAGCAGCTCGTCGTCCACGTCGAGCCGGCCGGCGGTGTCGTAGATCGCCACATCGTACAGTTCGCGCTGGGCTTTCCGGGCCGCCCGTTGTGCGAGCGTCGACGGCGTGTCACCCGGCTCCGGGCCGGCCACGTCCACGCCGACCCGACTGCCGAGAATGCGCAGCTGCTCCACCGCCGCCGGCCGTTTCAGATCGCAGGCGACCAGCAGCACTTTTCGCCGCTCCGCGCTCCAGCGCTTCGCCAGCTTCGCAGCGGTCGTCGTCTTTCCCGAGCCGTTCAAACCGACGAGCATCACGTTCATCGGCCGACCGCCCCAGCGCACGTCCCGGCGGGCGCGACCGAGCAACTCGACCAGCTGCTCGTGAATCCGGCGGATCACCTGTTGTCCCGGCGTGATTCCGCGTAGCACCTCCTCGCCGACGCATCGCTTCCGCACCCCGTCGATGAACTGCTGCGCGACCTGGTAGTTCACGTCCGCCTCAAGCAGCGCGGTGCGGACCTCGCGCAACGCCTCCTCGATGTTCGCCTCGGTCAGCGTACCCTGGCCGCGCAATCGCCGAAACACGGTCTGTAGCGAACTGGTCAGCGCCTCGAACATTGGCGCCCGAGTATCCACGCGCCGCGTCCGCCCCGCAACCACACCTCGCGGCTTGAGTTGCGCGGCGGCCGGCGCATGATGGGGGCATGAACACGTGCGCGAACGGGTTGGATCCGGTTCGGATGAACCGGCCCGTGCACATCGGCCGGCGCGATGCGCTGGTCGAGCGCGCGGTCGCGCTGCTGTCGGCGCCGACCGATTCGCTCGATCTCGGCGCGCGCATTGTGCATGTGGAGCGAATCATCGCGCTGCTCGAACGCGCACTGCGCGAGAGCGCGCTCGCGAACCGAGCCGGCGACGCGCCCGCAATGGAACGGGACTTCGTGCACTTTCTGCAGTTGATTCTCGAGAATGTCCGGTCCGCCGCCGCGTTTCTGAAAAGCACCGCGCAGTTCGAGTCTCGCGAGCAGACCTTTCTGCGCGAATACCTGAAGGTCGCACGCGAGGAGGTCGAGCTGGCCGCGGTGAACTACCGCCGGCTCTCCGCGGACGTGCTGGCCGGTCTCTGGCAGATGCTGCGGCTGCTGCACATTCCCTACCGGGCGCTGCAACAGAGCGCCCGCGAGACGTTCGATGACGCCGCGATCGAGCGACACCGCCTCGCCTACGAGAGCCTGCGGGCGGAACTGGCCGGACCGGCGGACGTGGATCCGGCGGCCGCCATCTGAGCGGATAGCCCCCCGCCCCGCGGAGGCGGGTGGACGCGCGTTGAGGCGCAGCACCCTTCGATGGTGCGCACCGTCGCCGACGCTCGCCGGGTCTGCGCTGCTTTTTTTCGAAGTGCCGCAGCCGCCCGCCCGGTACCGCTCACCCGCGCCGCAGCCCCCGGGTGCGCGTCCGCCGGGCGCGCTTGCCCGGCTAGAACAATGACCCTGCGGTCCGGACGGGTGGTCGAAAACAAGTCATGGCGGCATCGCTGGCGGCGAAGTATACTGGGGCGATGGCGTTGCGATTTTGTGTTCTGGGGAGCAGCAGCGCGGGAAACGCCACATGGGTGGCGTCGGAGACGACCGCGATTCTGGTGGACGCGGGCTTCAGCCTCCGCACGATCGAGGAACGACTCGCCGCGATCGGCCAGAGCGCCGCATCGTTGCGAGCGGTGGTGGTCAGCCACGAGCATAGCGACCACATCGCGGGGATACCGCGGCTGCAGCGCCGCCACGGTGTGGAGGTGTTCGCAAACGAAGGCACGCGCGAGGGGGCACTTCAGGCCCCTGAGTTCGCCGAGGTGCGATGGACGCTGTTTCAGACCGGCCACGCCTTTCAGGTGGGGGACCTGACGATCACGCCATTTGCGGTGCCGCACGACGCGTATGACCCGGTGGGTTTCTTGATTTCCCATGACGGCACCACCATCGGCATCGCGACCGATCTGGGTACCGGCACCACCCTGGTCAGTACGCGGCTGCAGGCCTGTCGGGCGCTGGTGCTGGAAGCGAACCACGACGAGCGGATGTTGCGCGACTCGCGCCGCCCCTGGCCGCTCAAGCAGCGGATCCTGAGCCGGCAAGGGCACCTCTCCAACCGAGCGGCGGCGGCGCTGCTGCTGGAGGCCGCAGGCCCAACGCTGACCGACGTGTTTCTCGCCCACCTCTCCCAGGAGTGCAACCAGCCGGACTTCGCTCTTCAGACCATCGAGGAAGAACTGCGGCGAGCCGGCTATCATCACATCCGGCTGCGACCCACCTACCCCGATCGACCCGCCGAGCTCTGGCCGGGCGTATGACGAAGTGGTGCTCCGCCGCGCTGAAGATTGTGGCGGCCGCCGTGGCGGGGTGCGGACCGGCGAAGCCGCCGGTGCTGGTGAAAATCCCGGCCGGAGAGTATCGCCTCGGAAGCCGGGAAGCCGGGCCGGAAAATCCGCCGCACATCGTCGTGCTGTCCGAGTTTCATCTTGGCGCGTTCGAGGTGACGGTGGAAGAATTTGCGAGGTTTCTCAACGCCACCGGCACGCGCCCCCAACAGATGCCGCATCCAGATCTGTTGTGCGAACGCGGTCGATGGCGTCCGGCCGCAGGTCGTGCACGCCACCCGATTGCGTCCGTCACAGCGGCCGAAGCGGAAGCATATTGCCGCTGGCTCTCGCGTGAGATCGGGCGGCTCTGCCGCCTGCCAACCGCCGACGAGTGGGAGGCGGCTGCCCGCGGCGGTATTCACGGAGCGGCATGGCCATGGGGCTGGGGGCCCCCCAGAGGGCGCATGGCGTGGAATCTGGCCGGCACCCGGCCGGTCGGCCGCTATCCCCCAAACCCCTTCGGCCTCTACGACATGGCGGGCAACGTCTTCGAGTGGTGTGCGGACCGCCTCCCCGCTGGCCGGCTCGCGCTGGGCGGCGCCTGGTCCGAACGGTCCCCCCGAGCTTGTGCGGTGTTCCGACGGCCGGTCTTCCGATCAGACTATTCCGGCCCGGATGTTGGGTTCCGGGTCGCGGTGGAGCTGGGCGCGGGCAGCACCAGCGCGCGATGCAGCTCTGGGATCAGTGCCGCGAGCTGCCGCCGATAATCCTCCCGTTCCGGGTTCCGCCAACCGGCCACCGAGATGTATGCCCAACGGTGGGCGACGCCGTGCACGACCCTGTCCCACGCCAGCCAGAACATCCGCAGCAGGTGCCACGGCGTCTCGCGCCCCTGGCCGACGAACCAGTAGGCGTAGTAGCCGGTCTGCTCTCCCGCACCGCCGACCGCCTCGCGGCGAGTGAGAAAGACCATCACGTCGAGCGGGCGGCCGTCGGCGAGCTGAAAGCGCTCCGCGCCGCCCCCCATAATGTGAAACCCTTGCCCCACGAGGCAGCGTTCGGGTCGGTGAATGCTCTCGCGCTCGCGCCCGGTCAGCACGATCGAGACCTGCACCGCCTCGCCCGCGCTGTTTTGATAAATCGCCTTGCGGAACTCCGTGTCTTTCGGAAGCTGCTCGTACTCTTCCAGCGTCATCGTGTGCAGCCGCGAACCACAGACCGGGCACGGCGCGTCACGCCCGCCGAGCTCATCCAGCCGGAACTCGCGTTTGCACTCGGGGTTGTGGCAGAACCGAAGCTCGTGCGCGGTCCAGCCCGCCAGCTCCGCGGGCAGCTCCATTCGCACGCCCGGCTGATCCACCAGCGAGACGTCCACAAATGCGGACAGCGCCCATGCCGCCGCTGCCATCAGCGCCAGCACCGGCATCACCGTGAGCAGCTGCCGTTTCACGAAGCCGTGGGCGCCGTCGCGGTGCCGAACCAGCGCTCTCGAAGCCCCCTCCACCACGCCGCCGGATCAGAGTTCAACGCCGAACCGAAGGTCACCATCAACGCGATCGCCACGATGAACACGACGTAGCCCGAATACTCGTGGATCAGGCCGACCGCGACCTTTTCCCCGAACGATTCCGCGATCAGTCCGATCACCACGATCCGCACGATGTTGCCCGCGATCGCCAGCGGAATGCTCGCGGAGAACAGCACCAGCTTTTTCCACAGCGTTCGCTGCGTCGCGAATGCATACGCCGCGGTCAATGCGGTCATCGCCAGCAGCGACCGCAACCCGCTGCAGGGGTTCGCAATGTCGACCCCCCACCGCTCCGTCCCCAGCGGCGTCAGCGCGCGGATCGCCGAACCCGTCTGCGTCACGTCCACGCCCAGCCCCCGCAGAATCGCCACCGAGGCGGTCGTCGCAAACATCCGCAGCGGGAACGCAATCACGTCGAGGAAGTTCATCGGAATACAAAAGATCAGGTAACCTACGGGAAAGAGCAGGTGCCGCGCAAAGTCCCATCCGTAGAAGTAGTACGGCAACGCCCACAGCAGCAGGATCAGCGCCATCAGCGACACTCGGGTCTGCTGCATCTTGGCGCCAACCCAGTGCATCGCCAGCCCCAACGCAATCAGGGCCAGCCCGCCCCGGGCCACCGCACGCCGCGCCGCCATCAAGTCGTGACGCTTGTACCAGAGCGCCCACAGACTAACGAACGGAATCACGTAGCCATGGCTATAATCGGCACCGCCAAACGAGATCTTGTCCTGCCAGCGAGCAAACATCCACAAAAATGCGGACCGTCCGCCCGCATCGGCGACCGTGTTGCCCAGGAAGTGGAACAGCGCGAAGAGCCCTGCCGCGATCGCCGCGGCGACTGCAATCTGCATCCACTCGGCCGGTTCCAGCGCCGCCAGAGGCCACCGCTCGCTGATCAGCCGCACCTTTGGCCGCGATGGAGGATGTGCGCTCATAGGCCGCTTCAGTTTACCCGCCCCGGCCCGCTCGTCAACCGGTGGCGGCGGACACCGCTGGCATCTGCGGCCAGCGGCCGGTATAGTGCGCGCCCTGACGCAAAGCCAATCATGAGTTTCGAACAGGGACGCATCAGTTTCCGGATTTTCCGCTGGCGCGGCGAGTTGCCCGCCGACTGGGCCGACTGTGTGCGCCGCCACGCGTGCCCCCCCCCGACCACGGTCGGCGCCGAGCCGGCGCAGGGCTGGACCGGCGGGCGTCACCCGCTCGATCTGCCGGTGGTGCCGGAGCACCTCACCCATGGAGGCTGGATTCGAATGCTGTTTGTGCGCGCGCTCCGGCGTCCGCCCGGCAGCTATCTGGCCGCGACGATCCGGGCAGAAGAAGCCGCGCTGCAAGCCGCGCTGAACCGCCCGTTTCTCGACCGCCGCACCCGAGCGAAGATCCGCAAGGAGGTGACCGACCGCCTCTGCCGCGAGTCGCTACCGTCGCTGAGCGTGGTGCAGGTCCTTGCGGATCCGGCGGAGGGAATCGCATATGCGTCCGCGTTGTCCGACACGCTGGCCGACCGGGTGACGGTCTGGTGGCAGCGCTCGTTCGGACGGCGGCTGGACCCCCTCGATCCGATGGAGCTGGCGAGGGAGCTGCGCTCGCCTCACCCCCGCGAGTGGCCGCCGTTCGCAGAACGCCACATCGGGGACTCGGACCCCGGCTGCGAATTTCTGACCTGGCTGTGGTTTGCGATGGAGCAGGGCGAATCGGAAATCGACGTACCGGGCCAGGGGCGGGCGGCATACGTGCTGGAGGGACCGCTGGTGCTCGGCACCGAGGAGGGCGAGGGAGCGCTGGAGACGGTGGTGCGGCGGGGTCAACCGATCGCCGGCGTGGAGGCGCGCGCCGCGCTGCGGGCCGGCAAGCTGTTGCGCCGCGCAACACTGCGACTGGCCTCCGGTGCGCGCGAATGGAGCTGTGTAGTGGACGGTCGTTCCTTCGGCTTTCGTTCCTTCCAACCGGCCGACGATCCAGAGTTGCGGGATCCCCTCAGCCGCTTCCAGGACCGCGCCCGGCAGCTGCACGAGTTCCGGCGGCTGTGGGTCGCGCTCTATCGCCGCTTCTTGGAAGTGCGCACGGTCGGCTCAACTTGGCAGAGCGTGCGCGCCGAACTGGACCACTGGCTCGCGAACGGCTGAAGGAAGGCATCTGATGCGTCCGCCCTCTGCCACCGCTCAAGCCGAAACCCCGGCGGGCGGCCCGCCGCAGGGCTCTCCCCCCGAGGAATGCCGCCAGCGTCTGGAAGCCCTCCGCAACATTCTCGCGAGGCTGAAACTCGATGGAGCCTGGATCGTCAGCCCCGTGAACCGGCTGTACTACACCGGCGTACTGACCAGCAACGGCGTGCTGGTGGTGCCAGTGGAGGGGCGGCCGCGCCTCTACACCGACTTCCGCTACCGCGAGGCAGCGGCCGCGGCAGCGATGTTGCTCGAAGTGCGCCCAATGCCCCGGCGGGGCAGTATCTGGATGACGCGGGAAGAACGTCGCCGCTGGCGGTCCATCGGCTTCGAAGCGGCACGGGTCCCCTGGGAACGCGCAGAACACTGGCGCCAGTTGTGCCGCCACGTGCGCACGTGGCGGGCGCTCGACGCGGCGATCGCCGAACAGCGCGCGATTAAGTCTCCCGACGAGCTCCATCGTATTCGTCAGGCCGCCGCCGCCGCCGACCTCGCCTTCGCGCGAACGCTTCGCGAGCTGCGGCCCGGCAGCACGGAATGGGACATCCGCCGCCGTCTGCGAGCCCGGCTGGATGAACTGAGCGAGGGCGAATCCTTCCCGCTGATCGTCGCCACCGGTCCAAATGCATCCCGCTGCCACCACGAGCCCGGACTGCGCCGCTGGGCCGAAGGTGAAGTGTTGCTGGTGGACATGGGCGCAGTGGTCGGACGCTACTGTTCGGATATGACGCGCGTGGTCTGGGCGGGCCGGATGCCGCGGCGCTGGCGCGATCTCTGGCGCCGCGTCAACGATGCCCGAGCGGCCGCGATCGAAGCCGTGCGGCCCGGTGTCAGCGCACGCGAGGTCGACGCGATCGCGCGGCGCCACCTCCGCAACGCGGGCCTCGCCCGGTTTTTCGGACACGGGCTCGGGCATGGCGTCGGGCTGGAAATCCATGAATCGCCGCGACTGAGCCAGACCTCGACCGATCGTCTCGCCGCCGGAATGGTCGTCACGATCGAACCCGGTGTCTACCTGCCGGGAGAAGGTGGCGTTCGCATCGAAGACCTGGTGCTGGTGACCGACCGGGGCGCGGAGGTGCTGACCCAGACGCCGCGGGACCCCGAAGCCCTCGTCGCAGACCAACCGGCACGGGCTCGGCGGCGGGGCCGGAGTTGATCCTCGCGCTCGCCCACTCTATGATGCGGACGGGTCTGGGCGGGCTTGAACCGAGTCGGAGAGACGGCAGATGAAAAAGAAGGTCGGGCTCGTCATCGTGGTGCTGGCGCTGATTGGACTGGCGTTCCCGCTGATCAATCTCGTGGTACCCGTCCCCGTTCGCGAGTCGTTCCGCAATCTTCCGACTGCGAGCGCCGCGGAGGCGACGGCGAAGTCCATTCTCGAGGCGAAATGTGTGATGTGCCACATGGAGGATCCCGGACTGCCCTTCTATGCGGGGTTCCCGATCGCCTCGTCCTTGATCCGTCGCCACGTCACCGACGGCACTGCGATCTGGGACGCGCAGCGGCTGTTGCAAAAACACGGCGCCGATGAGGTGGCGATGGCAAAGCTCGAGCAGTCGGTCGAGCTGGGGACGATGCCGATTCTGCCGTATCTGGCGATGCACTGGAACGCAGCGCTCTCGAAGGCGGAGCAACGTGCGCTGATCGCATGGGTGCACGAGGTGCGTACCCAGAAGTTCACGCGCGGGCTTGCCGCCGCGGAGTTCGCGGTGTTCCCGGTGCAGCCGCTGCCCCCGCGCTGGCCGGAGCCGCTCAACCCCCGCAAGGTTGAGCTCGGCGACAAGCTCTACCACGACAAGCGCCTTTCGGGCGACAACACCATCGCCTGCGCCAGCTGCCACGACCTGGCCAAGGGCGGCACCGACCAGCTCCAGTTCTCCGTCGGTGTGCGCAACCAGGTCGGCAGCATCAACGCTCCCACCGTGTTCAATGCCGCCTTCAACCTCGCGCAGTTCTGGGACGGGCGCGCCCGCGATCTCGCCGACCAGGCCGGACAGCCGGTCGTGAACCCCATCGAGATGGATGCGAAGTGGGACGAGGTGCTCGCGAAGCTCGCGAAGGATGAGGCGCTCACCGCGCTCTACCGCGAGGTCTATGGCGCGGATGCCGCCTGGACCGCCGCGAACACGCAGGATGCGATCGCGGAATTCGAGAAGGGACTCATCACGCCAGACTCGGCGGTGGACCGCTACCTGAAGGGGGACCGCACCGCGCTGAACGCGACGGAGTCCCGCGGCCTCGAGCTGTTCAAAGCTCACAGCTGCGCAACCTGCCACACCGGTGAGTCGATGGGCGGACGCTCATTTGAGCGGCCGCACGATCCGGCTGCGTTCTATCGCGCGCTCGGGCGAGCACCGCAAAAGGACGACTACGGCCGCTACAACGTCACACAGAACGAGGCGGACCGGTTCAAAATGAAAGTGCCGCTGCTGCGGAACCTCGCGCTAACGTTCCCCTACCTTCATGACGGCTCGCAGACCGACCTTCGCAACGTTGTGCGGCTGATGCATGACCACTTCGTGCCGCCGCTGAACCGTCGACCGCTCGCCGAGGCGGACGTCGAGGCGATCGTTGCAATGCTGAAGCGCAACACCGGCACGCTGAACGGTCGCCCGCTCTGATCGCGCTGGCGCGGGGCTTTGCCGCCCTCGCAGTGGATTCGCTATCTGCGCGAGCGGTCGTGCGAGCCGGATTGACGCGAGGTTAGGTGCCGTCTCATAGTCGTGCCGCGCGACACAGCGCACAACGAGGAGATGGCCCATGAGCGTGGTCACTGATCCCCAACGGTTCCTCTCTCGAATCGCGGTGTGCGGCTGGTCCTTGCAGGCATCCGACCCCGCGACGCTCGTCCAGCGAATGCTGGCCGCCGGCTTTCGACGAGTGCAGCTGGACCTTGACCCGTTCCGCGAAAATCCGGCCGTCTGGGGCGCGGCGCCGCGCATCTTTGAGGAGCACGGGATCCAGCCGGTTTCGGGCATGTTTCGAACGGTCGGCGAGGACTACTCCACACTAGAAACCATCCGGCGCACGGGGGGCATCGTCCCCGATGCCACGTGGCCGCAGAATCTCGCCAACGCCCGGGTGACCGCGCGCAACGCGCAGCGGCTGGGGCTGAAGTTCGTGATGTTCCATGCGGGATTCCTGCCGCATGACACGTCGGATCCGTCGTTCGAAAAGCTCGCCGGTCGGGTCCGCACGATCGCGCGGCTCTTTGCAGACCACGGTCTGACGCTCGGATGTGAAACCGGTCAGGAAACGGCCGAGTCGCTGCGGAATTTCCTCGAAGCGCTCGGCGAGCCGAACGTCGCGGTGAACTTTGATCCCGCCAACATGCTGCTCTATGGCAACGGCGACCCGATCGAAGCGGTGCGGCTGGTCGGCCGATGGGTCCGAGGCGTCCACATGAAGGACGCCCGCGTGACCGACGTGCCCGGCACCTGGGGAACCGAGCTGCCGGTGGGTCGGGGACAGGTGGACTGGCCGGCGTTTCTGCGCGCGCTCGATGAGATTGGCTTCGACGGCTGGTTGTGTTTCGAGCGGGAGGCAGACAGCCGCCGGGTCGAGGATCTGCGCGAGGGCCGCGAGTTCATCGAACGGCTGCTGGCCAGCTGAGGCGGCCGCTGATGTCGCTCCGGCCTCCGCCCAGCCCCACGGCGCCGCGCGCGCTGGCAATCGGCGCGCATCCGGACGACGTCGAATTTCTCATGGCCGGCACGCTGCTGCGACTCGGCCAGGTCGGCTACGAGCTGCACGTGATGAACGTCGCCGATGGCTGTCTCGGCAGCCAGGTGCATCCCCCCGTGCGGCTGCGCCACATCCGGCTGGCCGAGGCACGGGCATCCGCCCGCATCCTCGGCGCGGTCCATCACCCGCCGCTGGTGCGCGACCTCGAAGTTTTCTATGAGCTCGACACCTTGCTGCGGCTCGCCGCGGTGATCCGGGAGGTCGCGCCGACCATTCTGCTGGTTCCCTCCCCGCAGGACTACATGGAGGACCACACGAACACCTGCCGGCTGGCGGTCTCCGCGGCCTTCGTGCGCGGGATGCGCAACCTGCGGACCCGCCCACCGCGCCCACCGGTCACCGGCGACGTCGCGATCTACCACGCAATGCCCGTCGGCCTCTGTGATCCGCTCCGTGTGCCGATCGAGCCGGAGCTCTTCGTGGATACCACGCCGGTGTTTACGACGCAGCGCGCCGCGCTCGCCGCACACCGCAGCCAGCACGCGTGGCTCGCCGAAACCCAGAAGCTCAACAACTACCTCGCCACGCTCGACCGGCTCGCGCGAGCGGTCGGCCGTATGTCCGGTCGCTTTCGCTTCGCGGAAGGGTGGCGCCGCCACCTGCACCACGGGTTTGGCGCCGAGAACTTCGACCCCCTGCGCGAGGCGCTCGGGCCGGCCTGCCACGTGAAACCCCGCCGGCGACGGGCGTGGCACACCGCCTGGAGGTGAGGTGCACCGCGACGCATGGGAGGGACCGACATGGCTCGCAAGCTCAGCGCAATCGCGCCCGACTGGTGGGACTACACCACGCTCGACGACGACCTGATCGCGGAGGTCGCCCGCCTCACCCCCCGCGATCTCGAGCGCCTGTCGCGACCGGGGTTTCGCGTGATCCTGCACGACACGCTGGAGGACTTCTACCTCGCCGAGGCGCTGGAGTACATCGAAGCGTGGCGGCAAAGCACCGACGACAATCCGGTCGGCATCTGCGGCCCCATCGGGCCCACGGAACAGTTGCCGCTCGTCGCGCGGCTCGTGAACGAACTGAACCTCGACGTCCGCTCCGCGCACTTCTGGGCGATGGATGAGTGGTACGATGCGGCCACCGGCCGCGAAGTACCGCCGACACACCCCCTCTCGTTTGAGCGAGCGGATCGGGAACTGTGCTTTTCACGCATCGCGCCAAAGCTCCGTATGCCCGACACCCATCTCCATTTTCCGAAAGCGAACACCTCCTCCTATCGCCGGTCATGGCATGCCGGCGTCCGCTGCGCGGTGATGCAGGGCGGTCAGGGAGACGTGAAACACTGGGCGTTCAACGATCCGATGCCACGGCGTGGACGCTGGCGCGACGCCCCGCCCTCTCCCGCCGAGTACCGCGCGCTCGGCACGCGGATCGTGAAACTGCACCCGCTGACGATCGCGCAGAACGCCCGGACCAGCGGCGGCGGCAACATCGCGATGGTCCCGACGATGGCGATCACGGTCGGCCCGGTCGAAACCTGGCTCGCCGAGCGCGTCTCCATCTGGCAGGCCGGCCGTCACGACAACCCGTTCGGACAGCGGCTGACCGCGTACATGATCTCCAAACGGATCGTGGACACCGCGGTGCCGATGTCCCTGTTGGCCGACCACCCCGACGTGCGCTTCCATTACTACCGAGGCGGCCTGGGCAGCTGCGCGGTGGAGATGCACTGAACGAGGCGGCCCGCGCGTCGTTCACTCCTCCAAGGGCGCGAATCGAAAACCACACACCTCGGCCGTAATGTGCTCCCGCGGCGTGCGAGGGTACACGCGACAGCTCGGCGGGCGAACCGCATAGATCGCACACCGGCTGCGGCCGTCAGCAGACATCCGGAGCGCAGGACACCGATACGGCAGCCGGCAACAGGCCCCACACGCCCGACACCCTCCCGTCCGTCCCGGCGCCACCGGCAGCCAGCAGGTGACCAGGTTGCGTTTCAGCTTCGACCAGATCGTGTTCCGATCCCGGTTCATCGTGATCGAGGTCCGGCAGAGTCGGGCACAATTATTCGCCTTTGAACAAGCGCGCGTTTCCTCTTGATGAGTGATCCACGAGCGCCCCGCGCGTGGCACCGCGGTCTGCCGAGCGCATCAGGGTGCAGCCGCGTTGGTGGTGGCGGCCGCCGGCGCGTTGGTCACGGTCGGCGGCGTGGGCGGCGTTGCCGCGGCCGCCGGTGCCGACGTGACGGCGGGTTTCGTCGGCGTGTTCGTGCCGCCGGCGGGCGGCAGGGCAGCCGGAGCCGGCGGGGATGCAGATGGTTTTGCGGCGACCGGCGGCGGGGAGGTCACGGCCGGTTTCGGCGGAGGTGGCGGAATCATCGTCATCGCCAGCAGTTCGCGCGCTGGCACCAGGTGGCGCCAGAAGAAGGCCTGCATGCGGTCCTCCGCGGGCACCGCGCGACGCGTCAGCACCTTGCCCTCGTTCGTTGCGATCCCGACGATTTCCAGGCGCACCGGCGGATTGGTCCCCACATGGGTCGTCCGCAGCGTCACCCGCACGGTCGCCTGCGTTCCAGTGAGCGAGGCGGGCTGCAGTGAAAATCCCTCCGGCGGATCCTTCAGTTGCAGGTCCACCCGACCCGCGAAGCCATCCTTACGAAGAATGTGCACGTTGAACGAGGCGGTCGCGCTGCCGCGGAACACGACGCGCGAGGGCTCGGACCTCAGCACGAAGTCCGGCATGGGCGGGCTGATGCGAAGCCGGTAGGTGTATTCCGGACCGCCGCGGTGCTGCGTGTCCCGGATGTGCACGTAATAGGTCCCGTTCGACGGCAGCACCACATCGAGGTACGAATCCGCGTGATGGGTGTACAGTCCGGACGCAAGGTCCTCCCAGTCGTCCGCAACTGCAATCGGCGTGCCGGTGGCGTCGGTCAGCTTCACGTGCGAATCGAGCGGCGAGTCCAGCCGGCGCGCCCATACTTCCACGACGACGCGGTTGCTCGCCGTCCCCTCAAACGCGAACACGTCCACATCGGACGGGCGCTCAACACGGCCGTTCACGCCCACGGGCAGCGTCACGGCCTGGGGCTGCCGCACCGAATCGTTCGGCTCGGCCGCCGCCACATCCGGCAGCTCGTCCACCAGAAACGGGACGCGGTTGGAGGTCCGTCCCCCCGCACCCCGGAAGGAGATGAAATGCACCCCGGGTTCCGGATCCGCAAGGGGGAAGTCCCATTCCGTCTGTTCCAAGTTCCACCCGTCAATCGTCAGTTTCGGCCGCGACGAGCGATTCGCGCCGGGAGGAAACACCGACGTGATGAACGGCACTTCGCCAACCGTCACACGGTAGACGAAGTCCTCGCGGCCGCGGAAGATCGCATCGTGGACGGCGAGCCGGTAGGTGCCATCGGCCGGCACCTCCCAGAACAAGACCGGATCGGGCCGAAAACGGTAATCGTCGTTGTACACGATCTCGCGTCCCGACGCGTCAAACACCGCGACGACGGCCTGAAACCAGCCGGGCACCGCGTCCGCAATGTAGGGGATCAGATCGCGCGCCTGCGCGGCGACGACGAGGCGTTGCCCTTTGCGGGCTTGGAAGCAAAACCGGTCAATCGTGCCCGGGCCGATCTGGCCGTTCACGACGCAGGGAATCTCCACGACCATCTCGTCGTCGTCCAGGTCACTGGCGCCGGGCTCGTCGCCCCCGCCCCCGCCGCCCATCATCATGTTCATCATCTCGCTGCCCGCGGTCGTGGTTTTCCGGCGACGCCGGAGGCTCTCGCCCTCCTTGCCCAGAATGGCCCGGCGGCACGTCGGCATCGGCGGGGCGCCATACTCGGGCAGCTCACCGACCATGAACACCAACGGGTTGGACGGGCCGCGATCCCCGATCACGCGGATCTCGCGCGGGCCCGGCGGCGCATTCGAGGCGATGACGAATTCGGCGACCACCAAGTTCGCGATCGAATCGCACTGGGGCAGGTCGGTCCATTCGTCAATGAACTTCGTCAGCCGGACGATCAGGTTGGTGATCCTGGGCTCCGCCTGCCGTTCCGGCGGCAGTCGCCGCAGTTCAAAGAGCTGTTCGCGCAGGAGCTGGACCTCCTGCGGATTCATGCGCTTGTTGTACTCGACAACACGTCCGGCGACCCCCTCCCCGGACACCACGATCGCGCGCGCAAACTCGATCGCCTGGCCGCCAATCGTCGCGCGAACGGTCGTACCCTGGCGCCCACCGGCGGGATACACGAAGCCTATGTAGGCCTGCTGCGCGGGTGAGGGCGCCACCGCGGCGAGCGCCACACCCACCACCACCACGCCAGCGCGCGCGAGACCGCGTACGTGCATATCGATTCCCCTGGGCCTGCCGGCGCCGCTGCCCGGCGCCCCCGCGGCCTACATGATCTCTGTCAGCAAGCCCGCCGACTTCGCACCCGCCTCGGTGCTCGCCAGCACGCGGGCATCGTAGCCGAGCGGGTGCGGCAGCTTCGCATCGGCATCAATGCCAGCCAGATGGTAGATGCTGCCGAGCAGATCAATCGGATACACGGGCCGTTCCTTCAGTTCTTCTCCCTTTTCATCAGTTGCGCCGACGATCCGCCCGCCCTTGAAGCCGCCACCCGCGACGAGCACGGTGAAGACCTTGCCGAAGTGGTTGCGCCCGCCATTCCAGGGCGGCTGCCAGTCCACTTTCGGCGTACGGCCGAACTCCCCGCAGCACCACACGATGGTCGACTCCAGCAATCCGCGGTCATGCAGGTCCGCTAGCAACGTCGCCAGGCCCTGGTCGAGCTGCGGGCACTGCCGGCTCATGGTCGCGAAGTGGTTCGAGTGAGTGTCCCAGCCGCCGGGATAGTTGATCGTCACATACGGCACGCCCGCCTCCACCAGCCGGCGGGCCACCAGGCACGACTGCCCGAACGTGTGGCGGCCGTAACGGTCCCGCAGCTTCGGGTCCTCTTTCGAGAGGTCGAACACCGCTCTGCCTTCGCCCAGGATCAGGTTGTACGCCTGCTCGCGACACTCGCGGGAATGCGCCAGCTCGGGGTGATCGGGCGCCACACCCGCCAGCGCGTTCATCTCATTCAACAAATCGCGGCGGGCCGCCTGCCGCTGGTCCGTGATCCCCCGCGCGACAACCCCCTCCACCTCAAACCGCGGCGCGTTCGGATCGCCGCCGGTCGCAAACGGCTTGAACTTCGAACCCAAAAAGCCGGCCTCGGAGAACCGCCCCTGCGGCCGAGTGAGCACGACGTAGGGCGGGATCAGCCCCTTGTAGCCGGCCTGGTACCCCTTGAAAAGCGCAAACACCGCACCAATCGACGGATACGCCAGCCGCTCGCCGGGCATGTGGCCGGTCTGCATCAAATACGCGGCCGTCTCATGCCCGTTGTTGCCATGCGTCATGCTGCGAATCAACGAAAACTTGTCCGCCTGCTTCGCGAGCATCGGAAACAGATCGCTCAGCAGGATGCCGTCCACGTTCGTTTTGATCGCCTTGTTGAACGTGCCGGTATAGTCATACCCGGCGTCGGGCTTCGGATCCCACGTGTCGGAATGGGACATGCCGCCCCACAAAAACACTTGGATCACCGACCGCGCCTTCGCCGGTGGTTTCGCCGCGGGTGCATCGCCGCGCGCTGCGCCCGCCAGCAGCGCGGCCGCCCCTGCGCCCGTACGCCGCAGCGCCTCGCGCCGGGAAATGCCGCCGCCCCGCACAGACTCATTCACCGCGTTCGCCTTCATCGTCTTGCCCATCCTGCGTCCCGGCCGGCGTATAGACACGGCCGAATGACGTCATTATAACGGATTTCCGGGCCATTTCTTTTCAGTGACGGTACAAAAATTCGTCACTGTTCATCAGCGCCCAGACGACGTCGTTCCACAGCTCGCGGCCACGCACAACGCCCTTTTTCTCAAATGCTTGCAGCCGCTCTATTTCCGACGCAGTCGGCCGACGGCTCAGCGTCACCAGATACACATCCTCCGCAATATCGGCCATTTTGCGGTTGGGCTGAACAATGGCCCCCAGAACCGGGCTGGACTGAATTTTCTGCTGGATGTGGCTGGAGTTGAGCAGGTGCATCCACTGCGCCGGAATCGGACGGCTCGAGCGCTCGTTTTCCATGCCGGTGGCGCGCGCCGGCCGGCCGAAAAGCTCCAGAAACGGGCTGGTGATGCTGCCGTCGGGCAGCGCGACCGCGCTCTTGGTCTCCGGCACGAACGTGAAGGGCTCCGGAATCGGGCTGGTGTAGAGCTCCGTCGAACCGGTGACCTTGTTGATCGCGTCGATGAGCACCTCCGCATCCAACCGCCGCATCGGATAGAACGCAAACTTGCCCTCCGTCTTCGCGAGTTGCTCAGCAGTGGCAACGGAGGTGTGCTGCCAGGTCCGCGAGTTTAGGATCAACCGAAAGAGATGTTTCACATCGAATCCGGTGCGGACAAACTCCGCCCGCAGGTACTCCAGCAGCGCCGGATTGGAGGGGGGGTTATCGGGCCGGAAATCGTCCGGCTCGTGCACAATGCCGCGCCCGAGCAACCAGCTCCATACCCGGTTGGCCATCACCGTCGCGAACCACTGGTTCGTCGGCGTGATTAGCCAGTCTGCGAAAATCTCTCGCGGATCCCGCTCGCCGCGCAGCTCCACCTTTGTGCCGTCGGGAAACTCCGCAATTCGCGGCCCCTGTACCACCGCGGCCCCACTGGTGGCCGCGACCTTCGCGGGCAGGTCGGGATCCCAGAACACGATTTCTTCTTTCCACTCCTTCGTGGGCTTGATCGCAAGCTCCGTGAAGAACATGCTCATCCCGGCGAGCCGGTTGCTGGGCCAGTGTTCCACCCGCGACCCCATGAACAGCAGAGCGACCGCCGTTGCCCACCCCTCCGGATTGCGGTTCTGCACCGCCCGATAAAAGTTCACCGGCCCGACGCGAAAATTGCTGCCGTTCGTCGTCAGCATTTCGCGCACAAAGCGATCGTAGGGCTTGTTCGCCCGCAGCGACTCGCGGATCCAGCGGTGAAAGGCCTGCGCGGCGTTCGGCCAGAGGTTCACGGGAAACTCGGCCTTCACACGGAGCAAATCGCTCCACTTCATCGCCCAGTAGTCCGCAAACTCCGGCCGCTCGAGCACCCGGTCGACCCAGGCCGCGCGCTTGTTTGCGTTCGTGTCGGCCAGAAACGCGGCCGCTTCCGCAGCGCTGGGCAGGATACCCGCAGCATCGAGATACAGCCGCCGAATGAAAACCGCGTCGGAACACAGCGCCGGCCGAATTCCAAGCTTCTCGAGCTCGGGGTACACGCGGCGGTCAATCTCGGTGGGCGGCGGATCGAGCGCGGGATCCTCAAAAATCGCCCGAAGGGGTGAGGGCTCATCCGCGACGGCGATGCTTGCCGCCGCCAGCAGTGGCATCCAGCGTCCGTTCATCTGGCTCCTTGGTTCACGGTCGCACCGTGATGCTCTAGAGCCTACACCGCGTCGGGGCATTGTCGAGCGCGCCGGGAGGCGGCCAGCCGTTCGCCGGCGGAGCAACAAGGATCCGGGCGTTGGAGGGCGACGCGAACCACTCGTCCCATCCTTGGAACCGCATGGTCGACGAAGCCGACGCTTGACCAATCTCCCCTCGCACCCCTACGCTGCGTGCCGGACTATGGGGCGCCGGATTCCGGTGGCCCGCAACAACGGTTGGGGTTGTTGCATGTTCAGAAGCACGATTGGGGCGGTCGTTCTCCTGGCAGCGTCCGGAACAGCGGGGTCGGTGGCAGGGGAACGTCCAGCCGTTCGGGTGTTCGCTTTCGGCAACAGCCTGACCGGTGCCACGATGCCCAAATGGCATGAGTCGCTGGGAGCCAGCGCCGGCGTTCGGTGGTTGTGCACGGCGTGGCTCGGCGCGGGTTGGCAGCTCTGGCAGCACCGCGAAGAGCTCACCTCTGGACGTTCGCTGTTCACGGCGGGCACCCAGGGGGACCTCACGATTGATGCATCGTTGCTCCAGCCCACCGCCGACCACGCCCGCCGGTTTCTCCGCGAGCAGTGGGATGCGGTCGTGCTGCAGCTCTTTGCTTCCCACGTGAGCCTCGTCACCAACCGAATGTGGGGTCGCGAGCTCGGCGGGGACCGCGACGTCGGCGACCTCGGTGCAGCAACCGACCTGATTCGCATCTTTCTCCAGCGAAACGCCACCGGCCGCGTCTTCATCTATCAGGTCTGGCCCCCTATGGACGCCGGCCGCATACCGCCACCAGAGGAACAGCCGGCGTGGGCGAGAGCGATGCAGAACCTGCGCGCGGCGGAGTTTCCCAACCGGAACGCGTTCGACTACGCGGCCCGGTGGCTGCAACCGTACGCGCCGCAACCCGGCCAGTGGACCGGCTGCGTTCACCGCACACGGGATTTCAGCATCCGCGTGTTCCGTGGTCTGCAGGAACGCTTTCCCGAACTCGCGGCCACCGGCCGGCTCCAGATGATTCCTGCTGGAGATCTGTTCATGGAGCTCGACCGCCGGATGCGGGAGGGCCGCGTGCCGGGCGGCCGCGACATCCGCGACTTCTACACCGATGTGCAACATCTTCGCTTCGGGCTGCCGCGCTACACCGTCGCAGCGCTGTTCTTCTGCGCGCTTTTCGACGCGCCGCCGGATCGCCTCGACTGGCGCCTGTACAACAACCGCGACGCTTACGGTCCCGACCCTTACCACGATGGCGGCGAGATGTTCCCCATCACCGCCGAGAACGCCGCCGCCGTCCACACCGCAATTCGCGACCTGCTCGCGACCCATCCGTTTGCGGGGTGGACCGGCCGAGGTCTCACAGGAGATGGCTCATGATGTTCCGGCGACAATCTTCCGACACAGTTTGTTCCGCTGCGAAAATCGCGCTGGCATGCGCAATGGCGGCGCCCGCGCATGCGGCGCTGGAGGTCGTCGCGCTCGGTCGCACTTGGCGGCCGCCGCCCCAGCGGGCGATCGTCGCACAGTCCCAATTCGACACCAGCGGCAATACCTCCGTGCGCAACCGCCGACCACCGGAATGGAAGGCAGCCGGCTACTTCCAGCGCAACCGCGATCTCGGCCAGGTGTTCACCGCGCCGCGTGACTTCGTGCTGGAAGCCATCGTGCTGCGCACCGGTCCGGCCGACGCCGCCTTTCAGCCGGGCAGCGCCGGCGCGGCGGTGTTCGTGCAGTTCTTCGAGGTCGAGGGCCAGCCGCAGCTGGACGACAACCACACCCCCCCCGGCACACGCGCAACCCACGGCTTCTCGTCCAACCACCGCTGCGACGACGTGATTCGGGGCGTCCGCTACCGACCGCTGAAGTTCGTACGGGGCGGCGTGATGCCCGACCTCGCGAAGGAGGGAGAGGGTGGGCGCTTGGTCTACATGCTTTGGCGACTCACCGGTGATGACCGGCTCGAGTGCCGCGCCGGGCGCCGCTACGCGTTTTTGGTCGGCTTCGAGCAGGCGGGCGAACGACGGGGATTCACCCTCGCGAACCGCAACCTTGCGGGCGATCCGGCGCCGCCGCGACTGGACGATCCCCGCGACCCTTACCCCGGCGGTTGGGCCATCCGCCGTGAGGGCGACGGCACGCTACCACCGACGATGCGCCCCGGTCCCGCCCCACCGTCTGACCCCACGCCGCTGCTGCGCGAATCGCTGTTTCCGGACGGCGAAGCGCGGTACGCGATCCCCCCCACCACCGACGGGTTTCCCGATGTGGACACCTACCGGGATCTGGAGTTTTCCCTGTTTGCGGCCGGCGAAAGCCCAACCACCTCCCAACGGCCCGCCGGTTCGACACTGCGCGAGCTGGCGGAACGGCTGAAATTTCATGTGAACCTCGACCGCCAGGGGGTCGCGTCCAGTCAGGTCGGTCCGGGGCGGTTCGAGCCGGCGGCGCGAATCGCTCGCGACCATTCCACCATCATGACCGCTAGCTGGGAGATGTTTCCCGCCCACTCGTGGAAAGGCGACAGCATCTATTCGATGGCACCGACCGCCACATCGACCGGTGCCGCGCAAACGGTATCCTTTTCCACGGACATGGCCTCGGGTACATGTTCCGCGACGGCTGGAAGTTCCCAATGCTTCCTGTTGAAACCGAAGAGCAGCGCGCGCGGGCAGGGGAAACCCACGAACGTTACGTTCGTGACACCGCCGCGCGTTTGCGCGGGCGGCTCCACATGTGGGACGCCTGCCACGAACATCTGGCTCCGCTCCACCGCAGTGGCGGATGGTTGATCTGGAACCCTCGTGAGGGGCCGCGCGACTACTGGAAGACCGACCCGATAGATCCGCGCGACGCCGAGCGCGGTCGGCGTTGGTACGAGGTGACGCTCCGCCTCGCCCACGAGGCCGATCCCGACGCGCGGCTGGTGCTGCTCAATTTCAACGACGAGATTGCTTCTCCCAAAAGCGACACGATGTTCGAGCTGTGCCGTGGGCTGCGCTACCCGGGCCGACCGCTGCACGGAGGAGGGTTTCAAATGCACATCAACACCGAGTACAAACGCCAACAGTGGAGGCGGGTCGCACTCGAGCTGGGCGCCCATTCCCGGGAGGACGACAATGCCGACCTTCAGTACATGGACCGCAACAGCCGTCGATTTGCCTCGCTCCGCCTCGAGGTGTAAATGGCTACGATTTCCGTGCACCTGCACCCCGACCGCCCGCTGGACAATGAACCGGAACGTCAGGCCGAGGTGTACCGCCGCGCATTCGAGGTGTGTCTGCGCGAGCCCGGCGCGCGCGGCATCAAGCTCTGGGGTGTAATGGATCCGGCCCCGTCACCCCGCCGGCGGGCATCGCGTCCATCTTTGTTCGACAAGACCGGTCGAACAAAACCCGCTTTTTCGCGGTTCGTCGTGCGCTCGAGGATGAGCTGGCACGCCGACGCGCAGCGGGAATCAGATGAGCAATCGCGAGGAACTCCACCATGAGTCGTGCACTATGGCGCAGCGCGGCGGCGGTGATCGCGGCTGGCGCCGCCGCGTATGAACCGGCAGATCCGCAGCTGATCCCGGAGGCGCGCGCGGTGCTGGAGTACTTGGTGTCCGTACACGGGCGACGGACATTGCTGGGCATCTCCGGCTCCGACAACGCCGGCTGGTTGCGCGAAACGAGCGGGCGGTTACCCGCAATCGTCTCCTTCGATCTTTGCGGCTGGAACAGTCCAACGTGGGGCCCGACGTACACGCCCGTCGTTGAGCGTACGATTGCGGAGGCGATGGAGTGGTGGGCGCGCGGTGGGATCGTGGCGATGCAGTTCCACTGGAAGCATCCGCAAAAACCGGAAGGTAGCGCGTGGGTCGGACCACACGGCGGCCGGCCGGCCAGCGGCACCTACGACATGGCGTCCGTCACCGTCACCGGGACGCCCGCACACGAGGCCTTCATCCGCGACCTGGCCCGTCATGCGGACTACCTTGAACGGCTGGCAACCGCCCGCGTGCCGGTGCTCTGGCGACCATTTCACGAGATCGACGGCGGCTGGTTTTGGTGGACCGACACTTCCGCGCCGGAGCACACCGCGGCAGCGTGGCGACTGATGTTCGAGTATCTGGTGCACCAGCGTCGATTGCACAACCTGATCTGGGTGTGGAGCGCTGGCCTCCGCGCGGGCGGTTATGCGGATCTGCTCCGTCGCGAGAAACGCACCGGCTCGTTCGAGGAGGAAATCGCGTTTCGTCGCCGCTACTGGCCGGGCGACGCGTTCGTCGACATCGCCGGCATCGACATTTATCCGATCGAGGGCCGCCACATCTACCCCCATCAGGCCGAAGGGTACGGCCCGCCGGACCGGGACACCTATCCGGCGGCCTGGCGGATGGTCACGAACATTGCGCCGACGAAGCTCATCGCGCTGTGCGAGTGCCGAGGGCTGCTGGATCCGGCGCAGCTGGAACGGGAGGGACCCCGCTGGCTCTACGTGTTGCCCTGGTTTCCCGATCCGCCCGATTGGACGCGCCGCGTGCTCGCTCACCCCTACCTCGTCACGCTCGACCGCTTGCCGGTGCTCAACGCGGCGGCCGCACCGGACGTGAGGCTCGTCGCGCCGGCCGACGGCGCGGAGGTGCCGGCGGCCGAGTTCCCGCTCGCCGCGGAGACCCGCGCCGGCGGCGCACCGGTTGAGCAGGTTGAATTCTTCGCCCTCCCAGGGCGATGGAAAAATCTTTGGATGATGAGCGAAACGGAGAGGACCAACCTCTTCGCGAGTGCAACGATCGTCGGGGTTGTGACGACCCAGCCCTACACGGTGAACTGGCGGCCCGCGGCGCCGGGGATGTACACGCTCGGGGCGCGAGCGACCGATCGCTCCGGACGCCGGACGTTCTCCAACGGCGCACGAGTGACGGTCGGAGCGGAAAACCTCGCACGGCGAGGCACGTGGACGGCCTCGTCCGGCGCGGCCAGCGCCGCGCGCGCGGGCGACGGTGACCTGTTCACTGCCTGGGAGGGAGACAAACGAGACGACCAGTGGCTGGCGGTGGATCTGGGTGCCGAGGTGGACGTGGGCGCGGTTGCCGTGTCGTGGTGGAAGGCCTACGCGCGCCAGTGGTCGATCGAAGTATCCACCGACGGGACCACATGGCGCGCGATGCATGCGCAGCCAAACAAGCGGGAGTTCCTCGGCCACACCGACGTTGTCCGGTTCGCGCCGGTGCGGGCGCGCCACATACGACTGAACTGCGAACGTCGCGGAACCGAGTGGGGCGGCTACACCGTGTATGAGCTCGGCGTGTACCGTGAGCTGCCCGGCAACTGATCCACATGCCGGCGACGCGGCGCAGGGGTGCCGCTTGCCGCCTCGCAAGCCGCGCAGGGGCGCGGCGCGCAGTGGCTTCACGCTCGTCGAGGCACTGGTGGCGGTGGCGATCGCCGCCGTGCTGGCGGGCGCGGCCGCCGGTGCGTTGATGCTCGTCGTTCGGCTCGACCGTCAGGCATCGCTCACCGAGGATCTTGCCCGGGCGACTCGCGCCGTTGCCACCGCTCGGCGGTGGGCGGGTTCGGCCGCCTGGTCCAATGGACAACCCGCAGGCGTTCGGGCAGAGTACCGCATAGTGCGGGACGGCTCGGGGCCTGACACGGTGGAATGGGCGCTGTGGGAGCTCAGCTCCGTGGAGCGCCCCTCCACCCGTACGCGGCTTTGGTTGGATGGCGCAGCGCGCCGGTAAACAGACCCCGGATCCCGGTCTCCGCAACAGAGGTGCACAATGAGGGGTCGGCATCGACATCTGCGCAATTGGCGTGCCCCCGCTCTGCTGTTGGTGTTGCTTGCCGGCTTCACCGGCGCAGACGATCTCGAACGCGCCTTTCGATCGCCGCCGCCGGCCACGGCGCCGTGGTGTTACTGGTACTGGATCAGCGACAACGTTTCCACCGCCGGCCTCACGCGCGACCTCGAAGCGATGGCACGTGTGGGCATCCGCGGCGCGCTGATGGGCCACATCTTTTTGGAAGACACCGCCCGCGGTGACGTTCGGATGCTGTCGGAGGAGTGGTGGGCGGCAGTCGAA
Source organism: Kiritimatiellia bacterium (assembly GCA_026417735.1). Taxonomy (NCBI): domain Bacteria; kingdom Pseudomonadati; phylum Kiritimatiellota; class Kiritimatiellia; species Kiritimatiellia bacterium. Next base: position 361,946 of record JAOACR010000009.1, read on the forward strand.
CACGCCGTGCGAGAAGGAGGCCGACTCGGCGTGGAGATCGGGATGTTCAACTGTCCTGGCTGGAGCCAGTCCGGCGGGCCCTGGATCGCACCGACGCAGGCGATGCGGCGGGTCGCCTGGTCGGAACTGCGCGCGCGCGGCCCGCAGCCCATCGAGCGCCCCCTCCCCCCTCCGCATGAACACTTTCAGGACATCGCGGTGCTCGCCTGGCCGGTCACTTCCGATTCCTCCTCGCCCCTCTGCGATCCCCTCGCCACCGTGACCGGGTCGCCATCCGTGACGAACGCAGAGCTGACCATGGACGGTCGGCTCGACACTGCGGCGATCGTGCTGCCGGGACCATCGGCGGCGATCACCGTGACCACGGCGGTGCCGGCCGTGGTGCGCTCGCTGCAGATCCATCCCGCGCCGATGCCGTTTCGGTGCGACCTCGAGCTTCACGCTTGGCAGAGCGGCCTCGGCTGGGTTCCGCAGGCGCGCGCCGCCATCGCACGACACCACCTGCGGCCGATCGTCGGCTACTGGACCACCGGTCCGATCGCGATCGCGTGTGCCCCCGTCACTGCGACTTCGTTCCGGGTGGTGTTCAGTTCGCTCTCCGCGACCGCCGGCATCGCGGAGGTGGAGTTGCGCAGCGGGCCGGTCGTCGAGCGGTTCGTCGAGAAACAGCTCGCGAAAATGTGCCCCGACCCCGTCCCACCGTGGAGCCACTATCGATGGCGGCCGCAACCCGCCGCGGCAGAAACGGACGGCGCAGTAGACACTGCGCAGATCACCAACATTTCCGACCGGCTCGGCCCGGACGGCTGGCTGCGGTGGACTCCACCGCCGGGCGAGTGGCGGATCGTCCGCTTCGGCCTTGCGCCGACAATGGTCAGCAATCATCCCGCCGCACCGGAGGCGCGCGGGCTGGAGGTGGACAAGATGAACCGCGCGCACGCGCGGCATCACTTCCGCGCCTACGTCGGCCGGTTGCTCGAGCGGATGAGGCCGCGCGAGCGCCGCGCGCTGCGATGGATCGTCGCGGACAGCTACGAAACCGGTGCGCAGAACTGGACGGATGGTTTCCGGGACGAATTCGTCCGACGCTATCGCTACGATCCGCTGCATTGGCTGCCGACGCTGCTCGGCGAGGTGGTCGGCACACCGGACCGCTCGGATCGCTTTCTGTGGGACCTGCGTCGGCTCGTTGCGGACCGAATCGCAACGGAGTACGTCGGCGCGTTGCGCGATGAGTGCGCGCGGTATGGGCTGCGGCTGTGGCTGGAAAACTACGGCCACTGGGGATTCCCCTCCGAGTTTCTGTTGTACGGCCGCGAGTCCCACGAGATCGGCGGTGAATTCTGGGCACAGCCCGGCGGTACCGGCGAGGCGGAGCTGCGCGCGGCATCGTCCGCGGCGGCGGTGTACGGCCGGCGCCGGGTCTCCGCGGAGGCGTTCACCAGCATCCTGCAGTTCGAGAGCACGCCCGCCTCGCTGAAGGCGCGCGGCGACTGGGCGGTCACCCACAGCATCAACCACTGGGTGCTGCACGTCTACAACCACCAACCGTGGGACGAACGGCGGCCCGGCGTCAACGCCTGGTTCAGCACCGAGTTTAACCGGCACACACCCTGGTTCGAGCATCTGGGGCCATGGATCGATTACTGGCGACGCATCCACGCGCTGATGCAGAGCGGCCGGCGGGTCGCCGACGTCGCGCTCTTCATCGGAGACGACGCGCCCGTGATGACCGGCCCGCGTGCGCGCGAGATGCCGGCCGGCTTCGACTACGACTTTGTGAACGCGGACGCGCTCGCCGCTGCGCGGATCCGCGCAGGCCGCTGGACGCTGCGCTCCGGTGCAACGTACGCGCTGCTGGCTCTCCCCCCCTGGGACGCCATGCGACCGGAAACACTCGCCCGGCTGCGCGAGCTGGTGCGGGACGGTGGCGTGCTGTGGGGGCCACGCCCAGTCCGCTCACCCAGTCTGGCGGGCTGGCCAAAATGCGATGAGCAGGTCCGGCGCCTCGCGGAGGAGCTCTGGGGCCCCGAACCGCCGCCCGCGGCGGGCAGCGCGCCTCGCGCACGTACCGTCGGTCGCGGTCGGGTCATCGAGGGCGGCACGCTGGCGGAGGTGCTCACGCTTCTCGGCGTTCCGCCGGCGATCGCAAACGCCGGCCCGTTGCTTTGGACCCATCGCACAACACCCGGCGGCGAGGTGTTCTTTGTTTGCCACGGCGGAAACGATCCGGTGATGGTGTCGCCCTGGTTCCGCGCGGGCCTGCGGCTGCCAGAAATCTGGGACCCCCTGCGCGGCACACAGCAAACCGCGGCCGTTTGGCGCGTGGAAAATGGGGGCATGCGGGTCGCGCTGCGGCTAGAGCCACGCGGCTCACGGCTGATTGTGTTTCGGCACTCACTTCCCCACCCCGCACTGGCGCTGAACGCCGTGGAGTCCGATGCTCACCGAGGGCTGACCGTCAACGCCCCCACCGGACCGGACGCACCCGCCGACTTCGCGCCGGCGTCCACCGCCGGCAACTTTACCCTCGCCGGTTGGGCACGACCGACCGCGGCGACCGGGTTGCCCTCCGAGACCGCCACGGGAATTCATCTGCAAGTCCCGCGCAATGAGGCGGTGGTCCCGCGGCACGGTGATCACCTGTCGCCGGACAACACCTCCGGAACGCACGCGGGCGTCGGTGTCGCGGTCGGGACCAATGGCGTGGTGCTCTGGGAACATGGCGCCAGTTACTTCGTGCCGGTACTGGTCCATCCGGCAGCGATAACCGACCTCGTCCATATCGCGGTCGTGTACCGGGACCGTCGGCCGGAGCTATGGCTGGATGGGCGACTCGTACGACGGGGACTGACCGGTGACAAGTTCCCGCTCCCGTCGATCTCACGCCCGACGCCGCCGCCGCCGGAATATCGCGGCGACAGCCGCCCCTGGTTCGCATGGCCTCGGCCGCTGGAATCCAACGAGATCGCCCGCCTCATCGCGGCGCGGCCGATCGTCAACGAGCCCGAGGGTGATCTGGCGCCGACCGTCGATGCTCTCGATTCAAAGGGCCGCGCGCGGTTGCGGGTCTTCACGCCCGGAGAGTGGCGCGTCAAGTGGCAGGACGGCTTTTGCGCGACCACGCGGGTGCAGCTGCCGCCGCCGTTGGAGCTCTCTTGTGGCTGGCGCGTCGCGCTGGAAGGTGGGACGGCGGCGCATGGGCCGGTCGAGCTGGAACGGTTGATGCCGCTCAACGAACACACGAACCCGCTGCTGCGATACTGTGCCGGCCGCGCCACCTGGTGGATCACTTTCGACTGGACACCGCTGCGCGCGGACGAGGTTTGGCTCGACCTGGGCCGCGTGGAGTCGGTCGCAGAGGTCCGGCTGAACGGCGAACGGCTCGGCGTGCTGTGGACTCCGCCCTACGCGCTGGAGGTCACCGGCCGCCTGCGGCCGGGCCGCAACGAGCTAGAAGTGCGCGTGGCAGGCACGTGGCGCAATCGCGTGATCGGCCATCTCCGACATCCCGAGGGTCTTCCCGGCGCCAGCGACGATGACGAGCGTCCGTGGTTGGCCAGACCCCCGCGGCCGAGCGAGCTGAATGCAGACAGCCCGCTGCAACCCTTTGGCCTGATTGGACCGGTCCTCCTCCGCCCGGCACTCCGACCAATCTTGCACCGGCCGGAGTGAGTGCGCGCAGCCAGTCGTTCGCCGCCAAGACTGCATGCGTCCTGTGCGCCGCACCGGCGGCGGCGATTCGCCCTGTATTGTCGGCGACTGCTCTGAGGAGCGCTCAATACCCTCGCAATAGTCGTTGAACACCTCCACCAGACCGGCGCCAAACTCCTCCCAAAGAGAGGCGGACGGTGGTGCGGTGCGGCCGGCGATCCAGTTCGCGTTGAGCTCAAGAACTGCTGCGGTGATTCCGTAACGGACGAGCCAACCCTCTCCGAACGAACCGGGGTTCGAGAACGACGGCGCGCTGGTGCCCTCAGTGAACCACGTCCGCGCACGGAGACAGCGCTCGAATAGCGCGATGCGACGGAGGTAGCCCTCCGCCGCAACGCCCGCCGGTCGGGCGATGTGCAGCCGCCCCCCCGCGTCGTTGTGTAGATCCAGCGCGAGCGTCGGCGGGCCCACGTCGCGAATGCGGCGCTCGACCCACTCCTCCAGCGCCCGGTTCTCCGGCGCCAACTGGAGATCCGCCGGCCGGTCCATGCGCCGGTTCAGATCGGCACCCAGAACGTTGAAACGCGTCATACCGCGAGCAACGCCGTCCTTGTTCGCCATCGGCATCACGTGCACGGACGCGCGCGCCATCAGCCGCCGCACGCCCTCATCACCCTGCGCCAGCCGCCGAAGCAAACCTTGCACGACCCAGCTCCCGCCCGCTTCCCAAGGGTGTGCGCGGGCGCGCACAAGGAACGCGTGGCGGGCGCGAGCCGGCCCGACCGAGACAATCTCCAACGGCCGCCCCTCTACCGTTTGGCCGATCGTTTCAACCCGAACACCGTCCCGGCCGCGCAGCCCATCGAGCAGCTGCGCCAGATCGGAAAGGCGATAGGGCTCGACCCGCGCGACCCACACCGGCGAGGAAACCACTCCGATCTTTGCCCGCACCAAGTTCGAGTGCACCATTTCGGTGGGCACAGAAGTCCAGTTCTGACCATCCGCGGAGACGACCAACCGCTTCAGCTCAACGGCGACCGAGCCGGGGCGCCCGTTCCAGATGTTCAGGAGGTTCGTGAACTCGAGCATCCAGGTCGTACCCGCCGGCGCGTGAAATCGAAAATAGATGTGCCCCGCCGCGCGATTCGACGTGCCGCGTTCGTGGTCATACAGCAAATGGAGACGAAGCGCCCGTTCCCCCACTGGCTCCCACCACAGGGGCGAACCGTTTTCAATCGTGGTTTCAAGGAAGGGAAGTGTCGCAGGACCGTTGGCGGCGCCGTCATCCGCAAATACCGCAGCGATGAACACGAGGGCCACGCAAGCCGATCCTGCACGGGCTCGCACGGCCGGAGAGATCATTCGCGCGCCGCGCTCACAAGCTCCCATTGTCGTCTTTCTGACTCATGCGTCATTCTACGTTCGGCTCAGCGCCGCCCCCCTCCAGCCCCCCTTCCGAACCACGCAGGCGGTGGCCCTAGCGGCCGGCTCCCGCAGCCTGCGGAAAGTCATTTACAAAGGAACGCACCACCTCCGCAAACGGCGTGAAACGAGAGAAGCCCAACCGCCGTATGAGGTCGGTCGCCAGTTGCGAGTCCCGTGGTCGAGCCGCACGACGCGGTACCACCTCCGAGGACGGGCGGATGTGCCCAGCGCTCCACCCAAGGACGTCGGCGGCAGCACGAATCATGTCATGGCGGGTCATGGCCTCTTCGCCGCTGTAGTGCACCACCCCCGCAAACCCCTGGCCAATGAGAAACCCGATCGCTTCTGCGACGTCGCGAATCCAGGTGGGAAACCGCCGCAGCACCGCATCGGCGGTTTGCGGCGCCGGCGAGCGCAGCGCGCAGACGATTTGATACAGGAAACCGGACGACTCAAATGTCGGTCCCGACCCCACCAACAAGGGAATCCGCAGCACGATCGAGTCCGGCCGGGTCAAGACCGCGTCTTCCGCCTCGATCTTGCTGCGGCCGTACTCATTCACTGCGCGGCGGGGGCTGTCCTCGCGGTACGGTGGCGAGTCGCCGTCAAATACATAGTCGGTGCTCACGAACAGCACCCTCGTGGAAGCGGGCAGCTCGTGCATCAGCTCGATCACGGGCGCGGTGTTCAGCGCACGCGTTTCTTCCGGGTTTTCCTCACAGAAGTCCGGCTCGCGGTACGCGGCCAGATGCACGACCCAGTCGGGCCGATGTTCGGCCAGCAGAGGCCGCCAGACGCCCCGGCGGCGCAAGTCCAGCGCAATGCCCCCCTCCGGCGCGTGACGCCCGCCCACCGGCATCACCGTATGCTCCGCCGCCAGCCGGCGCGTCACCTCGCGGCCAAGAAAACCTGTCGCCCCTGTGATCAGCAGCTTCATTGCCGACACACTATCCCCCGCGCCCCATGCTCAGACAAGCTCCCACCGAGGGAAAGTGTAGAGCGCCCTCCGCCGTGACGGTTCTGCGGTCTGACGAAATCAGCACGTACGATGTCCGTGGAGGGCGCCGTTCCACCGGCGCCGCGCAAGACGCCAACATGAGAGAGGTACGGTCCTGCGTGCCCAGTTTCTACGACGCGTGTTGGTTCACCGTTCCACGCAAGCGAGGAAGAACCGCGGCCCGGGGGGGGGAACCCGGCCCTCCAGATGCATCCACAATGCATGCCGCATGCCTGGAGGGCGCCGTTCCACCGGCGCCGCGCGCGGATCGGAACGGAACAACGGCCGACGCGGCAGATCAATCGAACGCCGGTGTGCCGTATTGGACGGGCGGGACCACGCGATTGGCTTGGCTGAAGCCGACAATCACCCATCCGCGGCCGCGCCGTTGCAGTCGAGCCACTTGTCGCTCGTTCCGATCTTCGAATACGAGCTCAACCTCGGCCTCCGCGAAGCTGTCCGGCGAGCCGCCCATCGTCTTCACCGCCACTCCCCGCAGCCCGCGGACCCACCCGGCCACCCCGTTGTCCGCACCGGAGGGGCGGGCCTCGCTGCGGAGGGCGTCGAGGGACTGCCTCAGCGGCCCCGCCGCCAGCCGCATTGCGGCGTTCGCATCGCCGCGCGCGACCGCATCAAACCAGGCGGTCACAACCTGCTCGGGCGTCGCCGGCGAGCTGCGGCGGCCCACCCAGACCCCAAAGGCCGCCAGTGTCGCGACGAGCGCCCCGCGGCCGATCCATTCCAAGGCCGATCTCACCGTTCGACCGCCTCCGGCAGCACCAGGTCGACCCGCCGGCGTGCGCGTTCGTCCAGCACGATCATTCGCAGGCGAGGCAGAACCTCCTCCGCGGCTTCGATCGCAAGTCGTAGCGCCGTGGCGCTCGGGTCGACGCGGTACCGTTCCCACATCGCGAGGAATGCGGCCGCCTCGCCACGGGCACGCAGCACACGGTCGCCCGCCTCACCACGTGCAGCCGCAAGGATCTGGCCGGCCTCGCCTCTTGCCCGGGGCAGCAGCCGGCTCGCATAACCCTCCGCTTCGTTGATCGCCCGCTGCCGATCCTCGCGCGCGGCCGCGACGTCGCGAAAAGCGTCGGCCACTTCGGGAGGGGGGGCGATCTCCTCCATCGTCACCGCGACCACCCGCACACCCAGCCCGAGCGCGTCCGCAGCCTGCTGTGTGCGCGCGCGCAACGCCTCCTGAAGTTCGGGTCGCGCGACGGTCAGCAGCCGGTCCACATCCATGACCGCCACCTCACGACCCAACGCGGCGGCGGCCAGATCGCCGAGCATCGCCTCCAGCACAGCCGCCCGGAACAAAAATGCCCGTGGATCCTCGATCCGGTACTGCACCACGCCCGCCAGTCGGACGAGGTTCCGATCACCCGTCAGATGTTCGAGCGCGGCGCCGGGGCGTCCTGCATCGCGCACCGCGCTGAGCGGCCCGATCGGCACGCGTCGCAGCTCCTGCAGCCGCACGCGCCGCACCCGGTCCAGACCGATCGGCAGCCCCAGATGGAGGCCGGGGCCGCGCAGCTCCGGCAGCATGCGGCCCATCCGTTGAACCACCGCCTGTTCGTTCGGCTGCACGGTGTAGAGCCCCGTCAACCCCCATGCGACCATAGCCAGAACGATCGCGGCGGCTGCTGGGCGGCGGCCCCGCACGGCGCGCGGGACCAGCGGCGTGGCGGGGCGCGCGGCCGGCGGATGGTCATGATGCATCACCGCGGCGACTCCGGCGCCATCGCGCCCGCCTCAAAAAGGTGCCGCAGCAGCGGCGAATCGGATGCCAGCAGTAGCGTTGTCTGCCGGTCAAGAAACCGCCGTGCCCCCTCGAGACTGCGGACGAGCTGGTAGAACACCGGATCCCGCCGATGCGCCTCCGCGTAGATGCGGGTCGCCTCGGCCTCAGCCCGCCCTCGTACCTCCTCGGCCTCCGCCGCGGCCTGCGCCAGCAGCACGGTTCGTTCGCGGTCGGCCTCCGCGCGGATGCGCATCGCCTCCTCCTCGCCCTCCGCGCGGTACTGGCGGGCGATCCGCGCGCGCTCCGACCGCATACGCTGAAACACGTTCTCGCGCACCTGCGCCGGCAGGTTCACCCGTTTCACGCGGACATCGGCGATCTCAATCCCATAGGCCTCCGCGGCGCGCCTCGCGCATCGCTCCGCGACCGCCGCAACGATCCGGTCCAGCCGGTGTTCCGCCGCGTTCGTCGAAACGAACGCCTCCATTGGATTGCGCCCCGCTTCCGCCGCCATTTCCGACCACACCAAATCGTGCAGCCGCGCCTCCGCGCCGCCCATGTCAATCACGGTCTCCAGGAACCGGCGCGGCTGCACAATCCGCCAGATCACAAACAGGTCCAGATCGAGATTCTTCTTCTCGCGGGTCAGAAACTCGGACGGCCGCGGATCGTACAACTGCAGCCGGCGATCGAGCCGCAGCACCGACTGCCATGGCGCCGTCCAGTGCAGTCCCGGGCCGGGCAGATCGCGGACCGGCCGGCCGAACTGCGTGACGATCGCGTATTCCGTCTCATCCACGAAGACCGGTGTGCGCACCGCGGCGAGCACCAGCACGCCCGCGGCCAGCGCCTCAAGGAACCTCGACCGTTTCATTGCGGTGACCCTCTCGTTTCCTCAGCGGCCGGCGCCAGGCCGCGCTCCGCGCCGGCCGCCGGGGGTGTCGGCTCGAGGCGACCATCCGCCATCAGCCAGAGCACGCGCCGGCCTGCGCTGTCGCCGGCGTCCACGATCCATTTCGGGCGGCCCGCCAGTGCAGACTCCACCGCCTCCCAGCGCAGACGCGCGGCAACCACCTCTGGCGCCACCGCATAGGCGGAGGCGACCGCAGTGAACCGGCGCGCTTCGCCCGCGGCGCGGGTCCAGCGACTGGTCGCCGCCGCCCGCGCGCCGATCACCCGTGCCGCCGCCTCGCCGCGCGCGGCCGCGCGCAGCGCCAGCGCGTCCGCCTGCGCCGAGTTGATCTCCGCCTCGCGCGCCTCCTGAGCCGCCGCCACTTCGCGAAAAGCTGGCACCACTTCCAGCGGCGGATGCACATCCGCCAACCGCACGTCCCGCACTTCAAACGCGTTCGCGTACTGCGCCAGCAACCGCTCCAGCCGTTCCCGCACGCGCGCTTCGATCTCCGAGCGTTGCTCGGCCATCAGCTCGCTTGCCGATCTGGCTGCCGCCTCCGCGCGCAGCGCCGACTCCGCCGCCCGCCGGACCAGCTCGTCCCAGAGCGGGCGCCCCTCCCGATCGTTTCGGCCGAGGCGAAACAGCGCAGCGTAGGGATCGCGAATGCAGTAGTGCACGACCGCCTTGACGTCCACGAGGTTTTCGTCGCCGGTCCACACCTCCGCCTCGGCTGGCACGCGGCTGTACCGGCCGCCCCGATGCTGCACGTTCCACTCGTACGCCGGCGGTTCGGTGTTCGCAGCGGTCAGATCTGCACGGAAGCCGATCTCCACACGACGCACTTCCAGAGGCCGCAACCGATCACGCCGCCCGAATGGCCAGGGCGCATGCAGATGCAGGCCCGGCCCCAGCGGAGAGGCATGTGCACGGCCGAATGTGCGCACGATCGCCACCTCGCCAGGCCCGACCACCACCAGGCCACTCGTCCCCCATCCCAGCAGCCCCAGCGCGCACACAGCCCTCACCCAGCCCCGCCGGTGCGTTCTCGCCCATTCCGCCCAGCACTCGAGCCGATGTCGCCACGCGCCCGGCTCGACGAGCAGCCGCATCGAGTTCAATACCACTGCGAGCGAACCCACTTGGTGCCAGACCGCCGCCGCCACCGGAGGCAACCATCCGGCCGCCGCCGCCGCAATGCCGATCACGTTGAAGCCAAACGTGAACAGCGCCACGTTTTCAATGATCGTCCGCCGGGCGCGGCGCGCGGTTGCGATCGCGCGCGGGATTTTTCGCAGATCACCCCCCACCAACACCACGCTGGCCGACTCCATGGCGAGGTCGGAGCCGATATCCGCAGGCGCAATCCCAACATCGGCGGCCTGCAGCGCCGGCGCGTCGTTCAGGCCATCGCCAACCATCGCCACCGGCCCGCCCTCCGCGGCGGCGCGGCGTACCTCCGCAATTTTGTCCGCCGGCAGCAGTTGCGCGCGCACCTCGGTGAGGCCGAGCGCGCGCGCGACCGCGCGGGCCACCGACTCGTGGTCGCCGGTCAGCATCCGTAGGCGGCGGATGCCAAGATGTTCGAGCTCGTGCAACGCGGCGGCGGCCTCGGAACGCACCACATCGGCGATCGCGATCACGCCGATCGCACGCTCTCCGCGGGCAACCCAGACCAGCGTCAGACCGCGCTCCGCGAGCGCGAGGCCCCGCTCGTCCAGCTGACGCGTGACCGCCACACCGGATTGCTCGAACCATCGTCGGTTGCCGGCCCGCGCGGTCCCGCCCGACACCACCGCCTCCGCGCCGAGGCCCGCTTGCGAACGCCAGTCCGTCGCCGGGGGCACCTGCAGGCCGCGTGCCTCGACCGCAGCGGTGATCGCGCGTGCCAGCGGATGCGCGGAGCCGGCTTCGACCGCCGCCGCGATCGCGAGCACCGAGTCCTCCGACTCACCCGGCTCCGCGACGACCTCCGTCACCACCAGCCGCGCCTGGGTCAGCGTGCCTGTTTTGTCGAACAGCACGGTTCGAACTCGTGCAAGGGTCTCCAGCGCCGCGCCGCCCTTCACCAGCACGCCATGCCGGGCCAGCGCGCCGATTGCCGCGACAACCGCGGTGGGCGTCGCCATCACCAGCGCGCAGGGACAGGCCACCACCAGCACCGAGACTGCCCGCACGAGGTCGCCGGTCCGCCAGCCCACCACCGCGGCGATCACGAGCACGATCGGGACAAACCATGACGCCCATCGGTCCGCGAGGCGCTGGATCGGCGCGCGTGCGGCGGCGGCCTCCTCCACCAGATGCAGTAACCGACCGAGCGTGGTCTCCGCGCCCACTCGCTCGACCACCACGTCGAGCGCGCCATCGAGCGGCGTGGTGCCTTCGTACACCGGATCTCCGGCGGTCTTGTCCGCGGGGACCGATTCGCCCGTCAGCGCGCTCTCATCGACCGCCGCAGCGCCGGCAGCAATGCGGCCGTCGGCAGGCACGCGTTCGCCGGGCCGCAACCGCACCCGGTCGCCCGGCACCAACTGCCCGACCGGGACGATCACCTCCACACCGTTGCGGAGCACCCGCGCGGTCTCCGGACGCATCCGCAGCAGCGCAGAGATGCCCGCCCGCGTGCGGGCGACAGTGGTCTCCTCGAGAAACTCCCCGAGGAGCATGATGAAGATGACTTCCGCGGCCGCGAGCGGCTGGCCGACGTAGAGCGCGCCCAACGCGGCCAGGGCCACCGCGAGGTCCGCGCACAGCCGGCCGTGCAGCAGCTCCGCGGCCGCGCGCCAGTAGATCGGCCAGCCGCCGGCCAGCGCCACCACCAGCGCCGCATCCCAGCCGGCGACCTCGCGCCAGCGTCCCGTCAAATACGCCAGCAGCCCTGCGCCGACCAGCGCCAGCCGAATCGCACCCCGCGCACGCGGCCGGATCAAAAACTCAACCGGACGGGGCATCGGCAGCCGCCGCGCACACTAGGGGGTGACCGTGATCCACATCGGCGAAACCCACACGAGCTCGCCGTCCGCCTGCTCTCCCCGCACATAGTAGTAACGCGCCGGCCCCGGCTCCGCCGACATGTCGGTCCACTGGAAGTAGACGTCTGCCGAATTCGGTTCCTCGGTGTGCACGTAGGCGCCATCGCGGATGATGTGGACGCGCGCGAACGGCGCGGTACCCCGCAGCCTCACCTGCAACGTTGGCCGGCCGCGAATGGAGAACTCCTCTCCCATGAAATGTTCTCCGCAGCGGACGTCCGCAAGGATGTTGTCGGTGGCGCCGTACACGCGCCGCGCCTTCATCCCGGCGACGATTCCCTCGGGCGTGAGGTCTTCCACCCAAACGTTGCAGTAGCTGATGTGCGTGGAGGTATGGTCGCTCGAGGCCTGGAAACCGAGCCGATATCCCTTCTTCAGCGCGCGCGACACAAACCCAAGCGGCCGCCAGCCACCGATGGAGTGCTCCGCGGTGTTCGCCCTCGGCGCGCCGGGCATCTCGTAGTTCTGACGGCAACCCTGGTAGATTTCCACCACCGGTTCCACCTTCGGGTTGTTGTCGCGCCAATCGGTGCCCATGTCGGTCCCGCTGGTGTGACTGGCGCAAATCCCGTCGTGTTCCGCCAGATAGCGGTAGAGCATCTGTGTGTCCGGCGAGCTTGGCCGGTCCGCATCCTCCGGCAGATCGTCCATCGCTTTGCCGAGCCCTCCGCGCAGCCGGTGCAGCGTGCGCACACCCCGCTGCGCGAACACCACGTTGCGGTGCCCATCGGGATAGCTCACGGACCGCTCATACGAGTAGACCGGCGCAAATGCGCCGGGCACTCGGAATAGATCCGTCGTTTTCTGGATGATCCACCACGGATATTCCCGGCCACCGCCGTTGTCGTGGTCACCGTTGCCGATCCACTCCAGCGCAGCCGCATCGAGACCGTAGCGCCACATGTCCATCAGCATACCGTCGCCGCCGCCATCGCTGGAGATTTCGGTGTGCCGGTGGAACTCGCCGCGCGCCAGCCGGTACGTCCGCCCACCCACCGTCACCCGCGCCGCGCGCAACGCGGCCACATCGCGCTCTTCTTTCCGCGCCCGCTCGTCCTTGCCCGCCACCGCCGGCGCCGTCGCCAACGGTCGCAGTTGCGGCGGTGCCGCGGGCCGGAAGGGCGACGAGAGCCGGGCGGCCACCAGCTCGCTGTTGACCGGATCCGGCCAACGAGCCTTTAGCACCGGCTCTGCCACCATTTGCCCTTCCCGGCGCAGTTCCCGCACAAACCAGTCGGGCAGACGCGCCGCGGTCTCGATGCGGCCGTCGGATGCGCACACCATCGCGAGCGCACCATCCGAAAGCGCCGCAAACGCGGGCCGGCTGTCCAGCAGGTGATCGCTGCGGTCGCAGATGATTTCGTCCGACCAGCGATCCCCCTCGTACCAGGCCAGATGCGTCAGCCATACCGTACCGACCCCTACCCGGCCGCCCGCGCGGGCGGTCCGCACCGCCAGCCACACCCGCCCCGCCGGATCATACGCCAGCACCGGCAGCGCAAGCGTGCCCCGGCGTCGGGCTCCTCGGCTGCCCGCCGCCGGCCGGCGCGAGGCTAGCGCGGGCGGCGCAAACGCCTCCGCCGCCGGCTGCACCGGCTCCGCCCAGCTTCCACGATCCCACACGCGCACCTCGACGGACCGCTCCATCAGCAAGCCAACGCCCTTGTCCCGCACCGCCGCACCAAAGTCCTTGCCCCAGAGCTCCGGGCTTTTCTCATACGCCACCCACAGTCGCCCATCACGGTCAAAGACCATGCTGGGCCGCATCTCGCCCGCCGCCGACGCGGCCACCGGCACGATCTCCTCCCAACGGCCGGCCGCCCATCGCCGCAAAAACACGTCGTAGTTGCCATGTTCGTATGAATCCCACGCGATCGCGACCTGACCGTCCTCCGATGCCGCGATTGCCGGCCCCCACTGGTTCCCCGGCCGGTCGCTCACCACCTGGGGCGACCCGATCCGCTCCCCCTCCTGCCGCGCGGCCAGTATGTCCGCATGGCCATCCTCGCGGAACGCCATCCACGTCACCCACACCCGCCCCTCCCGATCCCTCGCTGCCGCGGGCAAGAGATCAGGGCCGGCCGACTTCGTCAGCGCCTGCGCCGGCGACCACTCGTCCGCCGCGCGCCGTCTCGCGAAGAGATCCCAACGGCCATCCTGTTTTGCGGTCCAAAACACCCACACCGATCCCTGTCCATCCACCGCGGCAGCCGGCCGGAACACGTCGCCACCGGCCGGCGTAACCTCCCAGGGGCCATCCCAGCGGCCGTTCTTCCAGCGCATCAGCAGAACCTGGTCGCCGCCGGTCGGCTCCGCGAGATCCGCAAATGAATCCGGCATCTCGGTTGGTTCATTGCGCACCCGGAACTTCTCCCCGTGCCGGAACGCTACATACGCGACATACAGCCCACCGTCCGGCCCCACCGCGACGGCCGGCCAGTCGTCCTCGGTCGGTGCGGAGAGAATCGTTGTGGCCGCGGCCGCTCGAGACACGGCCACCAGCCCATCCATCCGCCAGACCGCGCGGCCACCGTCCAGCTCGTTGAGCCGCACCTGAAAGTCCCCCTGCGCGGTGCGGAACCGCAGCTCGGTCTCCGCGGTGGTATCGGCCAGCTCGATCAGCAGCGCCGAGTCCTGCAGCGGCATCGTCTCATGGCCGCGCTGTCGCTGTTCCCGATTCCACGGAATGGACCGCCGCGTGGTCACCTTCCAGGTCGCCCCGGTGACCAGATCGCGCGGATCCCGCCACCAGCTGCGAATCGCGACCACTCGCCCCGGGGAGACTTCAAGCGAGCCGTCCCACACCGTCGGTTCCTTTCGGCCGGCCGCGCCGCGGCTGCCGAACTCAACCCGCAGCACGGTCAGGCCGGCCGCCGGAAGCGGCGAGGTGGTGGGCGCCTCCTCTGCACCACCGCTGCCGCCCCCCACCACGGTCCGCCGCCGCCCCACCCGTGCGCGGGCCTCCGCGCCAAACGCCGACCATGCCGCCGCCACCATCGCCGCCAGCGCCACCGCGCCCACAGCAAGGGGCGCCCATCGTCGCAGCCACCGGCTCATATCGACACCCTCCGCGCTACCTCCGTGCCGTCACCTCAGGCCGATCTCTCATCGGCGTTCTCGTGCAATTCATGGCAGCGCTTCAATCACCACATTGCGGAAATGGATCTCACCACCCTCCGACTGCAGGCCCACCGGCCCCGGTACGACTTCACAGTCCTCTGCCGCATTCACCTGCCGGCCGTTCACCATCACACGAAGGATCCCGCCCCGCAGCTCAACCTCCATCGAGTTCCATTCGCCCGGCTCCTTTTCCGCCGCCTCCGCCTTTCTCACGCCCGTGAGGGTGCCGCCCATCGGGTGCCCCTCGCGGCGAAAGGTTCGGTCCTCCGGACCGCGAAGCGCCATCCCGTGAAAACCGTACAGCGCGCCGGCATCGCCACTCTTGAGCTGCACCTCGATCGAGCGCGGCAGCGGCCGCGGCTCGCCATTGATTCGCAACAGCACACCGCTGTTGCCCGGCGCACTGCCCGGCGCCCAGCGCCACTCCAGACGCAGACGGAGGTTCGTATAGACCGCCTTCGTGAACAGATATCCCATCGGCTCGCCCCGGCACACCAGCACACCGTCGCGCACGCTCCACACGTCGCCCTTTCGAGCGGACGGCTCCGCAAGAAATGCGTCCCACTGATCCAGGTCAAATGGGGCCAGCGTCTGCGCGGCGATCGCGACCGTCGCGAACGCCAAAATCCCCCAGACTCCAGCGAGAGGACGGACTCGGCTCATGATCACAACCTCCTTTAGCCCTTCCGAGGCTGCGCCGATTCGGCAAGCGGCACGCCTCTCGCGCCACTATACGCGCGAACCCCAATGTGCGCGAACTTTTCCCGGCCCTCCCGAGCGCGACGCGCGGCGCGTTCCCGCCGCCCTCATCTGCGCGAGGGTGAACTCACTCCATGGAGGGTCACGCCGGCCGAAGGCGGCCCCCTCTCACGGCCCCCCACCGCCGGACCCGCCCGCGGGGCAGATATTCCTGCGGCCGCCGAACCGCCCAACGCCACTCAACGTACCGGCGCCAGAGGGAACTCGACAATCGTCGCCGAATGCGGCGGCAGTTCGAGAACGTCCGGCCCGACCGCGGTCACGTCACTGATCACCACGACGTCGGGCCGGCGCGGATCGTTGTGTGCGGCGGGATCGTTGCCGGCGACCCGCCATCCGCGGCCACCGCCCGCCACCGCGCCGCCCCGCCATTCAAGGGGTACCCGCAGCGGCTCGCTCCATGGGTTGACCACTCCCAACCGCACGGTCCGACCATCGGGCGACCTGAGCGCCTGCGCATCGATCCACGGTCCGCAGCTCGTGCGCAGGGGTGCGCCGAGGAAATGCTCGCGGTACATCGCCAGCACCCAGCCCGTCGTCTCCATCGCCGCGCGGGAACGGTCGGTCTTCACCGCGCCGATCACGTTCACGGTTTGCGCATAGAACGCCGCGGTGATCAGCTCGCTTTGCCGTGCGTACTCGTGGATTCCCGCCGCAATGCCGAGCGCATCGCGTAGAAAGTACCGCGTGCCGAGCTCTCCAAAGACGTGCGGCCCGTACCAGTAGTTCCACTCCGTCACCGCCACGCGGATGTCCCGCCCGGCCAGCTCGGCTATCTCCGTTCGGTAACGCCGGTGCGCCTCGGCAATTCGGCGGATCGCATCGGGAATCTGGCGGACATGGCTCATCTCGCCCGCCTGTTCCCTGCAGTAGAAGTGCTCCGCAATCCAGTCGATGCGGTCCGCGCACTGCCGCAGCATCAGTTCGTCCCAGCGGCCGATCTGGCCGGACGCGATCGCGATGAAGTCCGGTTGCACCGCCCGCATCGTGTCCACCACCCAGTTGTGTTTGAGCATGTAGTGCTCCGGTTTCATGTGTCCGAGCTGCCAACTGCCCCACATTTCGTTCCCGATGCACCAGTAGCGGACACCGAACGGCTCGCGCGCGCCGTTCTCCGCGCGACGCCGCCCCCAATACGTACCGCGCGCGCTCCCGTTCGCGTACTCGAGCAGCGCCGCCGCGGAATGCGCATCGCCAAAGCCAGTGTTCACCGTGATCAGCGGTTCCGCACCCACCTCGCGGCAGAACCGAATGAACTCGTGCAGACCAAAGTCGTTCGGCTCCACACCCGTCCAGGCGGGGTTCGCCCGCGGTGGACGCCGATCGCGCTCGCCGATCCCGTCGCGCCAGTCGTAGCCCGAAACAAAGTTCCCGCCCGGCCATCGGTAGATCGGCGCGCGGAGACGCCGCAGCAGCGCCAGCGTATCCCGCCGCATCCCCGCGACGTGATCGGCCGGCATCAGCGAAACCGCCCCGATCACCACCGGCGCACCGTCCGCCCGAAGCTGGAACGCTGCGTCGTGCAGCGTCGTCGTCGCGACGAACGCGAAAGAAATCTTTTCGTAATCGCCAGCGCCAATCGCAAACGTGCCGTGGCGCTCGGGCACTGCGCCCTCCAACGCGACCCCCAGCCGTGCGCCGCGACCCTCCGCCCGCGCCCACACGCAGCCCTCGTACCGTCGCCCCACCTCGATTTCCAGGTACCGCTGCTGTATCGCCGCGCCCACACTCAGCCTCGGCGCGTGCGGCGCCGCAAACGGACGATTCGTCACCATCACCACCGCGGTGGAGGCGCCGCCCTCGGCCACAATCTGCCAGGGCGAGGCCCGCAAAATCGGGAACGGCGCCTCAGGGCTCGGGCGCACTCCCGGTCCGTACGGCGCATACTCCGCGCGGATCGGATAAAAGAACTTCCGGTCCTCCAGCATTTCGGCCCAGATGCCCCCGTAGATGCACCGGCCCATGTGTTCGATGAACTGGCTGTACACCCGCTCGTCCAGGGGTGCCCCCGCCGCCGCGACCTCCACCGTAATCGCCCCCGCCGGCAGCGGCGGCATCGCGACCGGTTCGATCGCCAGACGTTCGACCGCCACCACCCCCCTGGCGAGCGGCCTGCCGACCACCCCGACCTCGAGCTCCACCGAGTCCGCCGCGCCGCTGTCGAACTCTAGCCCCACCTCGCGCCACTCTCCCGGGCCGCCGGCCGGTTCGGACCGCTCCGGCCGGTTGCGGAGTCGCATCAGCGCCTCGCCTCCCTCCACCCCCTCCGCGCGCAGCCGACCGCCCATCCGGTAGCGCGCATGCGGCCGCACACCCACCGCCAGGCGCCAGACCGCATGCGTGCACCCCGTCTCGACTCTGACCATCAGCCGGCGCTCGCCCGCGGGCTCCCGCACCACGTCGAATTTCGCCTCCCCGCCGGCCGCGGATGTACGCCAGAAGCCCGAACGGTCGCCCACACCCTCCGGCAACGGCAGCGGCCGCCCGCCAACCTCGAGCACAAGGGCCACGCCCAGCACGAATCCCAGTCTCGCCTTCATCGCACACCTCCGTGCGGGCATCCTTCATCGCAGCGGGCCGAAGGCTCGTCAAGCCTCTCGAACCCGTCCCGCCCGCCCTGCGGGTTGCGAGCAGCCACCTAAACGCGCATCATCGCAACGTGAAGATCGTCTGCGCGGAGAGCGTGCTGGCCGGCGCGGAAGCGTTCACCACGCTCGGGGAAACCACCGTGCTGCCCGACCGCGCCATCCGGCGCGAGCACCTGCTGGATGCGGACGCTCTCGTGATCCGATCGAAGACTCGCGTCACGCGCGAGCTGCTCGACGGCACGCCTGTAAAGTTCGTCGGCACCGCGACCGCCGGATTCGACCACATTGACATCGCCGCGTGCGAGGCGCTCGGCATCGCGTGGACCGCCGCCCCCGGCTGCAACGCGACCAGCGTTGCGGAGTGGCTCGTCGCCGCATTGCTCGTCTGGTCCCAGCGCCGCGAGCGGACGCTGCAGGGCCGTTCGATCGCGGTGATCGGTGTCGGCCAAGTCGGCAGCCGGGTGGCTCGCCGCGCAGAAATCCTCGGTCTGCGGCCATTGCTGAACGACCCACCGCGCGCGCTCGCGGAGGGCGACCCCTGCTTCCGGCCGCTCGATGAAGTGTTGCCCAGCGCCGACATCGTCACGTTACACGTTCCGCTGACCGACCAGGGCCCGTTCGCCACGCGCGGCATGGCGGACTGCCGTTTCTTCGAGCAGCTGAAGCCGGGCGCGCTGTTCGTGAACGCCTCCCGCGGGGAGGTCGTGGACGAGGACGCGCTGACTCTGGCGCTCGACAGCGGCCAGGTCAGCGACGCGGTGCTGGACGTCTGGCAGCACGAGCCGGCGATTTCGCCGCGTCTTTTGGAGCGCGCGCTGCTCGGCACCCCCCACATCGCCGGCTACTCGTGGGACGGCAAGCTCGCTGGCACCGTTCAGGTCTACCAGGCGTGCTGTCGCTTCTTTGAGGTCCGCCCGCTGTGGCGGCCGGCGGAGGTTTCGCCGGGCGTCCCTCCCCCACGCATCGAGGTCATGCCCGATGCCGACGCTTCGCTGCGCGCCGCAGTTCGCGCCGTGTACGATATCGAGCGTGATGACCGCGCACTGCGCGGCGACGGCGCGCCACCGGGCGAGACGCTCGCGGACCGCTTCGAGCGGCTGCGGCGGCGCTACCCCGTACGCCGCGAGTTCGCCGCCGCCACGCTGCTATGGCCCGGCCAGCTCGACGATCCGCCGGCCCGGCGGCTTGCCGCGCTCGGCTTCCAGGTGCAGCCAGCAAAGGGCCTCAACTCGTGATAATTTGGAAGGGAGACTCACAACCCAGGGAGACACCATGAACAACCACATCCGGATCCACACGATGAGCTCGCTACTGATGGTGCTGGCCGGCGTGATCGGTGCGCCCGGCAAACCGCCGACCGAGGAGCAGATGGAAAAAATCCGCGCGGCGATTCCCGACCGCCCGCAGGTGGCACCCCGAAAGCCCCGCCGCCTGCTCGTGTTTTCGCTGACCAAGGGTTTCCGGCACTCGGCGGTCGAGTGTGGCGCGTTCACGCTGTTGGAGATGGGCCGTAAAACCGGCGCGTACACCGCCGAGGAGAGCACCGACCCTGCGGTGTTCGCTGCCGCCTCGCTCCAGCGCTTCGACGCGGTCGCGTTCAACAACACCACCGGCGAGCTGTTCGATGACCCGGCACTCAAGTCCGCGTTCATGAGCTGGGTGCGCGCCGGTGGCGGCGTCGTCGGCATTCACGCAGCGACGGACACCTTCTACAAGTGGCCCGAGTTCGGCGAGATGATGGGCGGCTACTTCGATGGCCATCCCTGGCACGAAAAGGTCGTGCTGCGCATCGAAGAGCCGGATCACCCGCTGCTGCGCGCGTTCGGCGGGCGCGACCGGTTCGAAGTCACCGACGAAATCTACCAGTTCCGCGATCCCTATTCGCGCAGCCGGCTGCGAGTGCTGATCAGCCTCGACCCTGACCGGATCGACATGACGAAGAAGGGCATTAAGCGCACCGACCGCGACTTCGCTGTGTCATGGGTGCGCCGGTTCGGTGAAGGCCGCGTGTTTTACTGCTCGCTCGGCCATCGCGAGGAGATTTTCTGGAACACGACGGTGCTCACGCACTTCCTTGACGGCATCCAGTTCGCGCTCGGCGACCTTCCCGCCGACGCGACTCCGCGCCCCGGGCCCCGGTAAACAGGCGGCGGGCGGGGCGCTTGCGCCATGGCGGCGGTGGCAACAGACCGCGAACCGGCCCCATCGGCCCTGCTCGAGCTGGCTCGCCGTCGCAGCAGTTGCCGCGCGTACGCGCCGGAGCCAGTACCGGAGGCAACCATCCGGCTCTGTCTCGAATGCGCGCGACTGGCCCCCTCCGCCTGCAACCGGCAGCCGTGGCGGTTTGCGGTCGTCCGCGATCCCCCGTTGCGAGCGCGCATCGTGCACGAAGGCTTCCTGCCCGGCCTGGGCATGGCGTGGGCCGCGGAGGCGCCGGTGTTGCTGGTGCTGGGCATGGTGCGCGACCTCGTCACCCATCGCATCGGCGCGGGGGTCGCCGGCGTCGACTACCCCTGGGTGGACATCGGGATCGCCGGCGAACACTTCGTGCTGGCCGCCACCGAACAGGGGCTGGGGACCTGTTGGATCGGCTGGATTCGTCCCCGCACGCTGCGACGGCTTCTCGGCTGGCCACCGACCGTACGGCCGGTCGCGGTCATCACGGTCGGCCGGCCCGCCCCGGACGCACCGCCGCGCCCGCCCGCAGAGCGACGACGCCCGCTGGAGGACCTGGTGCTGTGGCGCTGAGCGCTCGCCCCTTGCGCAACGGCCGCCGCCTGGCGAAGAGCGTGCTGGTGATGTCTGCGCTTGGCGCGCTGCACTGCGCCGGCGCCCCCGGCACCGTCCCCCCACCCGCCTCGGTCGGCTACGTGCTGCAGTACGAGACCCTCGGCCACGGCCGCCAGGAAGTGCTCCAGCGACTGGCGGCATCCCGCCGGGAATGGCTCGTGTTGGAACCCGCTTGGGAAACCGGCGCCGGTCCCGCCGGACGATGGAGCCGCACCGAGCTGGAGGCGCTCCGCGCCGCCCATCCCGGCCGCCGTCTCCTCGCGTACCTCTCAATCGGCGAAGCCGAGGACTATCGCGATTACTGGGTGCCCGCCTGGGACGCGAACCGCGACGGCCGCCCCGACCCCGGTGCGCCGCGCTGGCTCCTTCCCGAGAATCCCGACTGGGAAGGCAACTACCGCGTGCGGTACTGGTCGCCGGACTGGCAGGCAATTGTGCTCGCCGAACTCGCCCGCTGTCTCGCCAGCGGGTTTGACGGTCTCTATCTCGACATTGTGGATGCGTTCGAAACGTTCGAGTACGACGCCGCACGACGGCAGTGGATCGACCATCGCCGCAATCCGGAGACCGGCCGCTCCTATCGCGCTGACATGATCGAATGGGTTCGGCGCATCGCCGCTCACGCGCGGGAACTGCGGCCGGGTGCGCTGATCGTGCCGCAAAACGGCGAGGCGCTGCTCGCTTCCGCCGACTACCGTGCCGCGATCGATGCGGTGGCGCTGGAAGACCTGTGGAGCGACGGCCACCGACGGCAGGACCCGCGCGAGATCGCCTGGCGGCTGAAGCTGTTGCAGCCCTGGCGCGCGGAGGGCGGCTGGACCTTCACCATCGAGTACCCGGAACGCGACGATCTGCGCCGCGCGGTGGTCGAGGCGGCCGCCCGCGCCCGTCTGCCGCTGCTGCTGACCGACCGCGAACTGCAGACGCTGGGCACATGGGTTCCCGTGCCCGCCCCGCCGCGGTCGGAGCCAGCGCCCCGCCGCCGCCGACCCTGATTCGCATGGCGCCGTTGCGCCACGCCCGTCCAAACATTGGAAAATGTCCGACGTACCGCTTCCAACCGTTGGACCGACAGAAACACGCGCGCGCCGTCGTGCTGCTCGCCCTCCTCCTGCGGCTGTTTTCCGCCGTTGCCGACGATGGACCCGCTGGCGTGCTGCTCGACGCAACCGATACGGCGACCCCATGGTACGAGACCCACGGCAACGCCCCGGGACCTATCGTCGTGCTCGTCGGCGGCACACACGGCGACGAGATCGCCGGCGCCATCGCGGCCGATCAGATCCGCCGATGGCCGTTGTGTCGCGGCCGGCTGCGCGTGCTGCCACGCGCCAACGTCCGCGCGATCGCGGCCGGACGACGCACCGCGCCGGATCAGCCCTCCGCGACCGCGAATCTGAACCGCAACTTCCCCACCGGCCGGCTGCCGGAACCGCGTGGCGAGCTCGCCGCCGCGATCTGGCGGTGGCTCTCCGCCGAACCGCCGGACTGGGTGCTGGACCTGCACGAGGGCAGCGGTGTGCACGCGACCAACCGCGGAACTGTCGGCAGTTCGTTGATCGTGCCCCCCGACGCAAACGTTCGCGCGATCGCAACGCAGCTGTGGCGCCGTGTGAACACAACCGTCACCGATCCCTCACTGCAGTTTACGATTCTGGCGACCGGCGGTGTCACCGGCGGGCTGATGCGCGCGGCATGGGAACGACTCGGCGCCCGAGCGATCACGCTCGAGACAACAATGGCGTATCCACTGGCGCTGCGTGTTCGTCAGCACCGGCTGATGGTCCACGAGCTGCTCCGCCGGCTGGAGATGATCGGTGAAGAGGTCCGCCCCGAAGTGCCGCTGGCGCCACGCGGCCCTCGTCCGCCCCAGGGGTGCGAACTGCGGGTCGCGGTGTACGCGGATGCGGGCGCCGAGCCGGCGGCGGTGCGCGGTTTGCTCGCTGAGCTGGAAGCCCCCGGCCGGGTCGTGATGCCGGTTGGCGCGGCCGAGATCGCGGACAGCGCGCTGGCAGCGTTCGATGTGCTGGTCGTGCCGGATGAACCCACGACGCGGGCCGGCGCGCTGCGTACCGAGTTCGATGCGCGCGTCGCCGAGAGGATTCGCCACTTCGTTCGGAGCGGCGGTGGCTACGTGGGGCTCGGCGCCGGCGCAGACGCCGGCAGGGAGCTCGGGTTCGTCCGCGCACCGCCCGCAAGCCCCACCGGCGCAGTGAGCATCAGATCGGGCGGCGGGCGCGTAGCGCTTTTTCGTGTTCTGCCGAGCAGCCAGACGGCATCACTGATCGCGGCGATCGAGTGGGCCGGAGGCGCCGCCAACGCGAGCGCGCCGGCGCCCGGCCACTGAGCGGCGGCGCGCAGGGACGGCGACCGCATGCTACACTGAGGCCATGAGCAGCGGCTCCGACGTGTGGACCGTCGCGCGCGTGCGCGCGCTGAAAGGCCGCCGGTTCGCCTGCGTCACCGCGACCGACGCGGTGACCGCCCGCTGGGCGGACGAGGCCGGGCTGCCACTGGTGCTGGTCGGCGACTCGCTGGCGATGACGGTGCTCGGCCACCCGACCACGCTGCCGGCAACCATGTCCGCGATGCTGCACCATGCCGCCGCGGTGGTGCGCGGCACGAACCGCGCGCTGGTGATCGCGGACATGCCCTTCCTCTCCTACCAGGTGTCCGACGAAGAGGCTCTGCATAACGCGGGCCGCTTTCTGCAGGAGGCCGGCGTCGCGGGAGTGAAGATGGAGGGCGGCCGCGTGCGCGCGGCGACGGTGCGGCGGCTGGTGGACAACGGCGTGCCGGTGCTCGGCCACATCGGGCTGCTGCCGCAGAGCGTGCGGGCGATGGGCGGCTACGCGGTGCAAGGGCGGACCGCATCGGACGCGGCGCGGTTGCTGGCCGACGCGCGCGCGCTGGAAGCCGCGGGCGTGTTCGCGATCGTGCTGGAAGGGATGCCCGCCGCGGTTGCGCGGCGCATCACCGCGAGTGTGAAAGTGCCGACGATCGGCATCGGTGCCGGCCCTCACTGCGACGGCCAGATCCTCGTGCTGCACGATCTGCTGGGCATGACCGCCGGCCGCGCCCCGAAATTCGTCCGCCGCTACGCGGAGCTCGGCGCGGAGGCGGTCGCCGCGCTGCAGCGGTTCCGCCACGATGTGGAAACGGGCCGCTTTCCCACTGCCGAACACTGCTATTGAGGCCGCGCATGGAGGTGATCCGCGATCCGGCGCAGATGCAGCAGAGCGCGCTCGCCTGGCGGGCGGAGGGTCGGCGGATCGCGGTGGTCCCCACGATGGGTGCGCTGCACGACGGCCACCGCTCGCTGATCCGGCTCGCGCGCGGGCGGGCGGACCGACTCGTCGTCACCCTGTTCGTGAACCCGACCCAGTTCGGTCCCGGCGAGGACTTCGCGCGGTACCCGCGGAACTTCGAGCGCGACCGCGCAATCTGCGAGGCGGACGGTGTGGACGTGCTGTTCGCGCCCGACGTGGCGGCGATGTACGCGCCCGACCACAGTGTCTGGGTCGAAGAGACCGCGCTGTCGCGCGGGCTCTGTGGCGCCCGCCGCCCCGGCCACTTCCGCGGCGTCGGCACAGTGGTGGTGAAGCTCTTCATGCTCACCCAGCCCCATGTGGCCGTGTTTGGCGAAAAGGACGCCCAGCAGCTGCGCGTGGTCCGGCGCATCGTCCGCGATCTCAACCTGCCGGTGGAGATTGTTGCCGCTCCGACCGTGCGGGAACCGGACGGGCTGGCGATGAGCTCGCGGAACGAGTACTTGACCCCCGACGAACGCCGGCAGGCCATCGCGCTGCGGCGTGCGTTGGAGGAGGCGGCGGGCCGCGTCGCGGCCGGCGAGCGGGACCCCGCAGTGCTTCGCGCTGCGATGGACGCGACAATCCGACGGCTCGCGCCGTCCGCAGAGCCCGACTACATCGAGATCGTGGACAGCGAGACGCTCGAGCCGGTCGCCTGGGTGGATCGTCCCGTGCTGGCGGCGATCGCGGTACGTTTCCCCTCCGCCCGTTTGATTGACAACGACCTGTTACGGCCGCCGGCGGCTCGCTAATCAATCCGCGCGGCGCCGCGCCCGCCGGTAGCGGCGAACGGTGACACCGGCGATCTCCAGCAGCCGGCGCGCCGCGTCGGAGAATGAGTATTCTTCCTCGTACACCACCTCGCGGATGCCGGCATTGATGATCATTTTGCAGCACATCAGGCAGGGGCTGGTCGTACAGTAGAGCGTTCCGCCGCGCACCGCGATGCCGTGATAGGCGGCCTGCACGATCGCGTTCTCCTCCGCGTGCGCGCAAATGCAGTCGCCCAGGCGCTCGCCGCTGGCCGTCGTGGAGGCGCAGCGCGCGCACCCGCCGTCCATGCAATTCGGCACGCCGCGCGGTGTGCCGTTGTAGCCGGTGGAGACAATCCGCCGGTCGCAGACGATGAGCGCCGCCACGCGCCGCCGGCGGCAGTTGCTGCGGCGCGCAACCACATGCGCAATGTCAATGAAGTACTCGTCCCAGTCGGGCCGGTCTGAGGTTCGTCGCGGGCGCGGCATCGTGCGCGAGTGTGTGCAGAGGACGGCGGCCGGTCAACCGCAGCCGACTCACCACCACACCGCCGCTCGCCGGCGTCGGCGACAGGCGGCCAGACGCCGCGGGTCGCAAAATAACCGCACCAGCCCAACGCCGGCGAGGAACCCGCCCACGTGCGCCCAGAACGCGACGCCGCCCGACGCCGGTCCCACCGAAAACAACGTTCCGAGCAGCTGCAAAAGAAACCAATAGCCGAGCATCACGATCGCCGGCATCACGACCACCCGCGCCCAGAACCCGAAGAGTATCAGCGTCTGCACCGGCCGCGTCGGGAACAACATCGCGTACGCCCCCATCACCCCACCGATCGCACCGGACGCACCGACCATCGGCACCGGACTGGCGGGGTTGGAGAGGATCTGCGCGGCGGCGGCCGCCAGACCGCAAAGCAGATAAAAGATCGTGAACCGCACCGGCCCCATCGCGTCCTCGACGTTGTCGCCGAAAATCCAAAGAAACCACATGTTGCCGAGCAGATGCAGCCAGCTGCCGTGCAGAAACATCGAGGTCAGCAACGTCCACCAGTTCGCATGGTCCTCGATCACGCACACGAACTCGCGCGAAATCGGGATCATCGTGCCCGGCCGCACCGTGCCGAGCAGCTCGCCCGGGATCACTCCCCAGGAGCAGATCGAACGCACCAGCGGTTCCGGCGCACCGAGCCCCTGCACGAAGATCCAGGCGGCCAGGTTCGCCGCCACGATCAGCACCATCGCCACCGAAGTGTGAACGGTCGGGTTTTCGTCGCGCAGTGGCAGCATGTCGGCCGAAGCCTACTCGAGCCTCCGCCGCCGAACAAGGAGCGGCTCCCGGCGGCGGGCGGCGCGTCGGGCGAGAGCTATTCCACGGTAACGCTCTTTGCGAGGTTGCGCGGCTGGTCGATTTCGCAGCCGCGCCGCCGGGCCACATGGTAGGCGAGCAGCTGCATCGCGACCGCGGCGACCACCGGCGCCACCAACGGCGCGCAGCGCGGCAGGGCGATCGTGTGCGTGGACATCGCCGGAACTGTGTCGTCGCCCTCGGTGACCACCGCGACCACCGGCGCGCCACGCGCGCGGCACTCCTGAATGTTGCCGATCATCTTGTCGCGGCCCGGCACGTCCAACGCGAGCGCCACCACCGGCACCGACGGCTCCAGCAACGCGATCGGTCCGTGCTTCAGCTCCGCCGCATGATAGCCCTCCGCGTGGAGATAGCTGATCTCCTTCAGTTTCAGTGCCCCCTCCAGCGCGACGGGATAGAGCAGACCGCGCCCGATGTAGAACGCGTCGCGCGCATCGGCGATCTCGGCGGCGACCGCCGCAATCGCCTCGTTGCGCTGCAGGACCCGGCGCACCAGCGCCGGCAGCGCACGCAGATGCGCAATGATGTCCAAGCCGGCCTCCCGGGAGAGCCGCCGACAGCGTCCAAATTTCAACGCCATCATCAGCAACACCGCGACCTGCGAGGTAAACGCCTTCGTCGAGGCCACGCCGATCTCCGGCCCCGCATGCAGGTACACCCCGCGCCCGGTCTCCCGCGCGATCGTCGAGCCCACCACGTTGCAGATCCCGCAGAGCGCCGCGCCCTTCTGCCGCGCCTCCCGCACCGCGGCGAGCGTATCGGCGGTCTCCCCGGACTGACTGATCGCCACCACCAGATCGCGCGGGGTCAGAATCGGATTGCGATACCGAAACTCCGCGGCTTGCTCCACCGACGCCGGCAGGTCCGCGAGATCCTCGAAATACAACCGGCCCACCATGCCGGCATGCAACGACGTGCCGCAGGCGACCAGCACCACGCGCTGCACGTCCGCGATCTCCCGCGGCGTCATCGCCAGACCGCCGAGCTTTGCGGTGCCTGCGCTCACATCCAGACGCCCGCGAAGGGAGTTTTCCAGCGACTCCGGCTGCTCGAAGATCTCCTTCAGCATGAAGTGCTCGAACCCGCCCTTCTCCGCCGCGCGCACATCCCAGTCCACCTGCGACACCGCCCTCGAGACCGGCGTATTCTGCACCGTCCGCACATCGATGGAGCCCGCGGCGAGCTCCGCAATGTCGTCATCGTCGAGATAGATCACGCGGTTCGTGTGTGCGACGATCGCGGCCGCATCGCTGGCGACCAACGTTTCGTCGTCGCCGACGCCGATCACAATCGGGCTGCCGCGCCGCGCCACCCAGATACGACCCGGGTGATCCGCGTGCACGACCGCGATACCAAGCGTGCCCTCCACCTGCCGCAGTGCCGCACACAGCGCGCCGATCGGGTCCTGCGCAAACCCCAGACTGCCGAGCAAATGGGCGAGCACCTCGGTGTCGGTGTCGGACCGGAAGGTGTGGCCGCGCGCCTCGAGCTGGCGGCGCAGCTCCGCGTAGTTCTCGATGATGCCATTGTGCACGAGCGCGAGCCGCCCGCTCGCATCGAAGTGCGGATGCGCGTTGGCTTCGGTCGGCGGTCCGTGGGTCGCCCAACGCGTGTGCGCGATGCCGCACGCGGCCCGCTCGGCGGGGGTGCCGGGCCATTCCGCGGCGACACGCTCCGCCAGCGCCTGCACCTTCCCGGGCAGCTTCAGCCACTGCAGCGCGCCGTCCGTCACCACCGCGATGCCGGCGGAGTCATACCCTCGATACTCCAGCCGCCGCAGATTTCCGATCAGTGTCTCCGGAGCCGGCCGCGGCCCCGCATAACCCACAATCCCGCACATGTGTGCCCGTCCTCCGGCTCGACCTTCAGGCGCCGATCTCTTGTTTCAGCAGCTCCACAATGCGACCACACCACTCCTGCACGGCCTCGGCGCTGGGGCCCTCGACAAGCACCCGCACCTTGGGCTCCGTGCCGGAGTAGCGCACCACCACACGGCCGTTGGTGCCCAGCGCACGGCGTGCCTCGTCAAGCCGCTGGCTCAAGCCGGATACCGTCTCCAACGGCGGGCGCGCGCGGACCGGCAGACTCACCAGCTTCTGCGGATACTCGACCATGCAGCCGGCCAGCTCCCGCAGCGGCTGGCCAGTCGTTTTCATCAGCCGCAAGACTTGCAGCGCGGTGATGATGCCGTCTCCGGTCGTCGCATGGTCCATAAAAATCACATGACCGGATTTCTCGCCGCCCAGGTTGTAGCCGCCGGCCCGCATGGCCTCGATCACCTGGCGGTCGCCCACGTTCGTCGTGACCACCCGGATGCCACGCTCGGCCATGGCCGCGTGCAGCCCGAGATTGCTCATCGTCGTCACGACAAGCGTCTCGCGCGCCAACCGCCCGCGAGAATGGAAGTCCAGCGCGCACATTGCCAGAATCCGGTCGCCATCCACCACCTCGCCCGCACTATCGGTGAAAATCACGCGGTCCGCGTCGCCATCGAGCGCAATACCCACGTCCGCCTTGTGCTGCCGCACCAGCTGGCCAACCGTCTCCGGGTGTAGCGCACCACAGCCGTTGTTGATGTTGTAGCCGTCGGGCGAGGCATAGGCCTTCGTCACTCGCGCCCCCAGCTCCTCGAAGATCCACGGCCCGATCCGATACGCCGCGCCATTGCTGCAGTCCAGCACGACGTGCAGCCCCGACAGGTTCTGATGGCCGACCGTCCCCTTCGCGAACTCAATGTAACGGCCCCTCGCGTCCTCAATCCGGTACGCCTTTCCCATCGTGTCGCTGCGAATGTGCTCCGCGGTCAGATCACCGTTCACCACGTGGCGCTCAATCTGCAGCTCGAGGTCATCGGAGAGCTTGAACCCCTCGCCATCGAAAATCTTGATCCCGTTGTCGTCGTAGGGATTGTGCGAGGCGGTCAGCATGATGCCCACCGTCGCCGCCATCGAGCGGGTCAGATGCGCCACCGCCGGCGTCGGCAACACGCCCACCAGAAACACGTCCATCCCCATCGAGACCAGCCCGCTCGTCAGCGCCGTTTCCAGCATGTAGCCCGACAGCCGCGTGTCCTTCCCCAGCACCGCGCGGCGACTTCCATGCCCGGAAGCACCAAACACATGCGCGATCGCTTTCCCGACCTGCAGCGCGACCTCCGGTGTGATCGGGTGATAGTTTGCCCGCCCGCGGATTCCGTCCGTTCCGAACAGTCGTTCCATGATTGGTGCTCCGATGCGATGGCCCGTCCGCCGGCTGCAACTTATCACACCACAAAGCGTCGCCGCAACGAAATGGCGCCGTAGCCGCCGGCGAGTTCCAGCGTGCCTCCCCTCACGCTCCGCCGGCCGGCTCACGGCGACCACTCGCTTGCCGGCTGGTCAGCCGCGGGGTATGATGAAACTGTCTTTGGGGCCTGCGGGCCCGCCGCGACGGTGGCGCGGTAGCCAAGTGGTAAGGCGGAGGTCTGCAAAACCTCTATGCATCGGTTCGATTCCGATCCGCGCCTCCATTTCTCCCGCTGAAGCACGAAGGAGCCGCGCGGTTTGACGTTGTGGCGGCAGCCCGATAGCGTGCGGCGCGGTACCGACCTTCGGCATCCGGTTGACACCGCATGGCGTCCGATCGGGAATTGCGTCCGCTGGCCGTCGCCACCGCAACGGCGGCGCTGGTGATCGCCGCCGGTCTGTGGGGGATCGCGGACTGGCTCCGCCGCGAACCGCCGTTCGAGCTCGCCGAGCGCCTACCGGAACCCGAAACGCCGCCGGCCACCGCGCCGACGGTGGATCTGCGTGGCAGCTTTTCCGCGGGGCCCGGAACCCCCTCCGTGGTGACCTCTATGTGGCCCCGGTTCCGGGGACCGTTGGCCGATGGCATCTCGCGCGAGCCAGTTCCATTGGCGGCTCGGTGGCCCTCCAACGGACCGCCCGTGCTCTGGCAGGTGGCCGTCGGCGACGGCCATGCAGGTCCGGCGGTGCGGCACGGCCGCGTTTACCTGCTCGACTACGACGAAGAACGCCGCGGCGACGTGCTGCGCTGCCTCTCGCTGGATGACGGGCGCGAGATCTGGCGACGGTTCTATGCGGTCGACATCCGCCGCAACCACGGCATCTCGCGCACGGTGCCGGCGGTCTCCGAGCGGGTGGTGGTTTCAATCGGCCCTCGCTGCCACGTGCTGTGCGTCGACGCCTTTAGCGGGGAGTTTCTGTGGGGAATGGACCTGGTGCGCGAGCAGGGTGCGAAGGAACCGCTCTGGTATACCGCCCAGTGCCCGCTGCTCGACGGAGAGGTTGCGGTGCTGGCGCCCGCCGGCCGCGTGCTGATGCTGGGGGTCGAGGTCACCTCCGGGCGGGTGGTGTGGGAGACGCCCAACGAGGACGGATGGTCAATGTCCCATGGGTCGGTGATCCCCATGGAGTTTAACGGCCGACGCATGTATGTGTATCCGGCGCTCGGCGGGCTCGTTGGCGTCGCCGCCGACGGGCCGCAGGTCGGCCGCATCCTCTGGAAAACCTCCGAGTGGCGCACCAGCGTGCAGGCGCCCTCCGCGCTGCCGCTGCCTGGCGGCCGAGTGCTGATCACTGCCGGTTACGGTGCCGGCAGCGCACTGTTCCAGCTGCGGCCCGACGGCGACCGCTTTCGCGCCGAGCTGGTCTGGCGAGCGGACAAAACCACGTTCGGATCGGAACAGCAGACGCCGCTGTTCCATCGCGACCATCTCTTCGCGGTGATGCCCAACGACGGCGGCGCGCTGCGGCGGCAACTGGTCTGCTATGATCTCGGCGGCCGGCTCGTGTGGTCGAGCGGTCCGCAGCGACGGTTCGGACTCGGACCACTGCTGATCGCCGCGGCGGACGACCGGTTGCTGGTGATGGATGACGAGGGTACGTTGACGATGGTGCGCGCGACGGCGGATGGCTACCACGAGCTGGCCCGCGCCACCGTGCTGCCGAACGCCCGGGATTCCTGGGGTCCGATGGCGCTGGTGGATGGCCGTCTGCTGGCGCGGGAATCGACGCGGTTGGTGTGCCTGGACTTGCGGCGCCGATGAACACCCTGCCCTCGATCGCGTTGTATGCGGCGCTCGCCGCGATCACGGCGGTCACCACGGTGGCACGCGAGGACCCTGGTCCCGCCTTCACGCTGAACCTGGATCCGCTCAAAACGGTGCCTCCGCAGTGGCGCCGCTGGTACGAGCAATCACCTCTGCGCACCAATCTGTCCCACCTGACGGCCATCGCAATCGCAACGGACGACCGATTCGCGATCGTGGCCGGTCGAACGCTGATCCGCGGCACTCTCGGCGAACCACCGGAGCGCGACACCCGCACCGAACTGCCCGACGCCGGCCGCGCCGCTACCTTCGGACCGGACGGTCAGCTGTGGATCGCCCGCGACCGTGGATGGATCGCGTTTCCCCCCGGCGGCGACCCCGAAGAAGGCCCCCCCCTTTCCATCTCCAGCCGGATCACCTCGATCGCAGTGACCACGGGCAACGTCTGGCTTGCCGACGCTGGCGAACGGATCGTGTGGGTGTTCGACCGGACCGGCACGCTGCGCGCGCAGGTCCGCGGCGCAGACGCCCACGGCTTCGTGATCCCCAGCCCGCACTTCGACGTCGCACCGGCCGGACCCGACTCGGCCTGGATCGTCAATCCCGGTGAGCTCCGCGTAGAGCTATGGACCGCCGACGGCCGCCGCCTTCGCAGTTGGGGACGCCCGGGTATGGACCTCGAGGGCTTTTGTGGCTGCTGCAACCCAACCGACATTGTCCTCCTGCCCGATGGCTCGGTCGCCACCGCGGAAAAGGGCATCGTGCGCGTGAAAGTCTACCGTGCCGACGGTTCGCTGGAGAGCGTCGCCGCGGCACCGGACCAGTTTGCGCCGGACACGGTCGGCCTAGACCTGGCATCGGATGCGGCCGGCCGGCTCTACGTCGCCGATCCTGCCCGGCGGGCGGTGCGGGTGTTCGCGCGCCGCGCAAAAACGGGGGCGCCATGAGACCGGAGCCCTCCACATCGGCCAGATCGCGGCGCGAGTGGCTTCGCAACGTCGCCCGCCTCGGCGCCGGGGCGGCGATTGTGGCCATAGTTGGCCGCGCCGCGCGCTCCTTCACGCCGGCGACCGCGCCGGACGCGGCCAGCGGCTGCGCCCACTGCCCCTGGGCGGCCAACTGTCGAATCAGTCCACAACGATGTGCGCAGCGAGCAGCACCCCTTCGATGAACTCCGACTCTCCATCGTCGCCGACCTCTGACCGCCGGCAGTTCTTGCTGCGCGGCGCGGCCGCCGCCGCCGGATTTGCGGTCGCCACACTCGCCGGCGCAGCCGCGCGCGGTGCCGCCTCCCGCGACCGCATGGTATGGCAGATCGACCCTCACAAGTGCATCCAGTGCGGTCGCTGCATGACGAACTGTGTGCTGACACCGTCCGCGGTGAAATGCGTGCACACCTACGCGATGTGCGGGTACTGCCGGTTCTGTTTCGGCTATTTCGACCCTGGCGCGGCGGAGCTCAACAGCGCCGCGGAAAATCAGATGTGCCCGACCGGCGCGATCCGTCGCCGTTTCATTGAGCCGCCATACTACGAGTACTCGATCATCGAACAGCTGTGTACCGGCTGCGGCAAGTGCGTGAAGGGCTGTAACACTTTCGGCAACGGCTCCCTGCAGCTTCAGATCCTCCATGACCGCTGCGCGCAGTGCAATGAGTGTGCGATCGCACGCCGCTGTCCCGCACAGGCGATCGAGCGCGTTCCGCTGAGGGCGTGGAACCGGATGAAGGCCGAATTCGGGCCGGCCGGCGCCGCGTGGACAAACCCGGAGCCCCCGGCGCATGCGTGAGTATCGTCTCCGCACGACCCGGCGGATCAGTATCGCGGTGCTGCTTGTCACCGCGATCGCAGTCGCCGCGGAGCAACGGTTCCCAAAACCAGATTTCAAGTCCGGCTACACTCAGCCCGTCTATCGCCCCCCTCTGCCCGCACGCTCCGCCGCACGTGAGTGGGCGGACGTCGGGTTGCTGGCCACCGCGTTGGTCGCCGCCGCATGGCTAGCGCTGCGCGCGCGCTCGCGCCGGGGCCTGTGGGCGCTCTCCATCGGCGCGCTCGTATGGTTCGGTCTGGTCCGCCAGGGCTGCATCTGCCCGGTGGGCTCAATCCAGAACGTCGCGCTTGCGCTCGCTGACCGTACCCATGCAATCCCGCTGACCACCGCGCTGATCTTCGCACTGCCGCTGATGGCGGCACTGTGCTGGGGACGGGTCTTTTGCGCGGCGGTGTGTCCGCTCGGCGCACTCCAGGACCTGGTGGTCCTGCGGCCGGTGCGGCTGCCGCGACCGCTGAACCGCGCGCTCGCGATGCTGGGCCCCACCGTGCTCGCGTTCGGCCTGGCGCTCACCTTCGCCGGCGCAGGCTTCTGGATCTGCCGCTACGACCCCTTCGTTCCGCTCTACCGGCGCAGCGGTTCGGCCGGCATGATCGCCACCGGCATCGCGTTGCTGGTGCTCGGCACCGTCGTGGCTCGGCCCTACTGCCGATATTTCTGCCCCTACGGCGTGCTGCTGGGATGGTGCTCGCGCCTTGCCCGCCGCCACCTCACCATCACCCCGGACGAATGCATCGAGTGCCGGCTCTGCGAGACCTCCTGTCCATTCGATGCGATCCGCGCCCCCGAGCCGCCCCATCCGGACCGCGCCGCCGCGCGCCGTGCGCTCGTTCGCGCGCTGAGCCTCGCGCCGCTTCTGATCGCAGCAGCCGCCGGCGCGGGGCGCACAGTGCTGCTGGCGCTCGCCCCACACGTTCACCCTGCCGTCACGCTTGAGGCGCAGCTGCTCGCCGAAGAGGCCGCCGGCACGCCCGACCTCACTTGGGAAACCCGCGCGTTCCGCCTCTCCGGCGCCCCTCGCGAGACGGCGACCACCGCGGCCGCCACCGCCCGCGGAAGGCTCGCCTCCGCGGGCCTTTGGGCCGGCGGTTTCGTCGGCCTGGTCGGCGTCACGCGCATCGTCGCCTCGCTGCGGCGCAGCGACCGTCGCGACTGGGTGCCGGACCGCGGCGAATGCCTCAGCTGCGGCCGGTGCTTCGCGCATTGCCCCCGTGAGTACGTCCGGCTCGGCCGGCTCGACGGTCCGATCGGAAACCCGTAGAGAAAACCGCATGAGCGCCGACCGCACTCCCGCCAGCCGCACGCTCGCCGCCGCGCTGCGCGGTCTGCTCTTCGGTGCCGGTTTCGTCTGCGCGGTCGCCGGAGCAGTCGCGCTGCTCAACTGCGTGCAACTGCGTCGGGCGGACCCGTTGAACTCGCCGCTGCGGCTTGAAGCGATCCGCGCCGCACAGTCGCAACCGGCCAACGCTGATCTCGTCGCCGAAGCGCGACGTCTCGACCTGCTGGCACGCCGAGCATTTTTCTCCGCGCAAACGCTCGCGGAGCAGGCCGGCCGCCTGCTGTGGATTGGTGCGGCGCTGATCCTCGGTGCGATCGCGGGCGCGCGCTGGCTCGAGCCGCGCGTCGCGCCGCCCCCCGCGCCGTTGCCAACCCCCGATGTCGGCGAACGCGAAGCGCGGGCGGCCCGCCGCGCCGTGGCCGCCTACCTCGCGTTGCTGATCGCCGGCGGTGCCGCGGCCGCCCGTACGCTCCGCGCGCGGCCGGCAGGGGCCCCCGGCGACGTCGCCCCCCCACCCACGACGAACCAGCCGGCACTCCCCGAGGACTCCGCACTGGCCGAGGCGTGGCCCTCCTTTCGCGGCCATTTCGGCCGCGGCGGCCGCGACAGGCCCGCCCCCACCCGTTGGGATGTACCCACCGGCCGCAACGTCCGATGGAGCATCGAGGTGCCACGGCCCGGATTCAGTTCCCCAATCTTCTGGAACAGCCGCGTCTTTCTCACCGGCGCGGACACCTCCACCGCCGAACTCTACGCGTTCTGCGCGGACACCGGCCGACTGCTCTGGCGGCATGAGGCGCGCGATGTGCCCGGATCCCCCCGCACCCCGCCCAAGACCAGCGAGGAAGTGGGTCTGGCCGCACCAACACCCACCACCGACGGCCTGCGCGTGTACGCAATGTTTGGCACCGGCGATCTCATCGCCTGCGACCTTGAGGGCCGCCGCCTGTGGGCCCGCCATCTCGGCTCGCCGAAAAATCCCTACGGCCACTCCTCCTCTCCGATCGCAGTGCGCGGTCGCCTGATCGTCCAGTTCGACGACGAAACCGGCGGCCGACTGCTGGCGCTGGACGGGGCCACCGGCCGCACGATTTGGGAAACCCGCCGGGACGTTCGGCCCGGCTGGTCCACGCCGGTCGCCGCAGAACACAACGGCCGGCTTCGAATCGGGGTGCTCGCACAGCCGTTCTTCGCGGTCTACGACTGGGCGGACGGGCGCGAGCTGTGGCGCGTCCCCGAGCTTGAGGCGGAGATCGGCACCTCTCCCGCGTTTGCGGACGGTCGTTGGTATGCGGGCAATGACAACACGCGGTTCGTCGCGGCCGACGACGTCGACGGCCGCGTACTCTGGGAGACCGACGAGGATCTCCCGGACGTCGCCTCTCCGCTGGTCTGGCGCGGGCTGGTCGTTTTGGCGGCCAGCTCGGGGATCGTCACCGCGCGCGATGCGGCAACCGGCGAAAAGTTGTGGAGCCAAGAATGGGAGGAAGGGTTCTACGCCTCGCCAGTGGCGGCGGGTGAGGCGATCTACTTGCTCGATCGCGCGGGTCGCGCACGGGTGGTGCGTGCTGCGCGCCAGTTCGAGCTGATCGCCGAGAACCCGGTGGGCGAGGAGTGCGGCGCAACGCCCGCACTTGCGGGCGACCGTCTCTACCTGCGTACTCGACACCGGCTGATCGCCATCGAAGAGGCAACGACCGCCCCCACCGCGCCATGACCCGGGCCGCCCAGCGTCCACCCGCCGCTCCACCCGACCTGAGCGAAGTCGACCGCATCGTCAACGCGATCGGTCGTTCCCCCGAGCAGGCGCTGCCGCTGCTGCAGGCGGTGCAGGCGCGCTTCGGTTATCTGCCCGAGGCAGTGCTGCGCCGAATCTGTGAAATCACCGAAATCCGTCCCGCGGACCTGTGGAGCGTCGCGACCTTCTATCCGCAGCTGCGACATCGGCCCGCAGGACGACATTCGATCTGCGTATGCGTCGGGACCGCATGCCACGTGAAGGGCGCGGAACGGGTCTACGAGGCGATTGCGCGCGAACTCCGACTGCCAGCGGGGGAGGACACGGACGCCGCCGGTGAGTTCACTGTTCGCAAGGTCGCCTGTCTGGGCTGTTGCACGCTGGCGCCAGTGGTGATGCTCGACCGCGTCACCTACGGCCATCGCACCGCGGACAACATCCGCGAGATGCTGGATGATTTTACCGCCCGACCGGCCGACCGCGAGGGGGACCCCCTCGCCGAGGCCACGCCGATCGACCCGCCCGAAGCCGCCGGAGAGATCCGGATTGGTCTGGGCTCCTGCTGCATCGCCGGCGGCAGTGCGGCGGTCGAATCAGCGCTGCGCACGGCGGTGCGATCGCTCGGCGTACCGATCCGCATCCGGCCGGTCGGATGCGTCGGGATGTGCCACCGTACGCCCCTCCTCGAAGTCGTGCGCCCCGGCGCCGAACCCGTGCGCTACGAGCGGGTCCGCGCCGCGGATGTCGAAGCGATCGTGCGCCGCCACTTCAGCCCCGGGCGATGGCGTCGCTGGCGGGCGCAGACGGCGGACGCATTGGACGAGTGGCTCGGACGGGGGCGGGGGGCGGTGGGGCCAGCCCCCGTGCTCGACCCCCGTGACGGGCCCGTCCAAGCGTTCCTATGCCGCCAGCTTCATATCGCCACCGAGGCGTGCGGTGCGCTCCATCCGCTGGATCTGGATCAGTACCGCGCCGGCGGCGGCCTGCGCGCGCTGGAGGACTGCCTCGCCCGCCGTTCTCCGGATGAAGTGATCGCCGCGATCGAGGCCGCCGGCCTCCGCGGCCGCGGCGGCGCCGGATTTCCCACCGGCCGAAAGTGGCGCGCGGTGCGCGACGCACCGGCCGGTGACCGCTACATCATCTGTAACGGCGACGAGGGCGACCCCGGCGCGTTCATGGACCGCATGCTCTTCGAGTCCTATCCCTATCGTGTGCTCGAAGGGATGATCATCGCCGCCTGGGCGGTTGGCGCGCGGGAAGGTATCCTCTACATTCGTGAGGAGTATCCGCTCGCGGTGCGACGCGTGCAGGCCGCAATCGACCGGCTGCGCGACGCTGGCGTGCTCGGGCCGGACATTCTGCGTTCCGGGGTGTCCCTCGAATTGCGGATTGTGCAGGGCGGCGGCGCGTTCGTCTGTGGGGAGGAGACCGCGCTGATCGAGTCCATTCAGGGTCGCCGAGGCTCGCCCGTGCTGCGCCCTCCGTTCCCTGCACAACGCGGCTTCCGTGGCGCGCCGACGCTCGTCAACAACTGCGAGACGCTCGCGATGGTGCCTTGGATTCTGCGGCACGGACCCGCCGCGTTCGCGGCGATCGGCACCGCCCACAGCAAGGGCACCAAGGTGTTCGCGCTGGCCGGCAAGGTGGCGCGGGGCGGCCTGATCGAGGTGCCGATGGGCATGACGCTGCGCGAGATCATCGAGGAGATCGGCGGCGGCGCCGCAAACGGGCGCCCGTGGAAAGCAGTGCAGGTCGGCGGGCCGTCCGGTGGTTGCGTGCCCGCGACGCTCGGCGACACGCCCGTTGACTACGAGGCGCTCACCGAAGTGGGCGCCATGATGGGCAGCGGAGGGCTCGTCGTGCTCGACGACACCGACTGCATGGTGGACGTCGCGCGCTATTTTCTCTCCTTCACCTGCCGCGAGTCGTGCGGGAAGTGCACCCCCTGCCGCATCGGCACCCGCCGCATGCTCGACATCCTCGACCGCCTCTGCGAAGGGCGCGCGGCGCCGGACGACCTCGCGCGACTGGAGGAGCTCGCCGAGACCACCCGCCGCCAGAGCCTCTGCGGCCTGGGTCGAACCGCGCCCAACCCGGTGCTGACGACGCTGCGCTACTTCCGCGACGAGTACGAGGCGCACCTGCGCGGCATTTGCCCTGCCGGCCGCTGCGTGCACCTCATCGCGTACGAGGTCGGCGCCGAGTGCATCGGCTGCACCCGCTGCGCACAGGTCTGCCCCGTCGTGGCGATCCGGCCGGACCCGATGCGCCGCCATGTGATTGACGGTGGTTTGTGTGTGCGGTGCGATCTGTGCCGGACTGCCTGTCCGACAGGTGCGATCCGGATTGTGCCCCGGCAAACGGCGTCGGCCCCCGGAGCGGCGGAGCGATGAGCGTGCGTGTGATCGTGGATGGCCGGGCGGTCGAGCTGCCCGATGGCGCCACGCTTCTGGAGGCGACCCGCGCACTGGGCATCCGTGTGCCAACCCTTTGCCACCGCGACGGTCTTCCTCACTACACCTCCTGTATGGTCTGCGCAGTGCGCGAACTGTCGGGCGGCCGCCTGCTCCCCGCCTGCTCGTACCCGGCCACCGACGGCATGGAGGTGGACGCCTCGTCCGACGAAGTCCGTGCGGCCCGGCGCCGTGTGCTCGAGCTGCTGCTGAGTGAACACGTCGGCGACTGCGAAGCGCCCTGCCGGCGCGCCTGCCCGGCGCACCTGCGTATCCCCGAGCTGCTGCGCGACGCCGCCCGCGGTGCATGGGCCCAAGCCGCCCGTCTCGCCGCGGAGGATCTTGTGCTGCCCGCCGCGCTCGGCCGCATCTGCCCCGCCCCCTGCGAACGAAGCTGCCGACGCGCCCAGCACGATGCTGCGTTGCCGATCCGCGAGCTGCACCGGCGGCTCGGCGAATCGCCGGAACTGGCCGGCGCCCGGCAGCGCCCCGCCGCCACATCGCCGCGCACAGCCCGCGTGACGGTTGTCGGTGCCGGACCCGCCGGCCTCGCTGCTGCTGCGTTTCTCCGTCGCGCCGGCGTCGAGGTGACCTTGCGCGATCGCGCCCTCCAGCCGGGAGGCGCGCTGCGCGATCCGGCGGTGTCCGATCGGCTGCCGGCCCACGTTCTCGACGCGGAAATCCGCGAGGTGCTCGCCGCCGGCATTCGGTTCGAACCGGGCGCCGACGTGCTCGAACCGGGCGCGCTCGATCGCTGGATCGAAAACGCCGATGCGGTCGTGCTCGCTTGCGGTGCGCTGGACGCGCGCTCCATCGCCGCGCTCGGCCTCGAGAGTGGACCCCGCGGCGTCCGCGCGGATGCGAACACCCGGCAAACCTCGCGACGCGGTGTGTTCGCAGCGGGCGCGATGGTTCAACCGATGCGCTTGGCGGTACGCGCGGTGGCGGATGGTCGTCTTGCCGCAGAGGCGGTCCTCGTCTGGCTCGAGCTGCGCCCGGCCCCCCCCTGGCCCGTCCGATTCGACAGCCGCATCGGTCCTCTCCACCCCAGCGAAGTGGCACAATGGCTGCCCGATGCCTCGCCTGCCTCGCCCGGCTGGCCGGACACGGAGAGCGGTACCGCGCTGGACGATCGCGCCGCCGCGGATGCGCGCCGCTGCCTCGGCTGCGACTGCCGCAAAGCCCGCAGCTGCCGCCTGCGCCGCCTTGCCGACGAGTATCGCGCATCCCCCGCCCGCTTCGCGGCCACCGCGCGCCCCCCTGTTATCCTGCGCCGAGACCATCCGCGCCTGGTCTACGAACCGGGCAAGTGCATCCACTGCGGCATCTGCGTGCGTCTCGCCGCGCGATCTCGCGGCACGATGACGTTCCAGCGCCGCGGTTACGAACAACAGGTCGCGCCCGCGTTCAACAATGGCCTGGACGCGGGGCTGGGTGCCGCGGCGGACGAAGCAGTTCGCGCCTGTCCCACCGCCGCGCTCGCTTTTCGCACTTGGGAACCCATCTCCGGAATATCTCGATGACCCGCGCCTTGCCCGCACCCTTGACAGGAGCCGCCTGATGAACCCAACCGTTGTCGCCGCGCTCCTATGGAGCGTTGCTGCCGTTGCTTCCTCCGCCCCGCCGCTCGAAGCGCGCTTCCGCTCACCTCCGCGCGAACATCGGCCATGGGCCTACTGGTGGTGGCTCAAGGGCAACGTGGACGAAGAGAC
Source organism: Kiritimatiellia bacterium (assembly GCA_026417735.1). Classification (NCBI taxonomy): domain Bacteria; kingdom Pseudomonadati; phylum Kiritimatiellota; class Kiritimatiellia; species Kiritimatiellia bacterium. The sequence goes on from JAOACR010000009.1 coordinate 402,441, forward strand.
GATCACGCGCGATCTCGAGGCGATGAAATGGGCCGGCTTTGGCGGTCTGCTGCAGTTTGACGTGCGCGGCTACCATGAGGCCGTCGTGCCACCGCCCCCCGAACGCACACCCTATATGAGCGCACGCTGGCGGGAACTGATGAGACATGCGCTGCGCGAGGCGGACCGGCTCGGCCTTGAAGTCAGCATCAATCTCAGCATGTGCGCCGGCGCGCTGATGGGGCCCACGACCGCCGGCGCGGACGCCCCAAAGAAGCTGATCTGGACCGGCACCGAAGTCGTCGGCCCCGCCCGGCTCGACTGCCGGCTTCCGGCCATCCCGGGCGAAGGCGCGGTGGAAATCGCGCTGCTCGCGGTGCGCCTCCGCGAGAGCTCCCCACCGGAACCACCGGCCGTGCACGCACATCCAGCGCCCGCTTGGCCGCCCCATTGGCGCTCCGATCTCCCCGCCACCAACGCGCCCACCCCGGTGGCCGGCGAGCCGCTCGACCTGACCGACAAGCACGACGCCGAAGGACGCCTCACCTGGGAAATCCCTCCCGGCCGATGGGCGGTGATCCGTTTCGCCTCCGTTCTGGCCGTCGGCGACCCCGTTCACCACGGTCAACTCGTCACTCCGTTCGACGTGGACGTGCTCGACGCCGACGCGGTGCGGCGGCACTTCGAGCGCCTCGGCGGTGAGCTGTTGAAAGACGCCGGGCCGCTGGCGGGTCGCACCCTCACTCATTTCTACAGCGTGAGCTGGGAAGGTGCCGCGCCGACCTGGACCGCCCGTTTCGAAGAACAGTTTCGAAATGCTCGCGGTTACGCTCTTCGTCCGTGGCTACCGGTGCTCGCCGGGTTCGAGGTCGGCGGATCCGAGGCCGCGCGCCGCTTTGTGAACGATTATCACGCAACGCTCGCCGAACTGATGATGAACAACTTCTACGGCGAACTGCAGCATCGCTGCCACGCCGTGGGTCTCAAATGGCATGCCGAATCCGGCGGCCCGTGGAACCGGCGTCTCCCCACCTTTGCGCGCGCCGATCAGCTCGCCTTTCTCGGGCGCACCGACATGCCGCAGGGCGAATTCTGGTTCACCGGCGGGCGCGCCATCGGTCGACCGCCCGAGTTCAACCGCCCCGCCGCAATGGCCGCGCACATCTACGGCCGACCGCTGGCCGCCGCAGAAGCCTTCACCCACATGGTGCAGCACTGGTCAGAGCATCCCGCCGCACTGAAACCTCTCGCCGACATCGCCTTCTGCGACGGCATCAACCACCTGATCTGGCACACCTTTACCGCCTCGCCGCCGGAGTTCGGTCTGCCGGGCGTCGAATATTTCGCCGGCAGCCATCTGAACCCCAACGTCACCTGGTGGCCGTTCGCCCGCCCGTTCATCGAGTACCTCGCACGCTGTCAGACAATGCTGCGCCACGGCCGTCCGGTCGCCGACCTCGCCGTGTTCATCGGCGAACACCCCTACCAACACTGGGGCCGCGGCTCACAGTGGAGCGAACGTGCGACACTCCATCCGCCCGCCGGCCACACCTATGACCTCGTCAACATCGAGGTGCTCTGCTCGCGCCTCGACGTGGTCGACGGCGGACTCCGGTTGCCGGAGGGGCTCGGCTATCGTGCACTGGTCGTGGACCTCGAGCAGGAGACCCTCCGACCCGAGCCGCTCCGGCGGATTCTCGAACTCACCGAACGCGGCGCAACCGTCATCCTCGGGCAACGCCGCCCCACCGCCTCCAGCAGCCTCGCCGGCTGGCCCGACGCTGATACCGAGGTGCGCCGTCTAGCCGATGTGCTGTGGGGTGCCGTGAACGCAGCGTCGCCGGAGGAGCCCGTGCGGCTCGGTGCAGGTCGTGTGTTCCGCCGCAGTTCCGTCGCCGACGCGTTTGCCCGCCTCGGCGTTACCCCCAATGTGGAGGGCCCCTTCGAGTTCGCACACCGCACCGATGCGGAGACGGACGTGTACTTCCTCACCGGTCACCGCCCCGGCGACGCGATTTTTCGGGTGACCGGTCGCCGCCCCGAACTCTGGGACCCCGTCACCGGCACAATTCGCCCGCCGCACGGCTGGTCCCCCACGGCCGACGGCAGAACACGCGTTCATCTCCGCCTGCCCACCAACGGCAGCACATTTGTGGTCTTCCGCGAACCCGCCCGAGGCTTGCCCCCCTACGAGCCACCCCCGCCCGACGTCGAGATCCTCAGCCTCACCAACGGCCATGTCGAAGTCCGGGTGTGGACCGCTCAGCCCGTTGAGTGGACGCTCCGCCACGGCCATACCGTGCACCTCAACCCCAACACGCCCCCCCCACTGGAGCTGACCGGCCCATGGACCGTTGTGTTCGAATCGGGCCGGGGCGCGCCGCCGCAGCTGGTGATGGAGCGGCTGACCGACTGGACCGAACATCCCGATCCGAATGTGCGGTTTTTCTCCGGCCGTGCGACGTACCGTCACACCATCGAGCTCGATGCAGATCGGGCCTCCTCTCCGGCCCGCCTCGAACTCCATCGCGTGGGTGTGATCGCCCGTGTCACCGTGAACGGCCGGAACGCGGGCATCCTCTGGACCTTCCCCTGGGAGGTTGAGCTCACGGGACTTCTACGCGCGGGCCCCAACGACATCGAAATCGAGGTCGCCAACGTGTGGGTCAACCGGCTGATCGGTGACGCCTCGCTGCCGCCGGAAAAACGGACTACCCGGACCAACGTCGCTCTGCAGCCCGGTGAGCGCACCGTCCGGATCTATCAGGGATTTGGCGCGAACGATCCGCTCGTGCCCTCCGGACTCCAGGGGCCAGTTCGCTTGCGGTTCGGCCGGGATGTCTCCGTCCGGCTGTGATTCGGCGCGCGGCCTTTGGCGGTACGCGGTGCCCCGAAGTCCCGTGCGCGTTGCCGCGTCATCTTGTTTTTCTCGGTCCCAAATGGTTCGATCTGCGCAATGTGAATCCGCCCTCGCGCACCTCCGACTTTGACTACGCATTGCCGGCCGAGCTGATCGCGCAGCAGCCGGTGGAACCGCGCGACGCAGCGCGGATGCTCGTGCTGGGGGCCGACGGCGCGCTGTCGCACCGGCTGGTCCGCGAGCTACCGGCCCATCTGCTGCCGGGCGACGTGATGGTCGTCAACAACTCCCGTGTGATTCCAGCTCGCACCTGGGCGCGGCGCGAAACCACCGGAGGGCGTGTGGAACTGCTTTGGATCGAGCCGCGGGATGACGGCTCGTGGACCGCACTCGTCCGCTCACGGCGGCCAGTGAGGCCGGGCGACCGGCTACGGATCGGAACGCAGGTGGTGGTTGTGGAAGACGGGCGCTTCGCGGACGGCACCATCGCGGTGCGCCTCGAGGGAGACGCCGACGTGCTCGAACTGCTCGAGCACGAAGGGCATACACCGCTGCCACCCTACATCCGGCGCGGACGGGACGAGCCGGCCGATCGCGAGCGCTACCAGACCGTGTACGCCCGTCGCCCCGGTTCGGTCGCGGCCCCGACCGCCGGCCTGCACTTCACCGAGGAGTTGCTCTGCACGCTGCGGGAGCGTGGGGTGCAGATCGTCGAGCTCACGCTGCACGTCGGGCCGGGCACGTTCCGGCCGGTGCGCGAGGAGGACCCCGCTCGTCATTCGATGCACGTCGAACGCTTTGAAATCCCCGAGGCCACCGCGGAGGCCATAAGCCGGGCGCGGAGCGAAGGCCGCCGCGTGCTCGCGATCGGCACCACGGTGGTCCGCGCGCTCGAAAGTGTCGCCGACGAGCACGGGCGCGTTCGGCCTGGTGCCGGCCGCACCGCATTGTTCATCCGACCCCCCTACGAATTTCGTGTGGTGGATCTGCTGCTCACCAACTTTCACCTGCCGCGCTCAACGCTGCTGATGCTGGTGTGTGCGTTCGCAGGCACCGACCGCGTTCTCGCCGCGTACCATACCGCCATCGAACATCGCTATCGCTTCTACAGCTACGGCGACTGCATGCTGCTGGCCCGTCCCGCCCGCCGCATTGAATGAACACGTGGCGCGGAAGCGCCAGTCCACCCACACGGCCGCCAGTTGCAGTCCGCAAGCGGAACCGGCATACTCTTTCGCCTTTTTCGTCTCGAACCCGAGACCCAGAACACGCGCATGAGAACCATCGAACTGTCGAAGGTGCGGAACATCGGCATCATGGCGCACATCGATGCGGGCAAAACCACCTGCAGCGAGCGCATCCTCTACTATGCCGGCAAGACCCACAAGGTCGGCGAGGTCCACGAGGGCACCGCAGTGCTCGACTGGATGCCGCAGGAGCAGGAACGCGGCATCACGATCACCGCGGCCGCCACCACGTTCGAATGGCGCGGGCACCGCATCACATTGATCGACACGCCCGGCCATGTGGACTTCACGATGGAGGTCGAACGCTCGCTGCGAGTGCTCGATGGCGCAATCGCGCTGTTCTGCGCGGTCGGCGGCGTGCAACCGCAGTCCGAACGGGTGTGGCGCCAGAGCGAAAAGTACAATGTGCCGAAGATCGCCTTCATCAACAAGATGGACCGGGCCGGTGCCGACTACTTCCGCGTGCTCGACGAAATCCAGGAAGAACTGGGCGCGAACGCGGTGCCAGTGGTGATCCCGATCGGCGCAGAAGAACGGTTCGCCGGCATCATTGATCTGGTCACCATGAAGGCGATCTACTACCCGGAAGAAACTCTCGGGCGCGACTATTACGAAACCGAGATTCCGCCGCAGCACTTGGACGAGGCGCGCCGCTGGCGGGCAAATCTCGTCGAAAAGTGCGCGGAGCAGGACGACACCATGCTCGCCCGTTTCCTCGAGCGCGGCGACCTCAACGAGCAAGAGATTCAGACGATTCTCCGAAGGGCGACGATCGCGCGCCGCGTCGTGCCTGTCTACTGCGGCTCCGCATTCCGCAACAAGGGCATCCAGCGGCTGCTCGACGGAGTGATCCGCTGCCTGCCCGCACCCAACGAAATTCCGCCCATCATCTGCGCCCGGGAGCCGGAGGTGAACACGCGCAACCCCAGCGACGACGACCCCTTCTCCGCCCTCGCGTTCAAGGTGGTCGCGGATCGGCACATGGGCAAGCTCACCTATCTGCGCGTGTACTCCGGCAGCATCCGCGCCGGCGAAACGGTGCTGAACAGCTCGCGGGACCGCCTACAACGAATCGTCCGGCTTTTCCGCATGCACGCGAACCGGCAAGAATCCATCGAGTCCGCGCACTGCGGCGACATCGTCGCGGCGGTCGGCCTCGCCGACACGCGCACCGGCGACACGCTCTGCCACGTGGACCACCCCATTCACCTGGAAGCGATCGAGTTTCCGTCGCCGGTGATGTCGATCAGCATCGCACCCGAAAGCCGCGCGGATGCGGACCGCCTCGGCGAGGCGCTGCACCGCCTCGCGGACGAAGACCCGACCTTCGTCGTCGGCTACAACGCGGAGACTCACGAGACGGTCGTCTCGGGCATGGGCGAGCTGCACCTCGAGATCATCGTGGATCGACTGAAACGCGAGTTCAACGTCGCCGCCAAGGTTGGCCCGCCGGAGGTCGCCTACCGTGAGACGATCACCGAGCCCGCGGAGGGTTCCTACAAGCACGTGAAACAGACGGGCGGGCGCGGTCAGTACGCGCACGTGGTGATGCGGATCGAGCCGACCGCACCGGGGGAGGGATTCGAGTTCGTCAACCGCGTGACGGGCGGGCGGATCCCCGCCGCGTATATCCCCGCCGTGGAAAAGGGAGTGCTCGCGGCGATGGCGAGCGGACCGGCCGCGGGATATCCGGTGGTCGATGTGCGCGTGACGTTGCTCGACGGCAGCTACCACGAGGTGGACTCTAGCGATCAGGCGTTTCAGGAGGCGGGCCGGGCGGGGTTTGTCGAGCTCTACGGCCGCGCAAGCCCGGAGCTGCTGGAGCCGGTGATGTCGGTCGAAATCGAAACGCCGGAAGAGTACATGGGCGCCGTGACCGGCTCCATCTGTTCACGACGCGGCCGCATCGAGGGCATGGAAGCCCGCGGCGACACCCGCATCATCCGAGGGCTCGTTCCGCTGGCGGAAATGTTCGGCTACGCGGGCGCGCTCCGCACGCTCACGCAGGGACGCGCGACCTTCACGATGCATTTCGAGCACTACGAGGCGGTGCCGGCCGCATTGGCCGAGGACATCATTCGCGAAGCCCGCGAACGGCGCCGCCGCTGAGGCGCTGCGCGCGGCGCGTTTTCCAACGGCCCGGCAGATGGGCTCCCGCCGAGATGACCGCACCGCCCGACCGCCCTGTCTGCATCATGCCCTGTCTCAACAGCAAGAACAGATCTGCCGTGAAGAGGGCCCATTCATGAGCCTCTACGATTCGGGCGATCCCGACGAGCGCGCACGCCGACCGCGCGGACGGCGCCGACGAACTGGACATCGCCGCGACGGTCGAACACCGTCCGACGCGGCCGGAGGTGGACCACCGCGTCGCGAACGTCATCACGATCTTCTTCAGGGTGGGCGGCCGCGTGCGCGACGCCGCCTCCACTGCAGGGGTCCTCGACGCGGACGCCCGATGCGTCTCGATCCGCTGCGCGTCGGTCTTCCACCTCCACCGCATTCGAATCCCGCAGGTGAAACGCGATCTACACAAGCATCGCACGTGGTTCGACACGCCCTGAAACGCCGGCATCTGCCGGCGGACCGCTCTCTTGATTCGGGAAGCCGCCCGCGAATATCATCGGTGCGTGATTCATTGCGATCACCGCTCGCCTCCCAACCGGAGACGGCCATGTCCGCCGGCGAATTTTCCGGTTCATTTGCAGTAAACGGCATGGTCTGGCTGGCGGGGTTTGCGCCGGGGTCTCTCGCCTTGCAGTGGCATCTCGGCGAAACGCTATGGACCGAGCTGCGGGCGGCGAGTCCCTCCGGCACCCTCGCACTAATACTGCGACGACAGGAGGGGCCATCCACCACCACCGGCGGCGCGCTGACGCTGCTGGGCGCCGCACCCGCCGGTTTTCGTCGGCTCGAAGCGGCTCCAGGAACCTATGACGGAGAATTCGGCTGGCTCGACCCGGCGGGGGAGTTCACCCGGCTCGCGCAGCTCGGACCGGCCCGACCGCTGCCCGCCGCGCCCGCCGTCGACATCTCGCTAGCCTTGATGGCACCTTCCGGCGCGTCCGTCGGTGCCGCCCTTCAACGCATGGGCAAAGTGGAAAGGGCGGCCAGCGTCACGTGGATCCGAAGGCCGCAAGCGTTTGCACGGGTTTGCCCAGCGCTGCCGACCAACCCCGTGCCAGCGGGCTCGTCGTTCCCGCCAATCCCCGCGACACCTCCGGTGGTTGGAGAGGCCGGCCCGGCTGCGGACTGGACGACGAATGGCGATGAACCAGCGCCGGCTGCGACAGCCGGGCAAGCATGGCGCGCATCGGGCGGGCATCAACCGCCGCCGGAGGTCGGTTGGCCGACCGCTACCGCCGCCAACACGCTGGGAGTGATCTGATGCCGCCGGCCCATCTCATGCTCGTGCTGCACGCGCACCTTCCCGACCTGCGCGATGGGGGCGGACTCGAACAGCGCTGGTTCTTTGAAGCCGTCGCACAAAGCTATCTGCCACTGCTCGAGGTGTTCGAACGGCTGGACCGCGAGAACGTGCCGTTCCGTGTCGCGCTGTCCGTCTCACCAACTCTCGCCGCGATGCTCCAAGACTCCGTCATGATCGGGCGATGCGCCGCACATCTTCAGTCCCTCGCGGAGCTCGCCGCGGAGGAGACCCGCCGCCACCGCTGGGATGTGCGGTTCGAACGGCTCGCCCGACGCTGGCAGACATTCTATGAGCACCGCCGACGGGATCTGGAGCAGCGGGACGGCCGGCTGTTACCGGCGCTGGCCCGCCTCGCCGATCGCGGTCGCATCGAGCTGTTCACCACCGCGGCCACCCATGGCTATTTGCCGCTGCTGGCCGCCGTCCCCTCCGCCGCCAGCCGTCAAATTCGCCTGGGCCTGACCGCGCACCGGCGCTGGGCGGGTCGCCCCGCCGATGGCTTCTGGCTCCCCGAAATGGGATGGACGCCCTCGCTCGAAGACGAACTGCGGGCGGGCGGCGCGAACTGGACGCTGGTGGACGCCCACGCGGTCGTCTGGGCGGATCGCCGTCCCTATGCCGGCACTTTTGCCCCGCTCGTCACGCCGGGCGGATTGATTGTCTTTCCGCGCGACGCGGAACTCACGCGCGCAGTCTGGAGCGCGCACGACGGTTACCCCGGTGCGCCGTGGTACCTTGAATACCATCGCGACATCGGATGGGAACGTCCCGCCGAAGAGCTCGGACCACTCGCCCCGCCGCCCGGCACCCGCTGGCCGGTCGGCATCAAATACCACCGCGTCACCGCTCGGACCGCCGACAAGCAACCGTACGAGCCGGACCGCGCGATCGCACTAGCCCGCGAACATGCCGCGGACTTCCTGCGTCGGACGTTGGACCGCGCGGGCCGCGCCGCGGTCGCGATGGACCGCTCCCCGCTGTTGGTGGCCGCGTTCGATGCGGAGCTCTTCGGACACTGGTGGCATGAAGGCCCCCTCTGGCTCGAGCAGGTGTTGCGCCTCGCAAGCGCAACGCCGGCCCTGTCCCTCGTCACGCCGTCCGACTACCTCGCACGCTACCCCTGGCTCCAGTGTGCGACGCCGGCCGAGTCAAGCTGGGGTGACGGCGGCGGCCACGCCAGCTGGTGGAACGAAACCACCGCGCCGATGTGGACGTGGCTCCATCAGGCCGCGTTGCGGCTGGATTGCGCCGAACGCCACAGTTCATCCCATACGCAGAATGGCCGCCTCACAGAGGCGCGCGACCATCTGCTCCTTGCCCAAGCATCGGATTGGATGTTTATGCTCTGCCACCAAACCGCGCCCGACTATGCGCGACGCCGCTGGCGGCAGGCGGTGGAACGGTTCGAGTCCGCGATGAACGACGCCCCTCGTCCGGGCAGGGAGTGACGGCCATGTTCATCATCCAAATCGCCTCGGAGTGCGCGCCGGTCGCGAAGGTCGGCGGCCTCGCCGATGTCGTCTACGGTCTCTCCCGCGAGCTGGAGATCCGCGGCAATGCGGTCGAAATCATTCTGCCGAAGTACGACTGCCTGCGCTATGACCGCATCTGGGGCCTGCAGGAGGTCTGGAAGGACCTCTGGATCCCGTGGGAGGGCGGCGCGGTCCACACCTCCATCTGGTTTGGGTTCGTCGAGGGGCGGAAATGCTTTTTTGTTGACCCGCATTCCCATCACAACTTTTTCAACCGACGGGTCTTCTACGGACAGGGCGACGACGACCGGCGCTTTGCATTCTTCTGTCGCGCCGCCCTCGAGTTCATGCTGAAGGCGAACAAACACCCGGAGATCATCCACGTCCATGATTGGCAGACCGCGCTGGTGCCGGTGCTGCTGTACGAGATTTACGAAAAGATCGGCATGCGGCATCCCCGTGTCTGCTTCACTCTGCACAACGTCCGCCATCAGGGCGTCACGGGCCCCCACCTGCTCTGGTCGGTGGGCTTGGGCCGGCCGGAGTATTTTCTGCATCCGGACCGGCTCCAGGACGATCACCACCCCGGCGCGCTGAACCTGATGAAGGGAGGAATTGTCTACTCGAACTTCGTCACGACCGTTTCCCCCCGCTACGCGCACGAGATCCGCTTCACCGAGCAGGGGTGCGGGCTCGGTCACACCCTCTGGAAACACCACCAGAAGTTCGGCGGTGTATTGAACGGCGTGGACTACGATGTCTGGAACCCGGAGATTGACCCGCATATACCGGCGCGATACGGCCCGGCGACGATCAACCAAAAATACGTGAACAAGGGCGCGCTGCGGCGGCGGCTCTGGCTTCGCGACCGCTTTTGCCCGATCGTCGCGTTCATCGGTCGGCTCGACCACCAGAAGGGCGTACCGCTGATCCGCCACGCGCTGTTCTGGTGCCTAGCGAACGGCGCGCAGTTCGTGCTGCTCGGCTCAAGCCCCGACCCAGCGATCCAGCACGAGTTTCAAGAACTGAAGCGCCGCATCAATGACAATCCGGACTCCCACCTCGAACTCGCGCACAACGAAGAGCTCGCCCACCTAGTGTACGCCGGTGCGGACCTGATGATTGTGCCCAGCCTCTTCGAGCCCTGCGGGCTGACTCAGATGATCGCGATGAAGTACGGAACCCTTCCGATCGTCCGCGAGGTCGGCGGCCTCGCCGACACAGTGTTCGATGTGGACCACTCGGACCGGCCCCCCGAACAACGCAACGGGTACACGTTCAAGACCTTTGACAACGGCGGCATTGAGTCGGCGCTCGTGCGCGCGGTCGGACTGTGGAATCACTACCCCGACAAGTTCCGCCAGGTGATGCTCCAAGCGATGGCCTGCGACTACTCCTGGAACGAGCCGGGCCGTCATTACCTCAACATCTACGACTACATTCGCGACAAGTAACAGGCGCTCCGCTGGATCGGTGCTGCAGCCTTGGGGCTTCGCATACGGTCCACAAAACGACCTGCGTTGAGGCAGCGCCAGAGACAATGCGCGCCAGATTCGCGGAAGATTTGCCGTTGTCACCGGCAAGCACAATAACACGCGAGCTCACTTCGCGCTCCGCAACCGCGGCCGACCTACAGCACCACTCCCCACGGCTCGCCGCGCCGTCGAGCCAAGAACTCACCATCCCCTCAAAAAGTCCGCGGCTCACCATGCCGCACGGCACCCACGAGGAGCCCCACCGCGGTCCCGACACCGCCCGGCCCGGAGAGGGGGCGGTGAACGGGCGGACTCACCAGTGGCACTACGTCTGCGGGCCGCAGTGGATCTGCGACCAGTTGCCCGAGCCGTTCCGCCCTGACGCCCGTCGCCTCGACAGCGGAAGAGTCTGAGCAAGCACCGCTCTTCCCCCCGCTGGGCGTTCGCGTCTCAAGGCCCAGCCGGCGCATTCAAAACATCTGCGCCCGCTCAGGTCCGACCGCCAGCCCTCCTCCATCGCGGCCTCCTCGCGAGGGCCCCGGGCAGCCCACGGAGTGTTGGACCCGCGACTCGAATCAGCGAAGCCGACGGCGCAGCAGAATCCCCGCGGCGATCATGCCCACCAGCCCCAGCGTAGACGGCTCCGGAATGACGGTGAGCGTGATGTCGCTCGCGTTGTAGTCAATCTGGAACTGCGTCGAACCGACATTGAACGTGCTGCCCGAGCTCGGCAGCCCGCTGAAGGTGCCGGACAGCGTCGAGAACCCGCTCACAATCTGGAACGTGTCGCCCAGGCTCGGCGTGAAGCCCAGGATCACCGACAGCGTCGGATTCGACAGCGTCAGCGTTGTGCCGGTCCCCATCAGCAACTGGTCGTACAGCGTCCCCGGCGTGGTCCCGTTCAGCTCCACCTCGAAGAACGCGCCGCTCTGCAGCGTCACGTTCGCGTTCGCGGTGAAGATGCCGGCACTCGAGCCGGGCGCCAGCGTGCCGCCCGAGAGCACGTTGATCGCGCCGGCGACTGACCCGTTGCCCTCGAGGCGCCCGCCCACCACCGTGATCAAACCTCCGCCGGTGTGCGCACCTTGGATCCGCAACGCACCGTTCGAGACAATCGTCGGACCCGTGTACGGGTTGTTGAACGTCAACACCGTCGTACCCGAACCGATCTGCGCCAGCGTGCCCGCCCCTCGAATCTCGTTGGTCACAACATGGACGTCGCTGCGGTCAAACCACAACTGCGTGCGGTTCGTGACCACGCCGGAACCAAGATTGCCGACCGTCCCGCCCTCTCCGATGCGCAGCACGCCGTTGCTGACGAATGTCCAACCGCCGGCCTGGTTCTGGGCCGCAATGGTCCAGATGCCCGGCCCCTCTTTCAGAATCGGCAGATCGGTCATGATGCCATTCGAGATCACCCCGCGCAGGATGCCCATTCCCGCGCCGTCAAGCTGCAGAATGCGGCCGGTCGCGCTCGGGAAAATCACGCCGTGCAAGATCAAGCCAGCGCCCGCATCCGCTGCGAAGCGGGAGCTGCCCGCACCCGCCGTCATGTTGATGGTGCTGACCCACGCGTTCGTGCCCGCCACACTGCGGATCACGCCGAGCGTGTTGCTGAAGCCCGTCCCGCTGGTCTGGATCACCTTCCCCGTGACACCAATGTTACCCGACATCCACAGCGCCCGGCTGCCCAAGCCGCCACTCTGGTAGTTCACGAACACCGTGCCGGTGCCGTGCGCACCGAGCGCGTAACTCTTCGTAATCCACAGCGCCCCGGTTCGCACCTCCCAGTTCCCGAAGAAGTCGGGGCTGTCCTGCGTGAGCTGCAGCAGGCCGTCCGAACCCTGCTGGCGGATCGTGCCGGTGCCGACAAACACGTTCGAGGAGATCAGAAAGCCCGGCATCGCAAACTCCACGATCGCGCCGAGGTTCGTAATCGGTTGCGTCGTCGGGACTCGCACACCTTCCACAATGTTGCTGTGGCCCAACCGAAGCGTGCCGCCGGAGACGAGAATCCCACCCGTGAACGCGTTCGTGTTGATCAGGTTGAGGAAGCCGGTGCCCGCCTTGATCAGCCCGCCGCTGCCATAGATTGGCTGGTCCACCGTCTGCGCGTTCGAATGGTTGAACGCGAGCAGGCCCATGTTCGTCACCGGCCCCGAGACCATCGGGCTAGACGGCGCCCCGCCCGTGCCGATTTGCAGCAGGCCGTTGCTGATCATCACAAACGTGGCCGTCAGCCCCGGGTTCGGAAGCACCAGCGCGCCCGGCCCCGTCTTCACCAGCGGCACCGGGCTCGTCATCGTCAGCGTGCTGCTGACCACGCTCGTAAATCCGACGCCGGCAATGTGGTACACCGTGGGTCCCTGAATCAGGTGCGGGCCGCTCATCGTCAGCGTCTGACCGTTCGTTCCGGACAGGGTCAGATAGACACCGGCGTTCGTGAACGGGCCACTCAGCGTCACGTCCGGTGGCCCCTTCAGTTGGATGACGGAGCCGGCCTGCACATTGAAGGGGCTTGCGATCGCATACGAACTGGTCGAGACGATGAACATCGAACCATCGCCCGGATCCACCATCATCGAATAGTTGAACTCGTTCGACTCCCCTCGGCCCTGCGGATCGTAGCCGAACCCAAACGGCCAATTCGCCGACGGGCCGACACCGCCGGAACCCTGGCCGAATGCGACTTCGAAGGAGTGGTATCCGGGGGTCAGCTCCACCGTCGCCCAGGTGGCAACGTTGTGAGCGATACCATTGGTGATTCGGATGATCCCGTCGATGACGAGCCGCACGCTGTCGTCGAAGTTCTCCGCAAATGTCCAGGTGACGTTCGTCGGGCCGGGAATGTAGAGAAAGCCCGTGTACATGTAGGTCGAGGTGTCTGGGAAACCTCCGCTGCCGGTGATCGTCGTCTGGCCGTAGCTCGGTCCCAGCCGCACCGCCTGCTTCGGGTTCGCGGCGCTCGACAACAACGACACACTGTGGACGTTTGTCCGCCCCTCAAAGAGCCCAGCGCCGGTCAAAATCACATCCCCACCCGCCAGTGTCACCACGCCGGCATTGGTTGGCGCCGCGCCAAGGAACACCTTCGTGCCGGGAGCCGCCGTCACACTGTGATAGCGCCCAACCAGCGCAATTTCGGCACCGGCCGCCACCGAAATCAGCGCAGTGGGCGCAGAGTCCAGCGCCAGACGACCGCCCAACACTTCCACCGAATAGAGCTGATTCGTCCCTACGGCGGGAAGCGAAGCAACGCCGGTGCCGATTTTCTGCAGCGAGAGGAGCCCACTCGAGCCGATGAGATTCCCGGCCCAGTTCAGGCTGTTCGCATTCCCACCCCCAACGACCAGCAGCGACGGCGCAACGCCCGCGTTGAGGACCCGCGCGGCACGCGAGCCAGCGATCGAAGAAACCGCTTGCGTGAAGCCGTTCAGGTCCACCGTTGCCCACGTCTGGAGCGGATTCGTCCCACCCAGCGCCCAGGGCGAGCCCACCACCAGCGTGCCCCCGGTCACGATCGTCCCGCCACTGAACGCGTTCGTGCCGGCGAGCGTGACGGCGCCGCTTCCCGCTTTGCGGAACGCCACTGTCCCCGGCCCATCCACAATGTTTACGAAGTTGGTCGCCGTACCGCCGTTCTGGCCCAGCGTGAACTCCGCCGGCGCCGTGCTGCGGTTGGTGATCCAGCCGGTACCGGTCAGGTTGTTCCACCCCTCCGCGCGACCGTTCAGATCGAACACACCGCCACTCATGTGCAGGTTCGCCGTGCTGACCAGCTGATCATCGCCCGTACCGTCGAGCAGAATCACCGCGTTCAGGTTCGTGTTGTTCTGCGACAGCGCCCGGATCGTGCTGCCGCTGACCGCCTTCGCCAGCACCGCGGTGCCGCCGCTGATGGTGATGTTGAACGAGTCGTTGTCACCCGTTCCCGCGAACACCACCGTGCCGGGTCCGGTCAGCCAGTTGTTCTGCGCCGCCGCGCCGCGCAGCCGCCCCTCAAAAATGACGACGCCCGTCGCCTGCGCGACCTCGATCGTCGCGATGCCCGTGTTGTCGAGCCACACCGTTCGCTCCGTGCGCGAGGTGCCCGTACCGGTGACCCGCAGCCGCGTGCCGCCGTATAGCTCCAGAAAGTTTTTGCCCGGATCGGTGGGCACCGACGGGCCGAGCTGGCCGGTATTGTCATCGGTGATCGCGCTGACCGAGAGCGTTCCCGCAAACACTTCCGTCGCGTTCGTGTAGCTGTTCTGACCGGACAGCGTCAGCGTGCCGGCGCCATATTTCTGCAGCCGGCCGTTGCCGGAAATATTCTCCGCAAAGGCAATGTCGTCGGAACGGAAGAAGCGCAGCGTGCCGTTGTTGATCACGGCGCCCGTGCCCAACGTGCCCGAGGTACTGTTGCTGCCCACCTGCAGCACACCCGCGCCAATGATGGTGCCGCCGCTGTACGTGTTCGGGCCGGTCAACACCATCGTTCCGACCCCTTCCTTCGAAAGCGTGCCGGCACTCACCACCGCGTTCACCCACATCGTCGCGTTCGCGCTGGATACAATGAAGATCGGATCGGTCCCGGTGATCGAACCGCTGCCGCCGCTGTTGTTGATCGAGAAAATAACCGGCAGAGTGAGCAGAACACCGCCGCCGCTGATCGTCAAATTATTCCCCGCCAGGTCGATCGCGGCGAGACCACTGTTCGTCGGCGCAATGGTGAGCGACGCCACGGAACGATCCGCGGTGAGCGCATCCGAAACGCCGGTGCGTGTGGTCGAGAAGCGCGTGTCGAGGCCCGTCTGGCTCGCCGAGCCATCAAACTCCGTGAGCGTCCCGAACGCCAGGGGCACCACACCGCTCGCTGTGGAGTACCGGGTGAAATTCGTCAGGTGCTGAACGACGTACGGCAACAGCACGCCGTCAGCGACGTTCCCAAACCAAAGCAGAGGATTCGCGGAGTTACTGACGCCGCCGCCCAGAGCGCCAATGCCCAGATTCGTGACGCTCAGTATACCGGACGACCTCTGAAGGTTCGCAAAAGTGACCGAAACACCCCCGCCGCTACCCGACGCCTGGTTGTGCAAAATCAACGCATTGACGCCACCCTCCAGCGACAACGTCCCCACGCTTTCCACAACGATTTCGTTAGTGCGATAGCGCTGCTCAAACGTTCCGCCCATCATCCGGACCACCGTCGCATCGCCAAGACGGTTCGACGCGTTGACAACGGTGTTGTCCAAAAGCAGCCGCGTGCCGGGCAGCAAATGGATTTCGGAACTGTCGCGAATGCTCGCATTCGCCGCCACCACCAGTACACCACCGGAGACGATCGTCGGCCCCTGGTAGGTGTTGGTCGCAAAGAGCCGCATGATGTTGACGCTGTCCTTCACAAACCCGCCGGCGCCGGTCATTGGACCGTAAATGTGGGTTTCCAAGGTCCCGGCCGAACTTGTGAACCTCGCCAAACCGTTGCTCAGAACGATGCTGCCGCGATTGGTGAACGCGACACCGCCCGACGGGCCAGCCTGCTCGAAGATCGCGCCGTCGCGCATCACGATCTGCTTCCACAGGGCGGTGCTGAGGTTGTAAACGCTCAACCGTGCATTGGACCAGATCGTTATCGGCAGATTCTGGTTGCCGAGCGACGCCGAGGTCCCCGACTCAAGCCGGAGATCGCCTTCTTTGAGCTGAATCTCACCCAGCGCCGTGTCCACCGTCACACTGATCAACGCGATCATGTTCGGCCCCACTTTGGTCAGCGTCCATGGCTGACCGAGCGTGCTGAGCGTCGCGGGCGCCCCCGTCGCCCGAGATCGAATATCCCACCGGCCGGTGCCACCAACCGTTGTATCCCCCATCATTACCACGGTGCGCGTCGCATCGTTCTGGCCACCGCCGGTGTTCACCACCGCGCCAGTGCCGCCAACGCCGGCACCGCTGATGTAGAGCACCCGGTTCGAGAACGCGAGGCCACCCACGTCAAACGTGCCCCCGTTCGTGACGACGATCGGCACACTGAGGTGGCCCACCGCGCCCGTATTGCCGGGCCGCAGTACACCTCCCTGGACGATGGTCGCCCCCATGTAGTCGTTCGTCGTGTTCAAGAACAGCGTGCCGCTGCCGTCCTTCGTCAGGCCCGTCGCGCCGGTGAGACGGCCGCTGCCGGTAAAGGTGTAGTTGCTCGTCGAGTTGACCACCACCGCGGCCGGCATCAGGTCGCCGATCAGGTTCACGATCGTCTTCACCGCGCTGTCATCGAACAGCACGGTATCGCCGGTGAAGAACTTCTGGTTCTGTGCGAAGTTGACGACATTGGTCAGGTCCCAGTCCGCCGAAGCCACGCCGGTGCCCACGCCGGGATTGATCCCCCGCCAGACAAGGTTCGATGCACTGCCGGATGCCGTGACCTCAACGTTGAAGCCGTTCTGCGCGATCGAGAAGGTGTAGCGCGACGCGGTCACCGGCGTGAGGTTCGCAACGCCGCTCAGCGCGCCGCCGGAAGTCGCCACCGTGTACGTGCCGGTCTGGAAGCCAGCCATCGGCACCAGATCCAAACGGCTGCCGCTGTTAAACGTCAGCGCATTACCGAACAACGTCTCAAAGAAGTCGTTGACACCATTGCCCACCTGGGAGGGGTCCCGAAGTTTGAACTGCAACGCCCCGTCAACCGTCGTCGTCTGCGCTGCGAGGTTGGTGGCCCGGTTCTGCGGACCGATCGCGAGCGTCCCCGCTGACGCGACCGACGCAGTGCCGATCGTGCCCAGAAGCCCCAGCACACCCGCGTTCACCGTCACGCTGCCGGTGAACAGGTTCGTGCCGACCAGCCGTACGTCACCCGCACCCGTTTTCACCACGCTGATCGGGCCGCGGATTCCACCGGCAAACATGCTGCTCTGGTTGTTTCCGCCCACGGTGAGCGTCGAGGCTGTCGCCTCGCTGTTGGTGATCCACCCGGCGCCCCACAGGCCGTTCACCGTTTCGTTGAAGCCCGCCAGGTTGAGCGAACCGTGCACCGTGAGGTTTCCCCGACCCGCACCGTCCGGAATCACTTCATTTGCGCCAAGCCGAAGAATCGCGGTGTTGTTACCCGAAGCGTGCTGAATGATCGTATCACCGGTGTATGTGTTCGCGGCCGCCAGCACCACAGCGCCCGGGTTCGGGTCCGACCCGATTGAGAGCGCCCCGCTACCGGTGATCACGCTGAGGTTCGTCCAGTTCATGCCCCACCCGGTGCGAAGGGTGCCGCCACCGGCGCCGAGCGTGATGCCGCGGTTCGCGGAAATCAGCAGCGGCGAACGCGCGTTCATCAGCGTCGCATTGTTGCTAATGAGAATGGCCGCCGACCAGTAAGCACCGATCGGGGTGCCCAGCGAAGCCTCATTCGCAACCTGCAGAATGCCACCGACGACCTGCACCTGTCCGGTCAGGGTGCTTGCCGTCGAGGTCTCATTCGACAGCACCAGAATGCCACCGCCGAGCTTCACAAAGCCGTTCGTACCGGCCAAGGGTGTGGTGATGAAGACCGACCGGTTGGTGACGTTGATCGTCGGCCGAATGATGGTGCCGCTGGTAAAATGCTCCAACGTCAGGACTGTCGAAGCGCTGGCGGGTGCCAAAAACCAATCGTGGCTCGCGGTCGTCGCGTCCGCAAAAATCAAATGGCCGATCGTCCGTGACACCTCCAGTGTGATGGAGCGGTGGGCAGTGATGTCGACGGTTCCGACGTTCGCGGTGCTGCCCTGACCGCTGGGCACTACGCCGGTCCAGCGGGTCGCGGTCCCCCAGAAGTCTGTTAGGTCCGCATTCCACGTGCCGTTGGAGTACTGCGCGCGCACCGGGCTCGCGAGCGCAAGACACCCCACCACCATCATCATAACCCGCCCCACTTGTATTTTCATGGACATGCTCCTGGCAACAAAATTCCCAACTGCCGTACTCTACGACGAGAGTCTCTGATCTGTCAACACGGCGTAAATTTTTTTACCGAAGTGAAACTTGGTCGCCGAGGTGCGGGCTTCCATGCGACCCCGCCTAGTCCCATATTGTTGCGGGCCTCCCTCAGCCGGGACACCATGGCATCGTTCTCGGCGAGTGCGATGTGCGACCGAGAGTGATGTGGCCGGCATGGCGCCAGCCGCAATCGGGCCGGCGAGCGGTGGAGGGTGGCGCTCGTGGGGGTTGTCGGCCCCCGCGGCCCAGGGTATGGTGAGCGTGACATGTGGACGCGTCGGATGTTGTTGTGGCTCTGGCTTGGCGCTACCGCGGGCGCGCATGCGAGCGAGCCCGTTCCGGAAGCCGGATCGTTGATCCGCTCGTTTTCCTACGACGCAAAAACTCAAACGTTGACAATCGTGATGGCGAAGGACGGCCGCGCATACCGGTACCTTCGCGTGCCGGAGAAAGTCTATCGCGATTTCCAGGCGGCGAAATCGAAGGGTGCGTTTTTCCTCCTTTACATCAAGGGCCGCTACGAGTTCCGGACGGAGTGACGGGCACACTTACGCAGGCCCGCCTCGCTCAGCGGTGCCTCGCCGGCCCGAGGCCGAGCTCTGGCGGCACCGGGTCGGCAAACTCGATTTCCTTCTCGGTCCCCGCGGCGTCACGCCGGGGCACGTATTTCCCGCTGGCAGTCACCAGCTGGCGCCCGCCGGCATCGAGCACGTGGCCCTGGGTGAGAACCAGCCGGCGATCGGCCTGGAGCACGCGCCCCTCGATGCGGTAGCGGGCGTCGACGGGCATGGGATGGCGGAAACGGGTGCTCATTTCCGCCGCGACGCAGACCGAGCGGGTTGCGAGAATCGCTGCCCAGGTCATCGCCTCGTCCAGCAGCGTCATCGCGATGCCCCCATGCACCATGCCGCGGTAGCCGTTGGCCACCGCCGGCGCGTCGTACTCGGCGACGACTACGTCGCCCTCCCGCCGCAGTCGGAGGCGAAATCCGGCGGAGTTTTCAATGCCACAGACATAGCAGCCACGGGTTCGTGGCAGCCAAACCTGCAGGGGTAACGAGTTCCCACTCACGGAGTCCCCCCGGCGCTGCCTGGTGCGGACGGCGGCGACAGCTCGGCAAATCCGTCGGGGAGCTCGCGGAGAAAAGCCGAAAGACGTTCTTTCATCAACGCCACGCGCTTCGCGAACTCCGCGCGCGCAGCAAGGTTGGTTTGTTCCTCCGGGTCGCAGGAGAGATCATAGAGCTGATCCCGCTCGAAGTAGGCCGGCTGGCGTTTCAGCGTTTTGAACTCGTTGTTGTTACCCGCGATGTGGCCATAGGGCGGGAGTGGTGGCGGCGCTTTCTTCTGGATGATTGGATGGATGGGAGCGTACTCGGCGGCCTTCCGCATGTCCACCAGTTCCTCCGGCGCTGGCGGGTAACGGAGGGCGATGTACTTCCAGTTGCCCATGCGAACGCCGCGCGTGAAGCCGAGCTCAAAATACAACGCATCGCGGAGCCATCTTCCCGGAGACTCCAGCGCGGCGCGGAAGCTCACGCCGTCGAACGCGCCGCTCGGAACTCGTGCGCCCGCAAAATCCAGCAGCGTCGGCGCGAAGTCGATGTTTGAAACCATTGCCGAACACACCCCGCCACAGGGGAACCCGCCGTGCCGCCAGACCAAGGAGGGGCTGAGGGTACCAGTCTGATAGATCGAGCCTTTTCCCTCTTGTCCGTTGTCATTGAACACGAATATGATCGAGTGATCGAGCCGGCGGAGCTGTTCGAGCCGGGAGAGGATCGCACCAATGGCGTCGTCGAGCCACAAGACCATTTCGCCGTGGGGCCGCTGACGGCCGGCGGCGGCCAGCCGGCGCGGGAGTGTCTCGCGGGTGGGGAGCACCGCCGGTGGGGTTGGGAGCCAGCCAGCGGGCGTCGCGTGAGGGTCCGCACGCCATGAGCGGTGGGGCTCGTACGGGGAATGGCACAGCGTCGGCGCAAAGTAGAGGAACACCGGCCGGTCTGCCGGCGCGGTGTCCAGAAACTCCAGCGCCGCGGCCGTCACCCAGTCCATGTTGTGCACGCGCAGCGCGCGCGGCATCAAATCGTCCGGGTTGCCGGGATACACGCCGCCGGCAAAGTCAAAGCCGGCGGCCCGGATCGCCGCTCGGAGCTGCTCGTCATGTTGGCGCAGCGCGTCCGCGATCTGTGGAGCGCGAGGGTCGGCATCGGCGGGAATAGGCGGACGCGGCGGCGCGGCGATCACGTGGTTCTTGCCGGCGAAGCCGGTTCGGTAGCCGGCATCCCGAAGCAGCTTCGGCAACGTCACGTCGCCCGGCACGATGTGCGTGTTCCACAGCACAATCGTCTGGCCGGCCCGCTCCGCGAGGCGCCGGAACTGGGGCGCACGGCTGCGGCTCGCATAGCGGCCGGTAAGGCACGCGTAGCGACTCGGTGTGCACACCGGTGAGCTGACGTGCTGGTTCGCCATCACCACACCTTCGCTCGCCAGCCGGTCGAGGTTCGGGGAAAGGTAGCGACCGCGGCCCTCGGCGGTCCAACACATCTTGTCCCGGGTCATGTCATCAAGAATGATGAAGATCAGATCCGGCGGACGGGCTGGCGCGGTTAGAGCGCCGGCGAACGCCACCATCACGAGCAGCTGGCGAAACAACGACACGGTGCGATCCTAGACAGGAGGCCGGAGTGTGGCAATCGGGCTGTACGAGATGCCGGCGGCGCCGCTACGATCCGGGTGAGAACCGGCGGTGAGCGCATCAATGCAGCGGCGGCGAGCAGCGGCGGTCGGCCTCGCAGCGATGGTGCTGCTGGCGGCGCTTTTCCTGCTGCCGCTGGCGATGGTGGTACGCGGTGGAGTGCTCGATGGCGGCCGGTTCTCACCGCGGCTCGTGCTGCGCGTTCTCTCAAACCCGGTTTATGCGGAAGGACTGCGCACCAGCCTGCTGATCGCGGCGGGGACGACGATCGGTACGGTGATCATCGGCCTGCCGCTGGCATGGATCGCTTCACGGCGAGAGTTTCGCGGACGGGAGACCGTCAGCGCGCTCGTGCTGCTGCCGATGCTGATGCCGCCGTTTGTCGGTGCGATCGGGCTGGAGCACATGCTGGGGCGCTACGGCGCGCTCAACGCGCTGCTCGGCACGCAGGTGGACTGGCTTGAACGGTACCGGCTGGCCGGCGTGATCGCGCTGCAGACGCTCTCGCTCTATCCGATTCTGTTCCTCAACGCGTCGGCGGCGCTTGCCAATGTGGATCCGGCACTGGAGGAGGCCGCCGCGACGCTGGGCGCACACGGTGTACGCCGGTTCATCCGGGTAACGCTGCCCCTGATGTTCCCGGGACTGTTCGCGGGCGCCGCGATCGTGTTCATCTGGAGCTTCACGGAGCTGGGCACCCCGCTGATGCTGGGGCTTTCCCGCTGCGCTCCCGTGCAGGTCTATGACTCGCTGAAGGACATCGGCGACAACCCGGAGCCCTACGCACTGGTGCTGGTGATGCTCGCCCTCTGCATTGCACTCTACACGATCGCGCGCTGGTTCGTACGACGGTACCTGCGGGGGATGCCCTCAAAGGGCGTGAGTTCGAGCGCGCTTCCGCGCTGGACGGGCGCGCGCATGGCGGTCGCCCTCGGTCTGTTCGGACTGGTGTCGCTGGTCGCCGCGCTTCCCCACCTCGGGGTCGTGCTGACAAGCCTCTCGCAGCCTGGCGCGTGGTATCGCAGCGTGCGCCCGGCGGCATGGACGCTTTCGCATTTGCGCGAAGCATGGTCGCACGAGCTGACGCTGGTCAGCATCCGCAACAGCCTGCTCTACGCCGGCGGGGCAGTCGCGCTCGACCTGGTGCTCGCGCTGGCAATCGCGAGGGTCGTGACGCGGTCCGATCTCCGGTGGCGTGGCGTGCTGGACCTGCTGGCGACACTCCCGTTGGCGGTGCCGGGGCTGGTGATGGCGTTTGGTTTTCTCGCGCTCAGTGCGCGGCTGAGCCATGCGGCCTGGGTGCGCGAATCCAGCTGGGCGGCGCATCTCTTCGACATCCGCACCCAGCCGGCACTGTTCCTCACCCTCGCCTACGCGATTCGTCGGCTGCCCTTCATGGCGCGCGCCGCGGTGGCCGGCCTGCAGCAAACCCCGCAGGAGCTGGATGAAGCGGCAGCGACGCTGGGCGCCCGGCCGCTGTACATCCTGCGCCGCATTTCGATGCCGCTGATTGGCAGCCATCTGCTGGCCGGTGCGCTGCTGACCTTCGCGTTCAGCGTCCTGGAAGTTTCCGACAGTCTGCTGCTGGCCCAGCGGATGGACTTCTATCCCATCACCAAGGCGATGTATGAGCTCTTTTCGTTCATCGGGGTCGGACCGCATCTGGCGGCCGCGCTGGGCGTGTGGGCGATGCTGTTTCTCGGGTTGACGCTGTTTGGCGCCAGTCGAATCATCGGTCGCCGATTTGGCGCGCTGTTCCGGGTTTGAAGTCGCTCGTGCCCGCAAATACGCCGCTCCTTGCGGGGAAGCCGGTTCCGAGAGAGGGCCTCCGAAAGTGTCGGACCTGACGCGGACACCGCTCATCACGACACGCCCAGAGAGCGGCGCTCCCCGAGTGTCAGCGCGTGTTCGTCTCCGTCCCCTGCGGATGCCTATTGTGGCCGCAATATTCACAGTCCGCCCCCCGGGAGGGCGGTCTTGACCGCGCAAGGAAACGCGCCGGTAAAAACGGAACAGATGGACTGGCCGGCGCGCTCGCGCCACTGACGAGCGCCCGCTCCGCAAGCGTGCGGCTCCTGGATGACACGTTTTGCGAGCGATCGTTTGTTGCGGAAGGATCAGGCGGCCGCAAACGCCACGACCGTACCGGCCAGACAGGGCCCGCCGTGCAGGCAGTACGACGCAGACCTCAGCTTCGTCTGCAGTGCGATGCAGAAATCCGTGAGCGCGGAATTCCGGTGATGCGCCTGCCGGTCATCCGATCGTCGTACCCTGGCGGGCCGGCGAGGACCACCGCCGCCGTGCGCCCTGTCGGCCGTCCCCAGAAAGCTACCGCCGCAAGCAGCGGCGGAAGCGCGATGGGCAGCCGGACTGAATGGCTGCGCGTCACGCGACAAGCTGTGCGGACGTGAAGACAAGATGGGCAGCTCCGCGACCGCCGCCGGATGCTTGTGCCCATCAACGCCGAATGTGGCCCGCCTCCCAGATCGCAATGATTGGAGCCGTCACCGCAGTCGCCGTCATCTCTGACGCCTACCAAGGACCACCGGCGCCAGGTCGCCGACCAGATCAGGGCCCAAATCGCGTTCCAATCGGCCCGCCGAAAGCCCACCCGGACCATCGCCCGACTTGGCGTCTACCCGACGCGGGCTCCCGTCTCCACGCCGCCCTTCCCCGCGCAGGGCCGCTGCGGGCTCGAGACGGCCGGACGTCCGCCGTATCGTTGCGCCAGATCGGCGCCTTTCGCCGCCGAGAACAGGCGCGAGTGTGCCAAGCGTGCGGGTCCCTCTCGGCACTCGAAGGGCCCACCTACCCGTCGCGCTGCTCAGATCACGACGGGCGCGGGGACGGATGAAGCGAGTGGCGCTCGAGCAGCGCCCGTGCCACCTCGGCGGCTCGGCGGCCCGAGAATAGCATGCCCCCGAATGTCGGCCCCATGCGGGGGATTCCAAACACGGTGCAAACGGCCATACCCGCGACGATCAGTCCCGGGAATATCTCGCCCGTCTTCTCCACCAGCACCCCTTCAGATGCGGCCACATCCATGGGACCGCATTCACTGGCCATCTTCAGCAGCCCTCGCCGCTCGAGGCTGCGCGCGACAACCGCATCATGGCCGGTTGCATCCACAACCACCCGGGCCTCCAACGCGACAGGGTCGACACAGGTGATTTGCCGCGGCAGGGCCGCAACGGGGGACCAGTTGACCACCACTCCCTCCGCCCGCCCATTCCGGACGACCAGGTCTTCGAATCGCGTCATGTTGAGAAACCGGACACCTGCGCGGGCCGCGGCCGAGATCAGCGTGGAGCATGCAGTGGGTCCGTCCGACACCGCCAGGCCCGGTTCCGCCCACTGATAAGGGATGCCCAGCTCCTCGAGCAGTTGCTGTGCAGGAGCTCGGAAGGTTACCGGATTCATCAGGTAACCGCCGATCCAAAAGCCTCCGCCCAGGTAGTTGTTGTTCTCGACGACGAGCGTTTTGAACCCCCCTTTCGCCAGGTCCCGCGCGGCCACGAGACCGCTGGGCCCGCCACCCAACACGATGGCGTCGCAAACCAGATACTCGTCGAGCAATCGGTGAAACTCGCGCGCGATCGCGCGCGTGATGGAGGCTTCGTCCACGGGTGCGAATTTCATGTTCATTCCTTTCTCGCTGTGCGCCAAACAAAAACCCCATGCCGGCGGGCATGGGGTCACCTTTCCATTCTCCCTACGCCGGCATTACCCGGATCAGGTTCAAAGGGTCTCCCGCTCTCAGCGGAACTCTCAGGCCGTCACACGGCCTCCCCTGCTGTCTGTGACAACCTAGGCGCGATCGAGGCGTTTTTCAAATCCGCGTCCCGATTTTTTTGAGCGGCCGCCAGCGGTGCGCGGATCGCCTCTCGCCTCGTCTGGTGGTCGTGCGGCCGCCCGCGGCATGTTAGGGGCCCGGTTCATGGGGTTTGCCACTGGCGTGGTCCCTTTCGGCCTCGCGCGCCCTCACAACCGTGTGCTGTGCGCGGCAGCCCAAACGCGAGTTGGCGGGCCACCCACAGCCCGCTAGGCTCAACGCCCCATGCAACGGCCCTACATCGCCATGTGGCTCGGAATTCTCGTCTGCGCGACCGCCGCCAATCTGATTCAGGCCGGCCGCATGGACCCCGTCCATCTGGCCGCCGCCCGGGTCGCCATCGCGGCCGCGGCGCTGTTGCCGCTGTGGTGGCGCGAACGACGAGGATGTGAGGGATCAACGCTGCGCACCGAGCTGCGCGCGGCGCTGTGGCCTGGCGTGTTGCTCGGCGTGCACTTCATGACCTTTTTGGCCGGCGTACGAATGACGTCGGTCGCCAACGCTACCTTGCTGGTGAACCTCGCGCCGGCGATCGTGCCCTTTTTCGCCCACGCGATTCTCCGCGAGCGCATCCGACACGGCGAGATCGCCGGCACTGCGCTCGGCTTGATCGGCGTCGCGGTGCTCGTCGCGGGCGATTTTCACATGGACCGCCGGACGTTTTTCGGCGACCTCACATGTCTGGGCTCCATGGTGTTCTTCGCGGCCTACCTGGTGCTTGGCCGCGCGCGACGGCAAGGGGCGGGGCTCTGGTCCTACGTCGTACCTCTCTATGCGATCGCCACGCTCACGTGCCTTCCCGTCGCGATGCTCCGCAGCTCTCCGCCCGACCTGGACCTCCGCCGAGAAATGTTGATCGCGCTCGCACTCGGTCTCGGACCGACCGTGATCGGACACAGCGCGCTGCTCTACGCCGTGCGCTTCCTTCGCTCCCAAACGGTCACACTCGCAAATCTTACCCAGTTCATTTTCGCCGGTCTGCTCGCGTGGGCGCTGACCGGCGAATTGCCGCGGCCGCGGTTCTATCCGGCCGCCGTGTTGCTGGTGGCCGGCGCCGTGGTGGCGATCAGGTCCGCTGCGGTAGCAACGACACCGATCCCAGCCAGATCCCTCCGCAACACCCCAAATCATGGTTCGTCCTCTTGACCCCGCGACGGGCAGGGGCAGGCTGTCGCCAAGAGGCGATTCAAATCAGAAAGCAACTGACATTCTGGAGTGCCACTGGCGCCCTCGGCGTGGCGTCGGCGGCAGACGCGCTGGTGGAGGTGTCGGGCGCTGGCTCCCAGATCCGCACCGAGGCCGCAAGTGGCATGGTGTGTACCGCTCGCCGCAAGCGACCGCCCACGCCCCCGCCAATTCCGAAGCCGCCGCCCCGGCGGCCGGTTCTCCGCGCCCCCCGGGCAACCCGCCGTTTCTCAAGCGCCACGGGTTTACCCGAGAGAGGTCGGCTGGACCTCGCGAAATCCTCTGTCGACCGCACCGCCGGTCCGCGGCCGGCCGAGTGATTCTGGCTTGCGCGGCGGTTGTCCGGAGACAAGGCGGCCGACCTCCCGGCACCGCGCCGGCGCAAAGGATGTTGCCGGAGTTTGTGACCCGTCGGACCAACGCCGTCACTGGCGCGCGGCGCCCTTTGAGTCATTGCGTCGCCGAAATGCTGCGCATCGCCGGCGGCGGCTTCCTCACGAGTCCGTCACCACGCCGGGCTGAGCTTTGCGAAGAGGTTCCGATCGTCCCGGCCGGAGCGATTGCGTCAGCGTCGAGAGCGAAGCCGTTCGAGCCTTAGGGTCGCCGGCCCGGCACCGGCACGGTCTCCCGGCCCAGCGATTGTGGGGAATACCGCTGGAAGATGACCCGCCCCGAGGGGTCCACGATGCTCGCAATCAGACCGTGGAAGTCATGGCCCGAAAAGTTTCTGGTACTGCCGATCTGTGTCACTGTCCGCGTTTCGGACATCACCAGTTCGATGCCCTTGAGGTCGAAGGTGCGGCTTTCCTGCCGTCGCATTGCGGGCAGTTTGATTTCCTCACTCGCGTGGAAGCTTCGCACCCCATCCACCAAACCCCGCTTGAAGTACTCCACCACCAGCCGGCAATCGGCGGGCAACTCCGCGTTGCGGGTCGTCAGCGTCACCTGAAAACGGTAGAGCACCGGGCCGGCAACGGTATGGGACTGCCCAAGTTTTGGCGCGCCCTGAGTTCGGCTCTGATGCATCCGGCTGCGGTCTTCCGTGACGGTGATGTCCAGCGCGTAGCCCATCGCGCGATCGGCGTCCTCGTCGGCCGGTCCCGCCAGTCGCAACCGGCGTTTGTCAGCAGTTCCGACGGTGGCGGGCAGAGGATTCGCATCAGCCGGAAGGGGCGGGGGCGGCGTTGCGCTGGCCGCCAGCGCCGCGCGCACGCGAGGATGGGACACGACCCGGTCCCGTTCCGTATCGTACGCGGAGAGCACCTCCGACTCCGCGCCTGCGCGCGCTTGGGCGATCACCTGCAAGTGCCGCGCGGCCGTTTCCACGATTTCGACCTCCACCGCGTAGAGCTCGTTTTTCATCTGGGCGGAGACCTGCGCGACCAGCGCCGCCCACTCGCCGGGGG
Source organism: Kiritimatiellia bacterium (assembly GCA_026417735.1). Taxonomy (NCBI): domain Bacteria; kingdom Pseudomonadati; phylum Kiritimatiellota; class Kiritimatiellia; species Kiritimatiellia bacterium. Next base: position 429,968 of record JAOACR010000009.1, read on the forward strand.
AGCGGGCCGCCTCGGGAGCCGGCAGGGTCCGCTCTCGCTCGAACCGCAAGATTTCATCGTGGACGGCCACCATGTCTCGCAGCCGACCGGCGGACTGGAGGACCCAGCGCAAATCGCGAAGCATCGAGAGGTACGCCGCGCCCCAAACCATCGCAATCTGCGAAGCTCGCGCGTCCAGCTCCTGCAGTCGGCGGTCGAACTCGGTGCGGCTGCGCTCCACGTCCCCGGAGGACACCGGTGCCGGAGCAGATACGGACGCGGACGCGACCGACCCGGTTGCGGCCGCGGTCAGGGCTGTGGACGTGCTCGCCCCCGCCCCGGCTGCCAGCGCGAGCGCACAGAGCGGCCAGCTCATCGCCCGAACGATACCGCCCGGCCGCCGCGATGTCCACGAACCGCGAGCACCGCGCTCGACACGGCCAGCGGAAACCGGTACATCGCGCCGCCGGGAGCGATCGCGATGGTGTGGCGGTTATGGCTGGCGCCGGCGATCGGCGTCGCGTTGCTGCTGGTGCTGATCCTGCGCTGGCGGGTGCAAGCTTTTTTGGCGCTCATCATTGCCAGCGTCGCAGTGGGCTTCGTTGCCGGCATGCCGCCCGCCGCGCTGCTGACCAGCATGCAGAACGGTATGGGCAACACCCTCGGTTTTGTCGCCACTGTGGTCGGACTCGGCGCGATGCTCGGACAGGTGCTCGAATCGTCCGGCGGTGCCCACGCGCTCGCGATGGCGCTGGTGCGGCGGTGGGGAACGGCGCGCGCGCCGCTCGCGCTGATGCTCGCCGGCTTCTGCATCGCGATTCCGGTGTTCTTTGACGTCGGCTTCATCATCCTCGTGCCGGTGCTCACCGCGCTCGCCGGCGCAACCGGCCGTTCGATTCTGCAGTACGCCATTCCGCTGCTCGCCGGCCTCGCGGTGACCCACAGCTTCGTGCCGCCCACGCCTGGACCCGTGGCAGTCGCGGAGATTTTGAAGGCCGACCTCGGCTGGGTCATTGCGCTGGGAATCGTGACGGGGTTGCCCACGGCGCTGGTGGCCGGCCCGCTGTTCGGGGGATGGATCGCGAAACGGGTGGTCGTCGCGCCGCCGCCCACTGCGGTCAACCCCACGGCACTGGAGGGAGCGCGCGACGGCGAACCACCGTGGACGACGGTCGCGGGAATCCTTGCGATGCCGTTGGTGCTGATTGTTGCCAACACCGCGGGCCAGCTGCTCGTGAAGCGCGGCGTGTGGTCGCCGGGATGGTTGCCGGCGACGGTGAGCTTCGTCGGCCACCCGTTCGTCGCGCTGCTGGTGGCGACGCTGACGGCAGTGTATGTGCTGGGTGTTCGCCGCGGGCGCACCGGCGCGGAGATGATGGAGCTCTGTGTGCGTTCGCTCGCGCCAGCGGGCGTCATCATTCTCATCACGGGCGCCGGCGGCATGCTGAAACAGGTGCTGGTGGACAGCGGCGTTGGGTCGGAGCTGGCCCGGCTGTTCGGACGGCTCGCGCTGCCGCCGATCGTGCTGGGCTGGCTGCTGGCCGCCGCGGTGCGCATCGCGCAGGGCTCCTCCACCGTCGCCATGATCACCGCCGCGGGTATCCTCGCACCGATGGTCGAGCAGTCGGCGATGTCCCCCCCGCATCGCGCACTGACGGTGCTGGCCATCGCGGCCGGGGCGACGATCCTCTCCCATGTGAACGACAGCGGGTTCTGGCTGGTGGGTCGGTACTGCGGTCTCACCGAACGACAGACCCTGCAGTCGTGGACCGTGATGGAAACGATCATCGCGGTCGCGGGGCTGGCCATGGTGCTCCTCGCCAGCCTGATCGTGTGATGTGAGCGAAACGCGCGGTCCTCGAGACCCGCGTCTGCTCGGAACAGAAAACCCGAAAGAAGATTGACGGCATATCGCGTGGTACAAGTTTGACGAGGGCAGCGGCACGGGTTCCGCCAACTCGGGCACGGCCGGAAGCGCGGGCAATCTGAGTTTTCAGGGCTCCGCAGCGTTTTCGCCGGCGGCCACGGGCTACTCCCTGGACAACCGCACCGGTTCGACGATGGGCGGTTCGGGTGGCGGCGCGCAGACCGCGGTCAGTTTTGACGCGCTGGACAACCTGACCGCGATGACCATTACGGGTTGGTACAAATCCGACGGCGCGTTTGCGGGCCTTGCGCGACTAGTCGACCGTGCTGCGCCGACTGTTGGTGCGGGTGAGTGGTCACTGTATTTTGATCCGACGCCGGGCCGGCTGCAGCTGAACCTTGGAGGCACCACCTTCTTCAACACCACAGGAGACTATTGGCAGACGAACAAATGGATTTTCTTCGCGGTTCGGTTCGTCGGAAGCTCCTCGGTGAACTTCTTCATTGGCGACACGAACACCACCGCCTCCCTGCTGAGCTCAACCGGCGGCCCCGTCCCCGCAAACCTAGGTGACGGAACGAGGAAGCTGACGGTTGGTAACCGCGAGAACCTCGGCCGGGCGTTCAAAGGGTGTATTGACGATGTCCGGATCTACGACGAGGCGATTTCGGACACCAACATCGAGGCGATCCGGGTCGAGGGAATCCCCGAGCCGGGTACGATTGGTCTGCTCAGCCTGAGCTCGGTTCTGCTGATCGCACGGCGCCATCGCTGGCGCGAGCGCTGAACCGCCGGTGCCCGCGGTCGCGTTCGAGAGACCCTCGCGTACAGGATCTAAGTTCCGAGCGCTCCCGCGGGGATGGCGTGTATCCGCAATTCGCTTCGAGGTCTTGGCCGCGATGGAATCCCCCGGTTGCCCCGCCTGCCGACATCTCAGCTGATCGAAGCGGAAGAATCCCGCGGCGGCGCGATCAGACGATACAACGCCGGGGTCGCGAAGAGCGACAGCAGCAGCGAAACCGTCAGCGCTCCGATCACGCCGATCGCCAGCGGCCGGAGCATGTCGGCCCCGTGGCCGATGCCCCAGGCCAATGGCAGCATCGCGAGCATCGTGGAGAGTGACGTCATCAGAATCGGGCGCAGTCGCCGGCGGCCGGCCAGTACCAGCGATTCATCCAGCGAATGACCGGCCGCCCGGAATTGACCGACACAATCCAGCATCAGAATTCCATTTTTGGCGACGATGCCGACGCCGATGATGGCGCCGAGAAAGGAGACGATGTTCAACGAAGTACCGGTGATCCACACCCCCCCCACCGACCCTACCAGCGCCAAGACGGAGCCCGCGACAATCGCGGCCGGCTCCCGGAACGAGCGAAATTCGATCAACAACAACGTGAAGACCAGCACAATCGCCAGCGCGAGCACAATCGCGAGATTCCGAAAGGATTCGACCTGCTGCTCGTACAATCCGCCATACTCCACAACGCCCGGTGGAATATCGGGCTGGCGCGCGAGTCGCGCCCGAATGTCCGCGATGGCCGCGCCCAGGCCCCTTCCTTCAAGGGACGCGGTCACGGCGACCATCTGGCGCAAATTTTCCCTTCGCAGCTCCAGTTGGCCCGGCGTTTCCGCCACATCGGCGATCTGGCCGAGTGTGACAAGGCGGCCGGAGCGCGCACGTATCGGCAGATCGCGCAGCGACTCTGCTGTCGCCGAGCAGGCGGGGTCGCCGACCACGCGGATCGGGACCACGCGATCCGCCTCGCTGACCGTCGAAGCGACCTGTCCGAGCACTGCAATGTTCATTGCCTCGGCGACAGCTTCGACGGTCAGTCCGTGCCGCGCCACCTCGTCGTGACGGACTCGCAGGGCCAGCGTAGGCCCCGTCATCCTCAGCCCGTCACTGGTGTCGACGACTCCCGGCACCTCCTCGATGAGCCGGCGAACCTTCGGCGCGGTGCGCATCAACCAGGCGGTGTCGGTGGAAAACAGCTTCACCTCGATCGGGTCCGGCGCCCATGTGAGGTCACCGACAAGATCAGCGAGGATGCCGGGGAACTCCCATTCGATGCCCGGAAGCGCCCGATTCAACTTTTGCCGGAGCTCCGATTTGATTTCCTCGGTGGTGCGGCGGCGGTCCGGCCGCAGCTTGACCAGGATATCGCCCTTGTTCGGCTCAGCGATCGCCAGCGCCAGACGGGCGCCGGTGCGGCGCGAGTACCCTTCCAGCTCCGGCGTTTCGCGCAGAATGGTTTCCGCTTGTTGCAGCATTCGATCAGTTTCTTCGAGGCTGGTCCCCCACGGCGTCAAGTAGTCAATGACAAAGCCGCCTTCGTCCATCGCGGGCAAGAAGGCCGTCTCGAGCCGCCGGTACAGCGCCGCGCCCGCGGTCGCCACGGCGAGCACCACCAGCAGCAACGCCCACCGCCACCGCAGCGTGCCTCGCAGCGCGGCCCCGAAGCCCGCCAGCAGCAACTGCATCCACGGCCCCTCCTGTGCCGGGCCGGTTCGGCCGTGCTTGGCCGGTCGCAAACACCAGGACGCGAGCGCGGGAGTCAGCGTGACGGCCAGCACCAGTGACGCCAGCAGTGCGACCACCATCGTCACCGCCAGTGCCCGAAAAAACACGCCGGGCAAACCGTCGAGAAACGCCAAGGGTGCAAACACCACCACGGGCATCAGCGTCGAACCGATGAGCGGACGCAGGATCGCACCCAGGGCCCGCCCGATCGCATCCTCGGGAGAACCACCGCCCGCCGTCTCCCGCACGATGCTCTCCACGACCACGATCGCGTCGTCGATGATCACGCCGATCGCGGCCGCGATACCGCCAAGCGTCATCAGATTGAACGTCATCCCCGCCGCGAGGATCGCAACCACGGTGGCGAACACCGAAACGGGAATCACCACGACTGCGGTCAGCACGCTCCCCCAGCTGTTCAAAAAACCATAGAGGATCAGAACCGCGAAGATCAGACCCACCCCGATGGATTCCCAGACGCTTCGGACGGACTCGCGCACGAAGAGCGACTGGTCGTAATAAAAGGACAGTTCGACGTCCGGCGGCAGCACGTGGCGCAGCTCCCGCAGCTCCCGCTGCAGATTGCGTGCGATCGCCAGGATGCTGCTGCCCCGAGGTTGCGCACGGATGTTCATCAGAACCGCGGGACGGCCCTGGGCATTGACGAAGTTGAACACCGGCTCCGGGCCCCGTTCCACGCGGGCGACGTCGCCGATGCGCACCGGCGACCCGTCGCGCACCGCCAGCGGGAGCGCCGCCAGCTCCTCCGCTGAGCGGGCCCGCCCCTCGGTCATCGCGAGGTAGATCGTGTAGTTCTCCGAGTGAAACCCGGCCGGCTCGATCCGATTGTTTGCACGAAGGCCCTCGACCACGTCATGCATGCCCAGTCCCAGTGCGGCGAGCCGCAGGGGATCCACCACCACGTGGTACTCGGGCATTCGGCCGCCCACCAGATCCACCCGCGCAACACCCTCAAGGCGCATGAACCTCGGCTTCAGCTCGTACCTCGCCAGCTCCCACAGCTCCATGATGTCCCGGCCCGGGCTCGTCACGCTGATGCCGATGATCGGAAACGCATTGAAGGTCAGTCGCCAGACGGTCGCCTTTGCAGTGGCTGGCAGCTCGTTCTTCAGTTGCGCGACACGGTTGAGCACATAGAGCTCCGACCGCGGCATGTCCGCACGCCAGTTGAAAAACACGTTGACCTCCGCCGAGCCTCGCCCGGTGGCCGAGCGCACCTGCGTAACGCCCGGGATGTCTTTCATCGCCTCCTCGACCGGTCGCGTGATGGTGGCCATCATTTCGTCGGCCGGCATCGCGCCGTTGTCGATCAACACCACACAGCGGGGGAAATCCGTCTCGGGGAACACCGAGGAGGGCGTTCGCAAGGACCCATAGATCCCGCCGACGCACAGTGCGAGCGTCACAAAAATAATCGCCAGCCGGTGCCGGTTCGCAAACCGTCCGATCCGACTGCCATCCGGACTCAGCGTCGTGCCCGTACTCATGGTCTCGAGGCCACGGCTCAGCGGGAAACGACGCGAACCCGGGCGCCGTCGGGCAACGCATACGCGCCCACAGTGACCACCGTCGCACCCGGCTTCAATCCCTCCGCGGCCACCTCGACCAGTCCGGTGTCTTGCAGACCCCGCCGGACCTGAATCCGACGCGCACGGTTGCCGTCCACCAGCCGAATCTCGCTGACGCCTCCATGATCGGTGTAGACGCTGGCGAGCGGAACCGCGAGGCATCCGACGTGTTCTTCGACCACCACGCGCGCCCGGGCAAACTGGCCGGCTCGCAGACTCGTCCCCCGAGGCAAACGAATCCGAACACCGACCATGTCCGTGCCCGGCGAGGCCTCGTGCGCGACAGACTGAACAACCCCGGTCACCGCGATGCCGCTCGCCTCCACAAGGGCGATCTGGCCCGCCCGCAGCCGGTTCGCGACCGCGGCGGGCGCGGCCGCCGCAAACACCAACCGCTCCGGGGAGAGAATCCGGACCAGCGGCTGGCCCGCGATCGCGAGTTCTCCCGCCCGCGCCCACACCCGTTCCGCAACGCCCGCAATCGGCGATACGAGATCGCACCGCGACCGGCTCGCCTCCGCTCCGGCGACGGTCTGCACCGCAATCGCATGCCGTTCTTCCGCTTCAAGGAGATCTCGTTGTGACGTTGCATCGTGCTCCAGCAACCGTCGTTGCCGCTCCAGTGCGGCCGACGCCGCCGCCAGTTCCGCCCGCGCTCGAGCCACCGCCGCCTCCGCGACACGAGCGTCCAGCCGCACGAGACGGCGTCCACATCCGATCCACTCCCCCTCACAAACCTCTACCGACTCAATCCACGCGTTTTCGGCCGCCGCCAGCACCGCAATCGCGGCCGGCTCAGCATCCTCGGCAGGGGCCGGCTCGAGCGTTCCGTACACCGTCAACCGCGCGCACAGCGTGGTCGCAACGATGGACGCCGTCTGCACGGTGACCTCCGCCTCATCCGGCGACGCTGCAACGGCGCCAGTGGCCCAGCACAGCATCAGCGCGAGAACGCCCCGCGCAACCGGACGGTGAATCGCAGTCGTCATCAAGGGGAATCCTCCTGGTGGCGACCGTCCGACGTGCCCGGCACGCACGTGCCCGGCGCCTCGGAACGTTGGAGCAGATCGTCCAGTTCGCCGACCGCCGCCCGTCGCCGCCACCGGGCACGGGCCACCTCGAGTCGCGCGCGGAGCAGTTCGGACCGGGCCACGAGCACCTCGGCGAGCGGGAGTTCTCCGACCGATCGCCTCGCCTCAGCAACAGCCAGCTGACGGGCCGAACTCTGCTCCAATTCCAGCGCCGCCTTCCACTGCCGATCGGCGTCCTCACAGGCCACAAACGCCGCGTCCACCTCGGTGCGAATTCGAACTTGCATTTCGCGCACTCTGCTGGCGGCCTCTTCGCAGCGCGCCGCGGCCTCCGCGAGCGCGCCACGCCCCCGGCTCAGGAGGGGGAGATCGACGCTGGCGATCAGGGACCATTTGTTCTCCCGCTGGTCATACTCGTAGGCCGGACCGATCGTGATGCTTGGAAGTTGCGCGGCCGACGCCAGCAGCACGGCCGCCCGCGCCGCCGCGTACTCCTCCAGCGCCGCCAGCAGATCGCTTCGATGCGTCACCGCAGCGTGCTGAGCGTCCGCCACGCTTTCGGGAAACCGACGCACATCGAGAGCCTCCACCGCCAGCTCCGCGCCCGCAAACGTGGTCGCCGGCACACCCACAACCGCCGCCAACTGCTGGCCGGCCATCGACTCCGCACCCGCGGCCTTGACCGCCTCCAGATGAGACTGCCGCGCCAGCGCGATGGCAGCGGCTGCGTCCGTCGCGGACATCTCCCCGAGCCGGTGCTGTTTCGCAACCAGCTCCGCGCGGCGCGCGAGCACCGCCGCCCATTCCTCGGTGAGCTGACGGATTTCCCGCGCTTCGCCGAGCAGGAGCACCGCTTCACGCACGGCCCGTCGGATTCGCCACGCTGATCCCTCGGCCCGCTTCGCCGCGGCGTCCGCCCGCCGGCGAGCCGCCTCAATCCGCGGCGACCTCCGGCCGACCGCTTCGATGGGCACGCTGAGCGCAACCGAGACGATCCAGGGACTCGGCTCGGTGACGGAGGCATTGTAGCCGGGCGACAGCGAAAGAGTCGGATTCGGTCGTTCCGCCGCCGCGAGGATCGCGGCGCGCGCCGTCTCCGCTTCGCGGCAGGCGAGCTCATGCTCCGGATTGCGGCGCAGCGCGAGCGCCGTCAGTTCTTCGAGAGTCCAGCGCCGCGGCACGCGTTCTACCTCGTTCATCTCAGCCCGAGCGATCCGCGCGCGGACAGGTTGGGGCGGAGCCGGGGTGACATGCGCGCAGCCGAGCACCGCCACTGCCACAGGGATCGCCGAGGCCGACGCCCGCATTCTCACGCCGATCTTTCCTTCCGTTGGGTGGTCGTCAGGAGTTATCAGCGCGAGAACATCGCGCGGTTGTCCCGCGAGGGGGCGGCAAACCCCATTGCCGCGGTCCGCCACAAGGACGTACTGATCACATAACGAGCGGAGCGCTCAAATATGATGCGCCCGCGAAAGGGCAAGCCCGGCTGCGGGCGGCATGCAGCGACGTGTCAGTGCAGCCGGCGGGCGAGGAGCCACGCCACGGCGTAGGTGGCAATCACGCCGCCCTCCGGCACCGCGTGCGCGCGGTCGTAGTCGGTCACCAATGCGGCCAGTTCGCCACGCACCAGCGGCGCAACCGGCCGATAGCGGACACCGCCGGTGAGACCCTGATCGTGCAGCCCGCGCAGCAGCTCGCTTGCGGAGGGATAGACCCGACGGATCGCGTACTCGCCCTCCCCCACCCGCCGCAGCCCCAGCTGGTCCGCAATCAGGCGCAGCTCCGCCAGCGTCGGCATCGGACCCACCTCGCTTTTCGCCGGCACGACCCGCGCGAGCGACTCCCTCAGCTCCCGCAGCGTTCCTTCGACCATCAGCGACACGGCCAGCAGACCGCCTGGCGCCAGGCAGTTCGCCAGATTCTCCATCGCATCGCAGAGCGACGGCGCCCAGTGGAGCGAGGCGTTGCTCACCACCAGCGGATACGGTAGCGCGGGCCGAAACAGCGCAAACTCGCTCTGCAACCAGCGCACGCAGGGAGCGGAAATGTGCGCGCGGGCGGTATCGAGCATCGCCTCCGAGATGTCGAACGCGTCCACGCGGGACCGCGGGAACCGCTCCAGCAACAGGCGGGTGAGGATGCCGCTCCCGCAGCCCGCATCGAGGATCCGCAACGGCTCCTCGATGTCCGCGAGGTGTTCCACCAGCCGTGCGGCGGTTTCCCGCTGCACATCGGCCTGCAAATCGTAGCGCGCGGCGCCACGGTTGAACCGCGCATGGGTGCTACGAAGGTGTCGAAGCGCGTCGCTCACATTTGCGAATCGCTAAGTTTACACACTAACACATCCCGAACATTCTCGCCACATGTCCAGGGCAGAGCATGGCCCGCGCCCGCAATCACGCGGGCGACAGCGCCCAGCCGGCGCGCGCTTTCGATGCCGGCCGAGGCGGGGATCACCGCATCGAGCTCGCCATGCAACCAGCCCAGCGGGCAGCTCGGTGCCTCACGGTCGCGCAGGTCCAGCGTCGCCAGCACGTCGAGCGCCGCAGCGAGCCGGTCGGCAGTGGAGCCGGCGGGCGGGGGAGGCGGCTGCGGCGGACCGCCACCGGCAGCAACGTCACGGTAGAACGCCGCGAGTGCGCGCGTGGCGTCGCGCAGCACCGCGCGCCGCAGCGCGCGCACCGCCGAGATCGGCCGGCCGAGGGGCCAGTCCGGTGCCGCGCAAAAGCGGAGCGTGCCGGCCAAAACCAGCAGCGCGGCCACCGCCGGAGCGCCGGGCCGCGTGAGCGCATCGAGCGCAACCATCGCGCCCATGGACCAGCCCACCACCGCTGGCGGCGCAGGGCACTGCCGAAGACGAGCGGCCAGCTCAGACGACCAGGCGGCGGGATCCACGCCCAGATCGTTCAGTTCGATGGTGACGGACGCGATGCCGGCGGCCTCCAGCACCGCGACGGTCGGTCGCCACCAGCCACGGCCGATCGCCCAGCCGCCGACCAGCCACACTTCGCTCACGAGGGCGGTACCCCCAGCACCCGGCCGATAATCTCGGCGGCGGCGTCCGTTTCCGCCGGCGTGAGATTCAATGTGACAGAGAACCGGATCCGTGCCGCACCCTCCGGGACAGTGGGCGGGCGGATCGCCACCGCGTGCACGCCGCTCGCGCGCAAACGCCCGGCCGCCTCCATCGCCCACCGGTCCTCGCCCAGAATCACCGGCACGATCGGGCAATCGCCTGCGGCCACCGGCAGACCGGCCCCGTGCAGCCGCTCGCGGAACCGGGCGGCGCGCCGGCGCAGCTCCGCGGGCCGCTCCGGCTCGCGCTCGAGCACCTCGACTGCCGCCAGAGCCGCCGCGGCCGCCACCGGCGAGAGGCCGGTCGAGTACATCAGCGAGCGGGCCGCCTGCACGAGCCACTCGCGCAGCTGCGCGCTGCCGGCGACAAATCCCCCCTGGGAACCGAGCGCCTTGCTCAGCGTGCCCATCGCCACCACTCCCGGTCCCGAAAGCCCGCACTCCACTAGTGCGCCGGCGCCGCCGGGGCCATACACGCCCAGCGCGTGCGCCTCGTCCACATACAGCAGCGCGCCATGCTCCTCTGCCAGACGCGCCAGTTCGGGGAGCGGCGCGCGATCCCCGTCCATCGAGAACACCGACTCGGTGACGATCATCCGCCGACCGCTCGGGGGGGCCGCCCGCAGCAGCTGCTCGAGATGGGCGGGGTCGTTGTGCTGGAACCGTCGCAGCACCGCGCCGGAGAGCCGCGCGCCGTCGAGCAGGCTCGCGTGCACCAGCCGGTCCGCGAACACGACGTCGCCACGGCCCACCAGCGCCGAAATCACCCCGACATTGGCCGCGTAGCCGGAGGAAAAGACGAGCGCGGCCTCCGTGCGCTTCAGCCTCGCCAGCCGCTGCTCCAGCTCCACGTGCACCGGGCGGCGGCCACACAGGTGCGGCGAGGCGGTGGCGCCCACCCCCCATGTGCGCGCCGCCGCCACCGCCGCCTCGATCACCGCCGGATGACGTGCAAGCCCGAGGTAGTCGTTCGACGAGAGGTTCAACCCTTCCACCTCGGTCCCGTCCGGAAGCCGCCGCCGCCGACCACGCTCGGTCAGCCGGCCGAGCTCCGCGCCGATCCAGTCGAGCGGGCCGCTCATCGGGCGGGCGCGGCCGCCGGCCGCAGATCCAGCCGCCGCTCGCCGGCAAGGATCGCCTCAATATCCCAGGGGCCGGGCGAGGCAGCGCCGGCGCCGTGCAGCATCCGGGCGGACGCGCGCAGATGGACAATGCGGCGGCCATTCACCTCGAGCGGAGTCCAGCGAACTTCCGCGGTGTCGGCGGTGAACGCGCTGCCCGGCTCCGTACCGACCGCTTCGAACCGTTTCGCCTGCCAGTGCAGCACCACCGGCAGCAGCGCATCCGGCGCCGGCGGACGGGCGCCGAAGGCCAGCGCAAGTGTCTGTTCCAGCCGTGCCCAGTCGCCGGTCGCGACCGCACCGGTCACGTCCGCGCGCCACAGGACCGATCCGCCCGCGATGTCGATCCGTCGCACCGCAGGTTCACCGCGCCGCGGCCATCCCCATCGGATCGCGACACGGTCCGCGTGTACCTGGACGCCGGCACGGCTCGTGTCGCCAGTCGTTGCGACATTCCGCAGCACGAGCGTCGCCGGCGGCCACAGCGCGGCCGCGCCCACCGCCACCCTCGCACCCAGCCGCGCGGACAGCGCATCCGCGACATGCGCGCGAATGCCCTCTGTCCGCGCGAGGATCAGCAAGCTGAGATACAAAATCCCGAAGACAATCGATCCGAAGAACAGAAAACTGCGGACACCCGCCAGCGCATGCCGAAGGCTCCGCGCACTCGACGGCAGATCGTCCTCGTAGCGGATCTGTCTGGGCACCGCCTCAGGCCTCCGCCGCCAGCTCCGCGGCCCGCCGACGGGCCGCGTCCAACGCGGCGGCCCACGCCGCCGGCACGTCACGGCGCTCAAGCTCCCGAATCGCGGCGTCGGTGGTGCCTTTCTCCGACGTCACCCTCCGCCGGGCCTCTCGCGCGTCCAGACCGGTTGACTCCAGCAGTCGCGCCGCGCCCGCGACGGTCGCCAGGACCAACCGCCGCGCCACCTCGGTCGGCAGCCCGAAACGCACCCCAGCGTTCAGCATCAGTTCGATCAACAGAAACACGTAGGCGGGGCCGCTGCCGCTGATCGCGGTGACGGCATCCATCAGCTCCTCGGGCACCCGCTCGACGATCCCGGCCGGGCGAAGTGCCGACTCCGCGCGGGCGAGGTCCAGCTCGTCCGCATAGCGGCCCGCGCACACCGCCGCGGCGCCGGCACCGACCAGCGCGGGTGTGTTCGGCATCGCCCGCACCACGCGCGGCCGCCCGCCCAGCAACGTCTCGATGCGCGCGGTCGGCACGCCGGCCGCGATGCTGAGCACCGTCGCCGCCGTGTCGATCGCGCCGCGCAACGAGTCGAGCGCAGCGCGCAGCTGCTGTGGTTTCACCGCCAGCACCACCAGTTCCGCGCCGCGCGCGGCGGCGGCGTTGTCGGGCGCGGTGGCCACGCCGAGATGGCGCCGGCACCACTCCAGTCGTTCCGGCCGAACGTCGCTAACGCGCATCGAGTCCGGCGCCCGCCCCGCGCGGAGCGCCGCGCGGATCAGCGCCTCGGCCATGTTGCCGGCGCCGATCCAGGCGATGGTGGTCGGTTCGTGCATCGTGGTGGTCCTGTTGGCGAAAGGATCAGTCGGCGGCGACCGCCTCGTCGGCGGGGCGGCGCCACGGCGACGCCCGCGGTCCGAAAATGTCGGTGCCGACGCGGATCATCGTCGCGCCCTCCGCGATCGCAACCTCGAAATCGGCGGACATGCCCATGGAAAGTTCCGGCAGCGGCGTCCCGCACTGCTGCGTGCAGCGGTCGCGCAGTTCGCGGAGCGCGCGGAAGAACGGCCGCACGTCTTCCGGATCCCGGCAGATCGGCGGCACCGTCATGAGGCCCGCCAGCTCGATGCGCGGCAGCCGGTTCGCCTCCCGCACCGCCTCCGCGACCGCGTCGGGCGGGAACCCGAACTTCGAGCGCTCACCGGCAACGTTCACCTCCAGCAACACGCGGATGCGGCGGCCCTCCTCCGCGGCGATCTGATCCACCCGTCGCAGCAACGGGATCGAATCGACCGAGTGCAACATCGAAAACAGCCGCAGCGCGGGGCGGACCTTGTTCGACTGCAGATGCCCGACGAGGTGCCATTCCAGGTGTGCCGGGCACAGCGGGAGCTTCGCCGCGGCCTCCTGCACGCGGTTCTCGCCGATCACCCGCACGCCGGCGGCGGCCGCGGCGGCGACCGCTTCTGGCGGATGCGTTTTGGCGACCGCCACCAGCGTGATTTCCTCCGACCGGCGGCCCGCGGCGGCGCAGGCCCGCTCGATCCGCTCACGGACGCGGGCAACGCGATCGGCAATCGAAGCGAGGTCGGTCATCCTCGGCAACGTTGTGCGCGGGCATCATCGGACGCTCCGCCGTGAAGTCAATCCGCGCGCGGTCACCGTCGGGGTGTGTTCGCGTCCGCGGGCGCGGCGCCGGTCGGCACAACGGCGGCGGGTGCGGGCGGGTTCGTCGACGTGGCCAGCGGTGGGGGCAGACCGGTTTCGACGAGTTTCTGCGCCGCGCGGCGTTTCTGCTCGAGCACCTTCAGACCCGCTTCTGCGACGCCGGCAAACGGCCCCTCCGGGTGTAGCGCCAGATATTCCTCGTAGGCCTGCCGCGCCTCCGTGTATCGTCCCATCTGCTCAAAGGTGCGCGCGCGGCCGAGCAACGCGAGCGAACCCTGCAGCGAGGTGCTCTCGCGGGACCGCACCGCCTCATAGATCTTCAGCGCCTCCTCCAGCCGGCCGATCGCTTCCAGGCAGGTGGCGCGGTTCACCTCCGCAACGGGCGCCAGCGGGTGCTGGGGATAGTCCTTGAGAAACTGTGCGTAGCGCTTCTCTGCTTCCTCGTAACGGCCGTTGTGGAAGTCGAGCCGGGCCAGTGCGAGCCCCCCGATCGGCGCACTGGAGGTGCGGCGATATTTTTCCACCAACTTCTCAATCTGCTCGACCCGTCCGCTGGTGAGCAGCCGAGCCGCTTCCTCCTCCGCGGCGCGCCGGCGTTGGCGGACGAACCCCACCGCAACCACGATCACGATCGCGATCGCGGCGCCCAGCAGCAGCGGGCGGCCGTAGTCGCGCAGCAGGCTTTGCCAGTCCAGCGGGGCGCTCTCTGCGGGAGCGGCCGCGCCGGGCGGACCGGACTTCGCCGGCGGACGATGCTCATCCGTCATCGGGGTGCCCTCGGTGCACAGGCGCCGCATCGTGCCGTGTGGCGAGCCCAAATGCAAGCGGACGGCGGCCTCCATGGATGGGAGGCGTTCCGGGGCGAGCGGTCCAACGTCGGGATGCCGTTGCAGGGCGCCTGGTTGAAGGCCGGCCATCCATCCGATAGTGTGGAGAGTCGCGTTGGAGGGCGGTGGGCGGCGAAAGGGTCAGCATGAACCTGCAACTGGTGGCGAACACGATCCGCGGGCTGGCGATGGACGCGGTGGAGCGGGCGAAGTCCGGCCATCCGGGGATGCCGATGGGTATGGCGGACGTCGCGGCGGTGTTGTGGCTGAAGTACTTGAAACACGATCCGGCCGATCCGGACTGGCCAGACCGCGACCGCTTCGTGTTGTCGGCGGGGCACGGCTCAATGCTGCTCTACAGCCTATTGCACCTGGCCGGCTACGATCTTCCGATCGAGGAGCTTCAGCGGTTCCGCCAGCTCGGCAGCCGCACGCCCGGGCATCCGGAGCACGGCGACACGCCGGGCGTCGAGACCACGACCGGTCCGCTCGGGCAGGGCAGCGGCAACGCGGTGGGGATGGCGATCGCTGAGCGGATGCTCGCGGCGCGGTTCAACGTCGCGGGCGAACCGCCGGTGGTGGACCACCGCACCTGGGTGATCGCGGGCGACGGCTGCCTGATGGAGGGTATTTCACACGAGGTGTTTTCGCTGGCGGGGCACCTGCGGCTGGGACGGCTGATCGTGTTCTACGACTCGAACCGCATCACGATTGAAGGTTCCACTGAGCTGGCCTGCAGCGACGACGCGCGGCGCCGGTTCGAGGCGTACGGCTGGGCGGTGCAGGAGATTGACGGTCACGACTTCGCGCAGATCGAGGCGGCGATCGAACGGGCGTTGGCCTCGGAAGATCGGCCGCACCTCATCCTCACGCACACGCACATCGCGCAAGGTGCGCCGCACCTGCGCGACTCGCACGAGGCCCACGGCGCGCCGCTGGGACCGGAAGAGGTGCGTGCAGCGAAACTGAACCTGGGGCTACCCACCGACCGCGAGTTCTATGTGCCGGACGAGGTGCGCGCCATGTTTGCGGCGCGGCGCGAACAGATGGCCGCGCTGCACGAACGATGGCGGAGGACCTTCCGCCGTTGGAAGGCCGCGCACCCCGAGCTCGCCGCACAGTGGTCCGCCGCAATGAAGGGCGAGATACCGTCGGACATCGAGTCGGCGCTCCCCACCTTCGACCCCGCCAAGCCGGTGGCAACGCGGGCGGCCTCGGGTAAGACGCTGCAAGCGCTCGCCCCCCGAATCCCATGGCTGGTCGGCGGCTCCGCGGACCTGGCGCCGAGCAACAACACGTACCTGACCGGTTTGGGCGACATCGCGGCCGGCGCCTTCGGAGGTCGCAACTTCCACTTCGGTGTGCGCGAGCACGGCATGGCGGCGATCATGAACGGCATCGCGCTGCACGGGGGGTTCCGCATCTACGGCGCGACGTTCCTGGTGTTCAGCGACTACGCCCGGCCTGCGATCCGGCTCGCCGCGATGATGAGGCTGCCAGTGATCTATGTGTTCACGCACGACAGCATCTTCGTGGGTGAGGACGGCCCCACGCACCAGCCGATCGAGCACATGGCTGCGCTGCGGGCGATTCCGAACCTCGTGGTGATCCGGCCGGCCGACGCCGCGGAAACTGCCGCCGCCTGGGCGGTGGCACTGCGCCATCGCGAGGGGCCGGTCGCGCTGCTGCTGACGCGTCAGGCGGTACCGGTGCTGGACCGCGCCTCGCTGCCGCCCGCCTCGGAAATCGCGCGAGGCGGCTACGTGCTGTGGGAAAGTCGGCCGGGCTCAAAGCCGGAACTGGTGATCATCGCGACAGGATCCGAGGTGGCGCCGTCCTTGGAAGCGGCCCGGCAGCTTGCGCAGCAGGATGGCCGGGCGGTGCGCGTCGTGAACCTCGCCTCCTGGGAGCTGTTCGAGCGGCAGCCGCGCACGTACCGCAACCGCGTCATTCCGCCGGGTTGCCGGCGACGGCTCGCGGTGGAAGCGGGCTGGCCGCTCGGGTGGGAGCGGTACGTCGGGCTGTCCGGCCGCGTGCTGGGCATCCGTCGGTTCGGCGCCTCCGGACCGGCGAAGGCGGTGGGCGAGTTTTTCGGCATGACCACCGCGCACATCCTGGCGGCCGCGCGCGAGATGTTCTAGCCGCCGGGTCCGCACACGGGAGGGGCGGGTGACGAGAGAGACGGAGGACCGCATCGCGTCGGATCGGGGGCCGGTCGGGC
Organism: Kiritimatiellia bacterium; assembly: GCA_026417735.1. NCBI lineage: Bacteria > Pseudomonadati > Kiritimatiellota > Kiritimatiellia > Kiritimatiellia bacterium. The sequence continues at coordinate 446,561 of JAOACR010000009.1, forward strand.
GGGCGGTCGCGTTCGGGGTGGTCTCCGTGCTGCTGCTGGCCGCCAGCGTGCTGCTGCCGCTGCGCGAGTGGTGGCAGGTCGAGCGGCTGGTGGAGCTCGGGCGCCGGCTCGGCCCCTGGGGGCCGGTCGCGATCGTGGTGGTCGGGCTCGTCGCCCCGCTGCTGATGCTGCCGCGCTGGCCGATCGCGGTGGTCAGTGGCCTGCTGTACGGCATTGGACCCGGAGCGGCGCTCGCGAACACCGCTTCGACTTTGGGGGCGCTGATGCACTACGCGCTGGCCCGTTCGATGCTCGCTCCATGGTGCCGATCGCTGCTGGAGCGGCGCCGCAGCCGCTGGCTCAACATCCCGCCCGGCCGGGCATTTGCGGCGCTGGTACTGCTGCGCGCCTTTCCGCTCTCGAACTTCGTCGCGACAAACATTCTGGCCGGCACGCTGCGGGTACCGGCGAGCACCTACCTGGCGGCGAGCTTTCTGGGTATGATTCCCTCGTCGGTGATGTATGCAGCCTGGGGGCGCGCAATTCGCCGGCCCTCGCCGGCATCGGTGGCGCTGGCCCTGGGGTTGCTGGGCGTGCTGCTGGTGGGCAGCTGGCTCATGCGGCGGCGCGGCCCGCCAGGAGCGAGCGGAGCATGAGCGCGGACCTGAGCGTGCTGGACTGGGTGATCGCCGCGCTGCTGGTGCTGGGCGCGGTGCGAGGAGCGCTGATCGGTCTCTCGCGCCAAATCTTCTCGTTCGTGATGCTGGGCGCCGCGGTGTGGGCCGCCGCGCGCTTCCAGCCCGCGCTCGCACAACGCATCGCCGGCTCGGAGGCCCCACCCGACGCGCTCGCCCGCGCACTCGCATACGTGCTGTTGTTCGCGGGCGTGTGCGCGGGCGCGCTGCTGATCCGCCTCGTCGCGCGGCTCCTCTTCCGGTTCAGCTTCTCGCCATTACTGGAGCGGATCGGTGGTGCGGCGCTCGGGCTGCTCACCACCGCGCTGGGCGCGATTGCCGCGCTGGTGCTCTTGACGATGATCCCGCACGAGGGCTTGCACCGCGTTGTCGCGGAAGAGTCGTGGGCCGGCCGTCAGGTGACTGGCCTCTTCCCTCGGCTGTACCGCGAACTGGCGGAGAAATACCCACTGCCCGAATGGGCTCAACAGCTCAGCGATGAGGCCGCGCCGCTGCCGCCGGCAGGCACCACCGCGACCGCCGCGCCGACCAACGCGCCCGCCCCCGTCGAGCGATGAGCGCCCGACTGGCTTGCATTTCGCATCGCGCCATGTAGAAGGCGAGGCGGTCCAGCACCCCGGGCGTTCGGGCCGGCGGGGCGGACCCAAAGATTCAGGAGAGACCCTGGTCCATGAACATACCGCGTGAGCTTCGGTACACGAGCACCCACGAGTGGGTGCGGGTGAAGGGCGGCGTCGCAACGGTCGGCATCACCGACTACGCGCAGCAGCAGCTCTCGGACATCACCTACGTCGAACTGCCGGACCTCAACGACGAGGTGAACGTCTCGGACGAGGTCGCGTTTGTCGAATCCGTGAAAGCCGCCTCGGACGTCTATGCGCCGGTGAGCGGCACGATCGTCGAGGTGAACTCCGCGGTCGCCGAAGAGCCGGACCGCATCAACCGCGACCCGTATGGCGACGGCTGGCTCTTCAAGATCCGGATGAAGAACCCCAAGGAGGTGGCCAGCCTCCTTGACGCCGACGCCTACGAGGAGCAGCTGCCGCCGGACGAGGAGGAGTGAGCCGGCCGCCCTCGAGCGGTGAGGCCTGGGCGTTCGTCCGCCCCCGGCCCGTCGGCTACGCGGAAGCGCTGCGCTGGCAGCTGTCGTTGCATGCCGCCCGGCTGGCTGGCCGGGTTCCGGACGTGGTGCTCTGGTTGGTGCACGAGCCAGTGATCACGCTTGGACGTCGGGGCCGGCGGGAAGCATTGCTGCGTACCCCCGAGGAGCTGGCCGCCTGCGGCGTCGAACTGCACGTCGCTTCGCGCGGAGGCGACGCGACGTATCACGGACCCGGCCAGTGGGTCGTCTACCCCATTCTGCGCCTGGGGAGAGTCGGCGCGGATGCGCACGGCCACCTCTGGAACCTGGAGGAGCTCTCCATCCGCACCTGCGCGGACTTCGGCGTCGCGGCCTGGCGCCGCCCCGGCATGGCGGGTGCCTGGACCGCCTCGGGCAAAATCGCCGCGATCGGCTTCCATCTGCGCCGCTGGGTCACGCTGCACGGCACCAGCTTCAACGTGGATCCGTGCCCGAACGGCTTCGAGTGGATCGTGCCCTGTGGCCTGCGCGGCGAACCGGTAGCCTCGCTGCGGACCTGTCTTGGCGGGCATGCGCCGTCGATGGACGCGGTCGCCGAGCGGATGCTCGCCAACTTCGAGCAGGTGTTCGGCCGGCGACTGACCGTCTGGCGAGAGGGCGAGGCACTGCCGCCGGAGTTGGCCGCCACGCTGGCCGCTCAGCCGTCCGGCAGCTCCGCGGACTCGCGCGCCTCGAACTGATCGCAACTGTCCGTTGCGGCGACGTCGCGCCGGTGCAGCCCGCACCACTGGCGAAAGGGGTTCACCACATAGTGCCGGCAGCGCCGACAGAACCGCGGTGGCGGCTCGCCGGCAAAAACCCGCGGCGCCACGGGTCGATCCTCCTCGCTGAAGATCGCCGGCTGACGGGGTGCCGGGGACGCCGCCGCCTCCGCTGCGACCCGCGCCCCACACCTGGCACACTTGAATTCCTCGCCCACGCGTCGAAATCCTTCGTAGCGAGGGGTCCGGATCCAGAGCGTTTCGTGCCCGCACGCAGGACATCGCCCGCCCGCGCTCATGCCCATGTCTCCCGGCGGTCCGGAACGCTGCTGGAGGCCTCAGCCGTCATAGAGCTCGTCGCCGCCGCCGTCCGCATCCCCCAGCGCATCGCCCATTTTCTCCTCGATTTTGTCCGGATCCTCCCCCGACTCGAGCCGACGCACGACCTCTTCCATCTCCCCTTCGAGCGGTTCCCGCGCGATCGCCGCCATTTCGCGCATCGCGCGGCCGATCGAACGTGGATCGTTCTCGTCCATGTTGTTCAGCAGCGCTTCCATCCGGGCGACGTCCGCCTCCGACGGCTCAAAGCCGCCCTCCTCTGCGGCTTCGCCGGCATCCGCTTCCGTCTCCGGTGCCGCGGCGGCGGCCGACGAGTCGTCGTCCGGAGGCGCCGGCGCGTCCGCGCGCGCCCCTTTCCGGCCGCCGATCACCGTGACGCGGGAAATCACGCGCCGCATCTCCGCCGCGCCGCAACGCGGACACGCCGGCGTCGTGTGCGAGGCGATGTTGCGAACCAGAAACTGCGAGACACGGCCGCAACGAGCACAGCGATATTCGTAGATCGGCATAGCGGTTCTTGGGGGCCTCCGCAGCCCCTGCTTTCGAACGATCGTAATCGCGAGGCCCAACCGGTCAACCGGCCCGCACCGTGCCGGCCGACGCCTCGGTTTCGCGACGCAGTCGCTTCAGGCGGCCGGCCAGCGCGATCCGGGCCACCGGCGACATACGGTCACTGATGAGAATGCCGTCCAGGTGATCCATTTCGTGCTGTACGCAGCGCGCGGTCAGTCCCCGCAGGGTCGCTTCGGTGGGCCGTCCATCGAGCCCGAGCCATTGCACCGTGACTTCGACCGGTCGGACAATCGTGGCACGGATGTCGGGAAAGCTCAGGCACCCTTCCTCTCGCGCCTCCGTCTGCGAGGAGGCGCGCACGATCCGGGGATTGAACATCACGATCGGCATCGACAGGCCCGGGTTCAATGGGCGGCCCTCCGCGTCGGCATCCGACTCCGGCGGAACCTCGATCACGCACAGCGCGACCGTCTCGCCGACCTGCTGCGCGGCCAGACCGATCCCCTGTTCCGCCCGCATGGTGTCGATCATGTCCTCCGCCAGCCGACGGAGGCGCTCGTCCACCTCGCGGACCGGAAGCGCACGGCGCTTCAACACTGGATCGCCGTAGTAACGGAGCGGCAACCTCATGCACCCAGACTATACGCCGCGGTCGGCGTCCGTGCCAGATGCGCCGCCTCGGTTACTTTGACCAGGCCGGCAGGTTGCGCGGGTCCGGCATCGGTGCCCGCCGTGCGCGTTCGATCCAGGCGGCGTCGCCACACACTCCTGCGCGGGAGGGGTCGAACGGCTCGAAGCCCAGGGCGAATGCGGGCGAGTCGGGTGCAAGTGCAAAGTCGCGTGCCGCCGCATTGCGAAATTTCGGGTCGGCCACGATCGAGCCGACCTCCCGCCCAACTGCCATCCACTGGGCGAGAGTCCGGCCGGCCAGGTTGGTGACCGGTCCGGCGACACACCACCACAGGTTGCTGGCGGAGGTCCATGCGAGCCGGCCCCAACGCTCCGGCGGGTCCAGCGGCGCGCCGGTGTCCCACAGGATGATGTTCCGCTCTAAAGTCAGGCGCGTGTCCGGCACGTTCACACCGGCGGGGGGCGGGTTCCTGTCATCGATTCGGGTCACCCGAATTTGAGCGTAGCGGCTGAAGGCGAGAATGTTGTTGCGCACCACGTTGCCACGGCCGTAGTGCTGGTGAAATGACCCGTCCTTCGTGTCGTGGACGAGATTCTTCTCGAAGAGAATGCCAGTGCTGCCCTCGTCGGTATAGAGCCCCCAGCCGCCGTAGGTGTGCGCCCAGATGTGGTGAAAGTGGTTGTGGTGCACGCGCGTGCCCTCGGAACGGCCCAACGTGTAAATGCCGCCCATATCGCTGAGCCAACCCTGGCCGATGTGGTGAACGTGGTTGTAGCCGATGTCGTTCGCCCGGGCGAAGCTGCGGCCGTAGCCCCAGACCCAGCCCACCGATATGCCGGTGTAAAAAAAGTCCCCCACGTCATTGTGCGTCACCGTGTTGGTGCCACTGTGGCCGATCCAGATCCCACAGGCACACGGGAAATGCCGACCCCCGTGGTGGATGATGTTGTTGTGGATGACATTGCCCCACGTCTCCTCGGCCGGCGAGCGGGGACTGATGTGGTCGCCGACCTTGACGCCGCCGCCGCCGAGGTCGGACAGCTCGCAGCGCTCGATTCGGCAACGCTGGCATCCGCGGCGGAACCAGACCCCGTGAGCTCCGGTGTGTCGCAACGTCAGGCCGATCAGCTCCACCTCGCGTGCCCCATCGGCCATCACCGCCGCTTCGATGTTGGCCGCCGCCTGGTGCGGCTCAAAACCGGAATCGGGTGTCCGGTAATCCGCGTAGAGAAGGTGCAGCCCCTCGATGCGGATCCGTTCGACCCAGCGCCCTGCGGCCGGGTCTCCCTCAAACCGCAGCAGCGTACCGGTGCGCGCCGCCCACACCTCGGCGTTCTCAGGAGTTTCGCCGGCTCGTGGTCGGTAGCAGAGCGTTCCGTTTGCCTCTACCGACCATTCCCCCGGAGCATCGCAAGCGGTGGGCACGTTTTCAAAGTACGCGAGGCATCCTTTCGTGATCGGGTTCCATACCTTCGTTGGCCGGCCGGTGGTGATCACCGCGCCGGCGGCCGCGTCCAGTCCCTGAACCCAGCGACGCGTGTGATCCCACTTGTGGTGCACGACCACATGCACGCGAGCCAGCGCTGCGCTGGATAGTTGCACCAGCGGCGCGAGTTCGGCGGGCGCGAACCGCAGCCGCACCGTGGAGTGGCCGCTGCGCGAGCGGTTCGTGGCGGGCGGTGTCTCCTCCGCGTCCGCCAGCAGAAAGGCGTTGCCCGCATTGGGATGGCGCGCGCGCACCGCTCGACGGCCGTTCACGTACAAATGCTCAACCGACGCGCCCACACTCGCCGGCACCCTCAGTTGCCAGGCGCCCGTGGGCGTCGGCTGAAACCCTTTCAGCCGCACACCGCCCGCGAGCACCGGCGTCTCGCCCGGCCACGCCGCGTAGATGGTGCGGCCGTGCGGCGGCGGAGAATCCTCCGGCCGAAACACGATCGGCTCCTCCAGTGTCCACACGCCGCCGCGCAGTCCCACGCGGACCTCCGCGCGGTTCGTCGAGCTCGCCCAAAGCTCGCGCACCGCCGCCTGCGCCCGCCCGATTGTCGCAAATGGCCGCTGCGCAGTTCCCGGCCCGCGGTCATCGCCGTCCGGCGCAACGACGAAATCCCATGCCGTACCGCCCTCGCCATTCCGCACGGCGGCCACCAGCAGCACCGCCGCGATCCACCATCCTCGAGCAGACCAGCCGGTACGCATCTTATACCTGCCTCTCCACCGCACCCGCGGACCACCGCGCAAGCCACCCCTCACGGTGAAAGGTCAAAGACCTTCCCGTCAAGGATGATCATCTCAGGTTTCGCGTGCAGCCGCCATCCCGCAAACGGCGTGTTGCGGCTCCGCGATCGGAACCGCGCTGGCACCACCGTCCACTCCGTATTCAACGAAATCACCACCGCGTGCGCCGGCGCGCCGGGCGCCAGCGACGGCGGCGCTCGGCGAAGCACCGCCGCCGGGCCGCACGTCCATCGCCGCACCCACTCCAGCGGGCTCATCCCCAGGCCGAGCACCAGCACTTCCCAGGTCACGCCGATCGCGGTCTCAAGCCCGATCACGCCGAACGGCGCGGTCAGAAACCCTTTCGCCTTCGCAGCCGCCGGATGGGGCGCGTGATCGGTCGCCAGGCAGGTGACGACGCCCTCCAGCACCGCCGAACGCAGCGCCGCGCGGTCGCGCTCGGAGCGCAGCGGAGGGTTCATTTTGTAGTTCGCGTCGTCGCCGGGAATATCGTCCTCGCACAGCGCCAAATGGTGGGGCGTTACTTCCGCAGTGACGGGCAAACCTTCCGCCCGGGCTCGCCGCAACGCCTCCACACCGCCGGCGGTGGAAAGATGCTGCACGTGCAGCCGACAGCCCGTTGCCCGAACCAGCCGGATGTCGCGCTCGACAACGCTGATCTCCGCTTCCGCCGGGATCGCTGGCACGCCGAGCCGCCGCGCGGCACCCTCCCCCGCAACCCCGAGCCTCTCCCGGGCGTGGTCCTGCGCGTGGTCGAGCACAACCGATCCGATCGCGGCGACGCGGCGCATTGCGGCCTCCATCACATCGTCTCGACTGACTGTCGAGCCATCATCGGTGAACGCGACCGCGCCGGCCTCCACGAGCGCCTCGATCTCGGCGACCTCGCCACCGGCTCGGCTGCGCGTCAGACACGCAGCCGGCCACAACTGCGGGCCACCCACCCGTTCCGCGGTCTCGATCAGCCGCCGGACCAGCGCGGGGGAGTCCACCGGCGGCGAGGTGTTCGGCATCGAGACCACCGCACCGAAGCCTCCCGCCGCGGCCGCCCACAGGCCCGACCGGATCGTTTCAGCCTCCTCCATGCCCGGCTCGCGCAAATGCACATGCAGATCAATAAAGGCGGGCGCTATGATCCTCCCGCTCACGTCCAGCACGTTCGCAGACCGGGCCGCCCTGTCCCCCGCAGGCACGAAGTGCCGGTCCGCAATCGCTAGCTCATCGATGCGGTCCGTGCCGCTGGCGGGATCCAGCAGCCGGCCGCCCACAAGACGCCATGCGGCGCCGGTCGGTTTGCGCGGCAGGTTCACGCCTCACCGATCGAGAAGATGCGCTCCAGATCATGGCGGGACCAGGCGCGAAACGCGATCAGCGTCTGCGTGCGCACGATGCCGGACACCCGGCCGATCGGGTCGGCGACCAGGTCCGCAAGCTCCTCGTTGCGCCGCACCCTCAACATCGCAACCAGATCGAACGCGCCCGCCACCGACTACACTTCCGCAACGCCCGGCAGCGCGGCAAGCGTCTCCGCGCACGATCGGATCTGCGAACGCTCTGCATTGATCAGGACGATGGCGGTGACCATGTTGTCTCCTCTCGAGCCGGTCCGAACATTGACGTGCCAGCCCCTGAAGTCTAGCATGCGCGCGGGAGCGAGCGAACATGCCCAGTGCTCGTCTTTCTTGCCTGATATTCTTGATGTTGGCCGCGCTCTCGTCGGCGGCGGACCCCACCCTCTATGTGGCCCCCGACGGGCGCGATGACCGCTCCGGCCGTTCACCCGCCGAGGCGGTTGCGACGCCGGCGCGCGCCCTCGAACTGGCGCGCGCGCTGCGCGCCGCGGAGCCCGATCGCGCCACGCCGCTCGTGATCGCCATCGCGGAGGGCCTCTACGAGCTGCCCGCGCCGTTGGAGCTGAGCCCGGCCGACTCAGGTACCGCCGCCGCGCCGCTGGTGATTGAGGCTGCGCCCGGTGGCCGGCCAGTGCTGAGCGGCGGCCGGCGACTGGTCAGCTGGAACGTGCTCTCCAACGGTTGGTGGCAGCTCGACGTTCGGCCGCTGCGGCCATTCGCACAGCTGTACGTCAACGGACAACGCCGGTTCCGCCCCGCGCTGCCGCGCGGCGGGTATTTTCACCTCGCCGCGCAAGCGCCTGAAGGGCAGCTCTCCACAGCCATTCCTTTTCGTCAAGATCAGGTGCGGCCGGAATGGATCGGTCCCGGCGTCGAGGTGTTGCTGTTCCATGTGCCGTTCAATTGGAGCGCCTCCCGGCTACCAGTGGTCGGCGTGGAGGCGGAGGGACACTGGCTCACCACGACCGGCCGGATGTGGACCTCCGCAGCGCCGGGCAGTCGGTATCGGCTCGACAACGTGCAGGCCGCGCTCGGCGAGCCCGGCGACTGGTTCTACGACCCTCAGACCAGCGCGCTCACGTACGTGCCGCTGGTTGGCGAATCGCCGGCAACCACCGTCGCGGTCGTGCCGCAGCTCCCAGTCCTGCTGAAACTCCGGGGCGACCCCGCTGGCCGGCCGGTGGAACACGTGGTGATCCGGGGGCTCACCTTTGCACACTCATCGTGGACGCTGCCCGCGGACGGTTACTCCTTCTGCCAGGCCGAGGCGATCTGTGACGCGGCACTGCAGCTCAGCGATGCGCGGGAAGTCGTGATCGAACGCTGCGATTTTCGTCACCTTGGGGGCTACGCGATCGAGGCGGGCGACGGCTGCGCCGATGTGGTTATTCGCGACTGCGACATGACCGACCTGGGCGCTGGTGGCGTCAAACTTGGCACGATCCGACCGGAGCGGCCGGCCAACCGTTGCGTGGTCCGCAACTGCCGAATCGAGGGGGGCGGCCGCGTGCATCCGGCCGCGGTCGGTGTCTTCATCGGCCACTCGGCCAGCAACATTGTTGAGCACAACGAAATTTCGGACTTCTACTACACCGGCATTTCGCTCGGGTGGACCTGGAGCACCAACGCAAATCCGGCACATCACAACCGCATCGCGATGAACCACATCTTCCAGATCGGGCAGGGTGTGCTGAGCGACATGGGCGGCATCTACACGCTCGGCCGCCAGCCGGGAACGGTGCTGGTCGGCAACCGGATCCATGACGTGTCGCGAGACCGGTACGGCGGTTGGGGCATCTACCTGGACGAAGGCAGCTCGCAGATGCTGGTCGAGAGTAACCTCGCCTATCGCACGCAGGACGCGCCGTTCCACACGCACGCGGCGCGGGAGAACCGGCTGATCGCGAACGTCTTCGCGCTCGGCACCAACGCGGCGATGCAGTTTTCCAACAAGCCGCGGCTGGGCCCCTTTGAACTGCGTCGGAACGTCTGGCTTGCGCTGGTCCCGCGGCTGGTCGAGCGGGACCATGAGCCGAAGGATGATGTTCTTTTCGAACGCAATCTCTACTGGTGCGCGGCCGGCGCGGTGGAGTTTCCCGGGGGTCTGGATCTGGCGCGCTGGCGCGCCCGTGAGCCGGACGCGGAGGTCAACGATCCCGGCTTCTGCAACCCGGTGGCCGACGACTACTCGTTTGCGCCCAACTCACCGGCCGCCGCGCGGATCGGGCCTGAACCGCCCTGGCGCCGGGCGGGACTGCTCCAGCCACGCCCGCGGCCCGCACTGCCGCCGGTGCCGCGCGCATTTCCGCCCGCCCACGTCTCGCCGCCGCCGCCACTGTCGCTCCGGGAAGGTTTTGAGCGCTTGACGGTGGGCCAGCCGTGGTTCGGCATGATTGCCAGCTCCGCCTCCCCCCGAGAGTCCGCACTCATCACCGAGGAAACCGCCGCCGCCGGCCGCCGCAGCCTCGAGTTCCGCGACGGCCCCTCCACAGCGCCGGGCCGCGAGTATGATCCGCACCTTCACCTGATGGTGCAGGGCTACTCGAACGGCGTCGTGCAGGCCGGCATGGACCTGCGATGGGACAACGGCGCGATGCCGATGTTCGAGCTGCGCGACGCGTTGCCGCGCTATCGCGAAGGCCCCTATGTGCTGATCCACCGCGACGGCACCGTCGAATCGGGCGGCTCGAATCTGTTCACCGTCGCCGCCGGCGAATGGGTGCGGTACGACGTGTTCGTGCCGGTCGGGTCGCGACGCACCGGCACCTATCGCCTCGAAGTCCGCCGCAGCGGCGCCGGCGCGCCGCAGGTGTATGATGCGCTCCCGATCGCCGACTCATTCCAGGCAGTCCACTGGTTCGGCATCATCGCGCACGGCACGAATGAATGCCGGTTCTTTGTCGACAACGTCACGCTCTGCATTGAGCCACCCGGCGAGCGCTAACCGTCTCCAGCGCCGCAGGACCCCATCGCGATGCGGAACGCGAGCAGCTCCGTAGCCACGTCGGTCACATTGTCGAGGCGCATTAGTTTCGCGGGCGGTTCTCCGCGGACCAGATGGCCTGGGCAAATCAATGACAGGAAGCAGGCCGCCTTCGATGACGTGCTGATGCTCGCCGGCCTTGTCCAACACTCTTTGCCGGTGCCCGGTGTCCGAGACCAGCCCGGAGAGATGGGCGCCGACGTATCGCTCTCGCTGGAAGCGTTCGATCTGGCCGTTCATGGCCGCGACGAGGTGGAGACGTTTGTGGTTTGCGGCTCCGATGACCTGCGGCTGTTGCGCAAACTCACGGCGATCGGGATGCGATGGGTACTCGTCGGCGAACACTATCAGCACGAGTTGATCGACGCGCAGGAGGAGCGGCGCCGCAAGGAGACACGCACCTCGCAGGTGCTGATCCAGGCGGCTGCCGATCCGCTGGCGACGAGCGAGCGGATTGAGCGCGGTTGGAAAAAGTTCCACCCGCTCGTCGAGGGCCTGTTCGTCCCCCACTGAGCTCCCGCAGTGGTTGGGGCGGCCGGCGCGAGGGGCTATACTGCGCCGTCCTTCGATGGGCCGCTCTGCTCCAGCTTGGTCGACTTCTGCCGGTTGGTCGCATTCGCTCGCGGTGCTCTGGGGATCGTTCGGTTTTGTCGCGCTGCGGTTTCTGCTGACGCCGGTCCGAATCAAGCTGTTGACCAATCTGCTGGCGAGGCAGGTGTACGGCAGCCTCATGCTGATCAGCACCACCGTCGCGTTCGGGGCGCTGGCGCTCTCGTTCGGCGCCTTTGAGTTTGTGCTGCGCCGGCTGCCGGGGCGGCCGCGCGCGGAACAGGGGGAGCTGCTGGTGTCGGTGCTGTCGGGTCTGGCCGCGATAGGTGCGGTCGTCGTGCCGGTTGGCACATGGGCACTGATGCGCTGGCCACCGCGAAAGCTCTCGCCCGAGATCGCCGCCAGCGCGCTGGCCCCGCCGTTGCTGGTGGCCGCGTTGCTGCTGCTGCTCGGTTGTGTGTTCGCGCTGTTGGCCACCCGCCGCTACGGCGCGGCGCGCTGGCTGCAGATTTTGGCTTCGGATCTGTGGTTCCTGCCCGTCGCGCTGCTGGCGGCGGCGGGTCGCGCGGGCCCGCGCGAGGTGATGTGGGCGTGGGTGCTGTGGGTATGGGCGGCCACCGGCGCCGCGTTGGTGCTCTGCGCACCGCTGGTCCTGCGTACAGGCGCGAGGGTGTCGGCCGAGCGTCTTCGCGAGTGGTTGGCGTTCGGTCTGCCGCTGATGCCGATGGTGCTGGGTGATTGGCTTTTTCGACTCGTGGACCAGTACGTGCTGCTCGCGGTCCGCGACGCGCACACGCTGGCCGCGTACGCGCTGGCGGTGAACATCGCGATGGTGGGCTACTTCGCGGGCACCGCAGCGCTGGATCTGCTGATCGCGGAGTTTCACCGGCGCCGGAACATAGCGCCCGATCCCGCCGCTCCGCCGTCCGCAGAGCTGCGCGAGGTCGTCGCCGCCATGGTGCGCACCGCGCTGGTGATCGGCATCGCGACCGCCGCGGTGTTGCTGGGCGCGGGCGACGCTCTGGTTCGAGTGCTCAGCTCCGCCGCTTACGACGATGCGGCGGCGTTGCTGCAATGGACCGCACTGATGCCGCTTGCGTTCATGCTGGTGTTGATTGCGGCCCGGCTCCAGGCCGCACTGGGCCGGTCACGGTGGGTGGGCGTGTGGACGCTCGCCGCGGCCGCGCTCGCATTCGGGCTGAACCTCGCGTTGACGCCGCGGTGGGGCGGTGCAGGCGCCGCCGCAGCAACCACGCTGGCGCTCGTGGTGCTCGCGGCCGTGCTCGGCGGTCCGCTCTGCGCTCATGGCTGGCTTGATCCCGTCGCGCTGCGGCCGGGCCGGGTCGGCGCCGCGGCACTCGTGTCGGCGGTTGCGCTCGCCACCTGGCAGCTGGCCCGCATCGCCACCGGACCGGCGGTCCAGCTCCTGGTCGCCGCCACCATCGCCGCGGGCGCACCCCTGGCCACCGGCGCGCTGCGCCGCGCCGATCTTGCCCTCCTGGCCGGCGCCCCCGAGAATCGCGGCCATGAATGACGCCGCGGTCCGCGCTGACGTCGTCGCCGTCGTGCTCGGCTACAATCACCCCGACGACACCATCGAATGCCTCGCGAGCCTGGACGCGTCCCGGCCGCTCCGACCCGCCCTGCTCTATGTGGACAACGGCAGCGAGCTGGCCGCCTGTCGGCGCGTGATGGAGGCTGCGCAAACGGCGCGGGTGCTGCGGCTGAGCCCGAATGCGGGCGTCGGGCGCGGCTTCAACGCGGGACTGCGGGACGCGCTCGCGCGCGGCGCACGATACGTGCTGCTCGTCAACAACGATGTGGTCGCCGCGCCGGATATGGTCGCACGGCTCGTTGCCGCGGCGGAGGCGGCGGCGCGCGCCGGCATCGTCGTGCCGAAAATTTTCTATCACGCTGCGCCGCGTCGCGTCTGGTCAGCCGGTTCGTGGTATCGACGGTGGCCACCCACGATCGTATTGCGGCGCACACGCGGGGACGACGACGGCGCGCTGGACGACGTCCGGGATCTCGAGTTCGCCACCTTTTGCGTCGCCCTGTTCCGCCGGGAGCTCTTCGAGGAGGTGGGCCTGCTCGACACGGACTTTCATGTGTTCCAGGAGGACTACGACCTCTGCCTCCGCGCCCGAGCGGCGGGGTGGTCCGTCCGCTACGAGCCCGCCGCGCACGTCTGGCACAAGGTCTCGCTCTCCACCCGCACCGGCTCGCGCAACCCCGAATCTTGGCGACTGTACGGCCGCAGCGAGGCGCTCTTCGCACGGAAGCACCCGGACTGGCCGTGGCTGACCGGGCCGGTGCATCGCGCCTACGTCACGCTGCGCATTCTGGCGGAGCGCAAGCCCTGGGGGCTTCGGCCCTTTCTGCAGGGCTACCGCGAAGGCCTGCGCGCGCCGCTGAATCCCCCTCCTCGCCCCGGTGACCCCCCAGAGGACGTCCCCGAAGTTCTTCGAACAGGAAACCGGAACGGCGAACCAGCAGATCCAGCATGACGACACAACCTCGAGGGAGCTCAAACCGACAGTGGGGGCTGCGAACCGGATTGGCGCTGCTGGGGATCGGCACCGCCGCGATCGGGGCGCCACTCGATCTGGGGCTGAAGGTTCTCGACCTCTCCGCTGACGACACGCGTCAGACGGTGGTGGATCGCGAGGCAGGCCAGTACCTGGGGCACGTTTCGACCGTGCTGCTGGAGGACGGCCGAACGATCTTCGCGGTCTACCCGAAAGGCCATGGAAAAGGGGCGATCGTGCTGAAACGCAGCACCGACGGCGGCCGCAGCTGGAGCGAGCGGCTGCCGGTGCCCGCCTCCTGGGCGACCAGTCTCGAAACGCCGACGATCCACCGCGTCGTGGACGCCGCCGGCCGCCGGCGGCTTATTCTGTGGTCCGGCCGTTATCCAGCACGGCTCGCACGCAGTGACGACGATGGCGTCACTTGGTCCGAACTGGAGCCGGTCGGCGACTGGGGTGGAACGGTGGTGATGGGTTCGGTCGTTGCGCTGCGGGATGCTGGCCACTACCTGGCGATGTTTCATGACGCCGGCGCGTATTTCACCGCAGGCGGCCGCGCAACCCAAACGTTTACGTTGTACCAGACCATCTCCACGAACGGGGGGCTGAGCTGGTCGGTGCCGACCTCGATCTGGAGTGGTGCGGAGGTGCATTTGTGCGAGCCGGGCGCGATCCGCTCGCCCGACGGTGGGCGGCTCGCGGTACTCTTGCGGGAAAACCGCCGCGTGCGTGGCAGCCACATCATGTTTTCGGATGATGAAGGTGTGCGCTGGAGTGAGCCAGTCGAGATGCCGCGCTCACGCACGGGCGACCGCCACACGCTCCGATACGCACCGGACGGCCGGATCGTGTGCGTGTTCCGCGCGGCGACCCCGGAGGGTATGCGCGGCCGGCCCTTCGGCGTCAACGAGGACGTGGACAAGGCCGGCCAGGGCAGTCCGTTCGAGGGCGACTGTGTGGCGTGGGTGGGGACGTGGGAGGACCTGGTCCGCGGCGCGCCCGGTCAGTACTACGTGCGGCTGCTCGACAATCGGAGGGGATGGGACACCACTTATCCCGGTGTCGAGGTGCTGCCGGACGGCACGGTGGTCGTCACCACCTACGGCACCTGGGACAGCGGCCAGCCGCCCTACATCCGGTCCATGCGGTTCCGTCTCGACGAACTCGATGCGCTCGCTCGTCGAACTTCCGCCCGAGTCCCGGATAGCGAGCGCCGCGCCGTCGCTGCATTGTCCTCCATGCCCTCAGACGCCGGCCCGGATTCCGCCGCCTCGGGCATCGCGCGCTGGGCGTGCGCCGCTCCGGACGGCGGGCACGCTCGCGTTCCTGCCGCTGTCTGCGCATCGGCGAATCGCCAGCCGGCTGTCCGCCGCCACTGCCAATAACGCCCGGAAGGGAGGGGGCGGTGGGCTGCGCGCATGCAACCCTTGGAAGCCCGGGAGCGGAACGCGTCCAAGAATTGGAAGCCCGCCCGCTCGTTTTTGGGCATGGACGCCGTTGGTCGGCCCCCACCGGCATTGCGCAAGACAAGAGGTGAATGTCGCCCGCGAGGCTCGACTTCCGTGCCGACCGCTGCACGCTGGTCGCGCGGGTCGCGCTCAGCCGCGGGCTCCTCGCCGCATCAAGAGCGCCGTCAGCGCAAGCCTCGCGATGGTCAGCGCTGAAGGCTCCGGCATGAGCGTCGGGATGACGTCGTTGCTGTTGCAGTAAATCTAGAACTGGGCCGAGCCGACATTGAACGTGCTGACCGAGCTCAGCAGTCCGCTGAAGGTACCGGACAGCGTCGAGAGCCCGCTCGCAATCTGGAACGTGTCGCCCAGGCTCAGCGTGAAGCCAAGGATGACTGACAGCGTCGGATTCGACAGCGTCAGCGTTGAGCCGGTTCCGATCAGCAACGGGCCGTACAGCGTCCCCGGCGGCGTCCCGTTCAGCTCACCTCGAAGATCGCGCCGCTCTGCAGCGTCACGCTCGCGTTCGCAGTCACCTGACCGGCGCTGGCACCCGGCGCCCGCGTCCCGCCCGAGAGCACGTTGATCGTGCCGGTGACTGACCCGTTGTCCTCGAGGCGCCCGCCCGCCACCGTGATCAGGCCCGTGCAGGTGTGCGCACCCTGGATCCGGAGCATGCCGTTCGAAATGGTGGTCGGCCCCACATCGGTGGTGGTGCCGCCCAGCACGACCACTCCGGCGCCCAAGTTCCTTCGTTCGAGGCTCGGGGCTGCCCACGACGCCTCCGAAGTCGCGCAGATCGCTGCTGTTCACGACCAACCGCGAAACGTTTCTCGAACCGCTGACAATCCGATCAATCCGGTTCGCGAGGAGATCGGTCGACTCAATGGCCACCCGATGCTGGAGGCACTCGAGGCAGCGCCGTTCTCGGATACCCCCCGATCAGAGCCGGTTGCCGGTTCTGCTGCTCGATCGGTGGGTGGTCATCGTCGCATGATTTGCAATGTCGTGCGATCGCCGGATCCCCGCCGACGTTGCTCAAACGCGGTGCGCGAACGACGGGTCAGGCACGGGACCACGCGCGCCGAACGAACGGGAGGCCACGACGGAGGATTTCGCCAGGTTCCCCGAAGAGATCCCGCCAAACCCGCGTTGCGGCGGCCAGCTGGGGCAGTGCGCGACTGAACGCTTCGATCACCAACCAACCGTCGTAGCCCGCGCTCTTGAGTGCACGGAACACTCCGATCCAATCCACGTGATCGTCGCCCGGCACTCCGCGGTCGTTCGCGCTGCAGTGAACATGCACAATCGCGCGGCCGTAGCGACGCACCGCGCCGGCGGGGTTCTTCTCCTCGATGTTCGCGTGGAACGTGTCGAAGTGAATGCCGACGGCCGGATGCCCCACCAGCCGCACAAAGGCGGCCGCACCGGCGAGCGTATTGAGCAGGTGACACTCAAACCGGTTGAGCGGTTCGACCGCCAGCACCACCCCTGCGGCATGTGCATCCTCGGCCGCGCATCGCAGCACGTCCGACGCGCGACGGAGTTCCGCAGCCGTAGGCGCGCGGCCGCTGAAACAGCCGAGCGTCTGGTACATGGGACCGCAGAGCACGCTGGCGCCGAGCGCGTGGGCGCACTCGATCCAACTGCGCAGCGCGTCAAGCGCGGCGCGGCGCCGGCGAACGTCCGCATCGGCGGGATTGGCATCGGGCGAGGTGAACGCTGTCGAGGTGGTGCATTCCAGCCCCTCCTCCTTCAGCAGCCGGCCGAACGCAGCCCAGTCGCCCGCTCGGCCGCCCATCACCGGCACCTCGACGCCGTCGGCGCCGGCCCGCCGCGCCGCGCGCAGCAGCTTGCGGTGCGCCGGGCCGGGCCGCGCCGTCCATGCGAGCAGATTCACACCCAATTTCATCGGGTTCTCCGCAGCACCGCGGTTATGTTTCCTCAGGGATGTGAAGGTCGACGAGTGTTCGGCGCAGCCACTCCAGCGAACGTTCCAGCAGCGGCCCGCCCTGACCCTCGCACTCGATGCTCAGCACGCCGGTGTAGCCGTGATCGCGCAGCAGTTCGAGACACCGTCGGATGTTACCGGCGTTCACGCCCTCGCCGAGCGCGCAGTGGCTGACCGCAATGCCGGTCTGCTGCCCCCGTGTCGCGGCGGCGAGCGATTCGGAGACATCTTTCACGTGCACATGGCGGACGCGGCCGATGAACCGGCGGAGAAACTCCACCGGATCTTGGCCGGCGATGAACGTGTTGCCGGTGTCCATGTTCATGCGCAGACAGGGGCTGGACGAGAACGCGAGCATCCGCTCCATGTAGTGCGGCTTCGTGGTGAAGTAGCCGTGAGGCTCGATGTTCACCGTGATGCCGTGCGCCTCCGCGACCTCGAGAATCTGCTCGTATTCGCCGCGCATTAGCGCGAGCGCCGCCTCGTCGTCCAGACCCGCCGGGGCGTGGAGGCCATCGGTGGTGTCCACGCAGGGGCAGCCGATCTGGTGTGCCCAGGCGATCGCCTTCATCACGTACGGCACGCCGCGCAGCGGACCGTCGCGTCCGGAAAGCGGGAACGCGGCGTCGACCTGCGAAAAGCGCACGCCATAGCGGTCCATCGTGCGGCGCAGCAGCAGCGGGTCCTCGTACAGCGCGACGTGGGGCTGGTAGCCGAGGCCGTGGATCCAGCTGACGCCGTCGATCAGCCCGCACTCGATCCAGTGTACGTCGTGGTCGCGTGCCCAGCCAAGACACGCCTCAAAGCTTTTGTAGCTCGAGTTGAACGCATCGGTGTGGAATCCAACCTTCATGGTTCTGTTCCTCCGGGGCACGCCCCACAGCGGGCGGCGGGTTGCTGTGCGGTGATGTCCTCGTTCCGTTTCGCCTGCGAATCGGCAACTTCCAAGGAGCTGTGGTCGCGACCCGACTGAAATCCGGCCCGCCAGGCATCGCCGACCGAGCGGGAACCTCGAGCGCAACGGGTGTCACGGCGGCGGGAGTCCCCGGTCCATCGCCGCCGCAATCTCTTCTCATCTTTTTCTCATCTCCGTCCCTTGCCTCAACCCCCTGTCGGCAACAGGTGGCCGAGAACATTTGGAGAGCGCGTCCGCCGCAACACCGCGACGCCTCTGCGGGTACAACATTTCGCGCTTCCTCGCTCATCGTGGCTCCGCGCCGACCGGCGTCCGGAGTGTCGCGGCGATCGCCTCGGCGGCCCGGCCGTCCAAACCCGCGCCGACCACCAGTCGCGCGCGCGCGGTGGCCGTGGAACCGGCTGGAAGGTCGTTGCCGAAGAGCGAGAGGTACAGTGAGCGGTGCGGCTCGGCGCCGTGCGGCATCAGCACCGCGAAGCAGTCCGATGCCCGCGCAGCCAGAACGGCGGTCAGTCCGCTCTCCTCGTCGTGCCGCATTGCGAGTGGTGCGGCATACGGCGGGCGGACTGTCCACTCCACCGGATGGGGTGGCCGCTGCCACCGACCGTCCCGCAACAGTGAAATGGCGTGTTCGTCTCGCGGGAATGCTTGCCAGATGCCATCGTGCTGTTCCGCTCGCAGCCACGCGGCACCGGCGTGTGGTCGCGCCCAGGCTTTCGCATCCGCGAACCCAACGAAGTACGACGCGCAAAACACCTCAAACGCGCGAAGCGGGCGGAGCGGTTTCACGCTGACCTCGAGGTCCACTGTGTTCGCCGATGCCCACCGCCAGCGCGCGCGCAGTTCGAAGGGGTCGGTGGAGGTGGCGGGCCACTCGACCTCGGCGGTCCCATCCGCGAGCGCGCGCGCGACAGCGTCGGTGCGGCTCCACCCATCAGTGTAGCGATGTTCCGCATCCAGCAGGCGATAGAGGGAGAGCACGCCCTGAGGCTGCGCGATCGAGCGGCCGTCGCCCGCGCGTGACAGGGGGGCCAGGCCGATCGGGCGGCCGCGGTCGCAAAGCCGGCCTCGGAGCTCGCCTGTGTGGAACGCGAACCCGGCGCCGTCCGCGCGGAACTCGCCCGGCGGCAAGCCGGCCGCCCACACAGTTCCTCGGCGGTAGAGCGCTGCGACCCCGGCCGGCTCGAGCGCGCGCAGGTCGTGCCCGAGCGCACAGTGGAACACCCGCCCGCGACCGAACGGGCGGACAAAGACCAACGGATAGGGCCGGCCATCCACTTGGGACACTGCGTCGGCGAGCACGCGAATGGACGCATCGCCGTCGAGGCAGGTGTAGAGCTCGTCGTCGGTTTCAAAGTCCGCCAGTCCCAGCGTGACCGGATGGGCGGGGTCGGCGATCCGCACGGTGAACGGACCGCGGGGATCGTGCCCGCGACGCCGGGGGTTCCAACTGCGTCCGGCCAACTCGGTGTACCGCGGAAGGACCGAATTCGAGCTGCGGTCGAAAAACGCGCCGCTCGCGAAGTGCGCAACGACAAGACCGCAGCCGTTCGATACGGCCCGGCGGAGCCGCTCCAGCGCGTCGGCGGAGGGGGCGGAGCGAGCGTTCTGAAAGTGCAACACGATGACCTGGAACGGCTCGATGGCGGGGGTGGCGAGCACTGCGGGATCTTCCGCGACGCTGATCTCCAGCCGCGGGTCCGCGGCGAGCGCGGCGACCAGTCGCGGCGTGGTGTCCGGCCACCGGTGCGCGGCGATGTCCTCGCCGGTGACGATCAGCACGCGGCAGGTTGCGCCGGTGTTCGCGCGGATGTCGATCCGGAATGACGCCGGTGCGGCCGCGGTGGAAACGACCACGGACGGAACAACCCAGACCTCGCCCACGACGGCGTTTGGGCCCGCCTCGCGCCGCACGCGGAGCGTGATCCTGCCACCCGGCCCGATCCGCGCAGGCGGCACCGGCAGCCGCAGGATTGCGGCCGGCTGTTCGGCTCTTTGCCATTGGGGCAGCCGGGTGCGAGATACTGCCGGCTCGCCGTCGAACCACACCGACTGTTCCCGCCCCCCCGCGTCATAGTCCCACCACGAAAGACCAACATCGTAGCGGCCGGTCAGGGAGAGACCGCTGATTTCGATCTCGACCTGCTGCGAATCGAACACAACGGTGGCCGGCGGAGCGTCCGTCCATCGCCAGGGTGCGCCGCGACGCACAGCGATGGACACGCCGTCCACGCCAGAAGCGGTGGGGAACAGACCGCAATCGAGGTAGGCGATCGGGTCGCCCAGGAGTGTGAGGCGGGGGGCCAGACGGTTCAGCGCATCTATAGCAAGCTGTCGTTGGGCGGGGTCGGCTGCGGCGCGAAGGCGCAGCAGCAGCGGCACCGCGTCGGGCTCGCGCCACTGAGCGAGCGCCCGCGCGGCCACGTCGGCGAGCCGCGAGTCAGGTGGCTCGAGGTAGCGACGAAGGAGCTCGAGCG
Source organism: Kiritimatiellia bacterium (assembly GCA_026417735.1). Lineage (NCBI taxonomy): Bacteria > Pseudomonadati > Kiritimatiellota > Kiritimatiellia > Kiritimatiellia bacterium. The sequence continues at coordinate 467,002 of JAOACR010000009.1, forward strand.
CGGAGGCGCCGCCGATTGCGGGCAGAATCCGCAGTGCGGCGGCGCGGGCACTAGTCGGCGCATCCGCGTCACGAAGCAGTTCGGCGAGCGGCGCGAGCGTTCGAATCGGATCGGCGAGCCGCTGCGCGAGCTGTTTCAGCGCGTCTTCAAGTTCAGGTGAAGGTCGGTCGCGCAGGTGCTGGGCCAGCCCGTCGTACGCGTCGGCGTTTCCATGGCGGGCCACGGTCTTGAGAGCGGCCTGGCGCACAGCGGCATCCGGGTCGTCGGCCAGTTTCAGCAGCGTCGGCGTCAGCTCGGCGGCGCCACGTGCGGCGAGCGCCTGCACGCACGTGACGCGCGTGGTGCGGTCGTTGGAGGACAACGCGCGAACAAGCGCGGCGTCGGCCGCCGGATCAGGTATCGCCGCGAGCGCTTGCACCGCGCCGAGGCGGGCGAGCGCCGGGACGTCGTCGGCAGTGCCGATGGCCCCGAGCGCGGCGATCGCGGCGTCCCGGAGCCGGGGCTCCGCCGCTTCCAGCCGGGCGAGTGCCGCGTTACGCGCTTCCACCACGCGGTGTTCCGCAACCGCCTCCAACGCCAGCACCTGCCGCGATGCCGCCAGCGAGTCGATCCGTGCGACCAGCCGCGCGCCGTCCAGCCGGGCGAGCCATTGAATCGCCGCCGCCGCGACCTGCTCATCGGGGTCGTCGAGCGAGGATTCGCAGGCGCGAAGCGCAGTGGCGGGGTGGTCGTGGACCAGCTGCGAGAGCGCCGCGAGCCGCTGCGCGGGGGAGCCGGAGGCGCGAGCCGCTTCGAGCGCCTCCGGCGCCGTCGGCGGTGCAACGGGCCACCGGCCGCCGAGCGCGATTTGCGCCACCTCCGCGAACGAAGGGTCCCTGAGCATCGTGGTCAGAGCAGACCGTTCCGGCACTCCGGCCACGCAGGCGAGATGCTGTGCGAGCGTGGTGCGCCCCAGCGGCGTCGTGTCCGGCGCGCGGAGCGCATTGAGCAGCAACCCGGCCAGCTCGCGGCCGCGGTCCGACTCCGCCGGCCAGCGGGGAATCCAGCGTTCCAGCAGCGCAAACGAGGCGCGGGGAGCAAAGTTCGTACTCTGGCGCACCGCCTCGATGGCCGCGGACAGATCCGCGAGGGTCGGTTGGGGCGGCACCTCCGACGCGACCCGTTCGGCACCGACCAGCGCCGCGGCGAGGGCCACGGCAAGGGAGGCCATGGAAAGTTTCATCGGAGATGCCCCGGTTCTAGCCCAGCGTCCACGGCGCACGCGGTGCGCGGGCGAGGTGACGATCGGCGGAGGGATCGCCGACAAATCGTTCGGTGTTCCAGTCCCATGTCAGCCGCCGACCGCAGCGTGCGGCGATGTCGCAGACCAGCGAGAGGGTGGTCGCCGCCTGGCAGGCCTCCGCCGGCGCAACCGGTTCGCGCCGCGTACGGATGCACTGGAGAAAGTCGCCGATGTGGTGGGTCGAGACACGCAGCCGGGTCTGGTCCGGCCGGATCACCGTTTCGAGCAGCGCGGCGGGCTCTGCGCGGATTGCGCCGCGCACGACGTGCACCCAGCCGCGGTCGCCCTCAAACCGCACACCGTGGCCGTAGGGGGAACGGCTGTCATCATAGAAGCGCAGTCGAAGGCCGTCAGCGGCAGTGACGGTGATGTCCCAACCGAATGGCACGTCGGGATCGCCCTCTTCGAGGAACACCGCGGTGCCCTCGACCGCGATGCGGTCGCGGCCGAGGGAGGGCGCGCCCCAGAGAGCGATGTCGAGATGGTGCACGCCCCAGCTTTGCATCCAGCCGGCGCAGTAATCGGAGAAGAAGTACCAGTAGTAGCTGCAGATCCCTTGACGGTGAGGCTTCATGGGGGCCGGCCCGAGCCAGAGGTCGTAGTCCAGCGTGGGGGGCGGTGGCGCAACGGGCAGATGCAGCGCGCGGACACCCTCCCGGAGGCGCAGGTGGCCGCCTGGCACTGCGACGGTGACGGTGTGCAGTCGCCCGAGGTGTCCGTTCAACGCCAGCTCGCACGCAAACCGAAACCGGGGATCGGAGCGCTGCTGCATGCCGGACTGCAGCACGCGGCCGGTTTCGCGCACGGTGGTACAGATCGCGCGGCCCTCGGCGACCGTGCGCGCGAGCGCCTTTTCGCAGTAGACATCGCGGCCCGCCCGCATTGCGGCGATCGCGATGAACGCATGCCAGTGTTCCGGTGCCGCGATCGCGACGGCATCCACGTCCGGGTGGCCGATGAGCTCGCGGAAGTCCTGGGTCACCGCGCAGTCCGCCTCCACGCGGCGCTGGACGGTGGCCCAGTCCCGGAGCGAGCGGGCTTTCTGGATATCCACGTCGCAGATCGCCGCGATGCGCGTCTCCGGGAAGCCACCGAACTCCTGCACGTGGCCGCGGCCACGTTCGCCGGCACCGATCACCGCGATGCCGATGCGTTCGCTCGGAGCGACCGCGCCGCCGCGGCCCAGCACGCGACAGGGCACGATCGAGGGCGCGGCGAGCGCACCGAGCGCTCGCAACGCAGCGCGGCGGGACCAAACGGGCGAGGTCATGTCGGGGGTCTCTCCTCAGTAGGGCGCGCAAAGATGCCGTAGAGCGCGTCCACGGTGGCGGCCTGCTCGGAGGGTTCCGCGACGGCCGGTTCGAATCCCGCGCGCACTTTGAGCCCTTCCATTGCTTCCAGCATCAGGTCCACCTGCCGGCGCGCATCGCCGGGGGGCAGTTCCCCGGCCGCCTGCGCGGCGCGGACCAGCCCGATGTAGAATTCGCGGACCGACGCGTAAAACTGCGCCCAGCTCGACCGGATGGCCGCGTCGTGCTGCATGCGCATGAAGATGCCGGTGGTGAAGCGGCGGTTGCGATGGTCGGCGACACAGGAGGCGACGCTGAACACCAGCGCGCGGCGGAGTCGCTCCGCGGGCGTGCGGGCGGTCGCAATCGCCGTGTGAATGCCGGCCTCCCAGCACCGGTAATAGTGCCGGCAGGCGGCGAGCATCAGATCGAGCTTGTTTTCGAAGTGACAGTAGAGGCTGCCCTTCGTGACGCCCGCCGCGGCGGCAACCTCGTCGAGAGTCGCGCCGTCGAATCCGCGTTCTGCGAAGAGGAGGAAGGCGGCCTCCGCCAAGCGCTGCGGCCGGCCCGCCGACCGGCGGGACGGTGCGCGCGGGCTGAGCGCCGCTCTCATGGCTGTCATCATACCTATGAGTACTGTGTTGGTCAAAACGTGTCGTTGAGCATTCGTGAAAACGAATGTAATTCAAATACTGATTGGTATGAAAAACTGTCTGACGGGGGCGCTGGGGTCCGATATGACGTGCTGGCCAGCGCGGAGGCTGCTAAACTGGAGGGCGCGTCGCGGGCATGCCGGACGCGCGGGGCGTCGTCCATGAAATCGTACAGTTGGCTGCAGGTTGGATTCGCGGGGGCGCGGGGGGTGTGCGCGGGCGCCGCGGTTCTGGCGGCCATCGCGTCGCGGAGCGGTGCCGACGAGATTGAGCTGACGATTCTGCGCGACGCGGCCGAGCGGGGCGACGTCGGCGCACAGGTCGAGTATGCCGACCGGCTAGCGACGGCCCGGGGGACAGCACGGGACATCCGCGCGGCGCTGGAGTGGTGGGCGCGCGCAGCGCTGACGGGACACGCGGGTGCGATGGTGCGCGTGGCGGACAGTTTGATGGAGGGGGAGGGTGTCGAGGCAGATCCGGCCAAAGCGGTGGCGCTTTGGCGGCGGGCGGCCGAGGCGGGTCACGCGGGCGCGATGGCGCGCCTGGCGCGGGCGTACGAACGGGGACAGGGCGTCGCGACGAACCTTGCGGAGGCACGGATCTGGTGGAAGCGGGCTGCGGAGGCGGGTGACCCGGCAGCGCAATACGAATGGGGCCGCTGGTTGGACGAGGGGATCGGCCTGCCCGCAGCGCCGGCGGACGCGCGCATGTGGTACGAGCGCGCGGCACAGCACGGCGTGGCCGCCGCGATGAATGCACTGGCGCGGTTCCACGCGGAGGGCCGGGGGGGTCCGCCCGATCGGCGGGAGGCCTATGTGTGGTGCTTGCTGGCGGCGCGCGCGGGCGATGAGGTCGGCCGTCGCAACTGCGAAGTGCTCGCCGGGGCGTTGTCGGCACTGGAGCGGTTCCACGCTTCGCGCGAGGCGGCAGCCCGCGCTCGCGCCTGGGGACTGCCCTGATGCGGATGGACCGTTCGAGTGCGTCCGGCGGCGGTGCGCGCTGGCACTGCCTGCAGGCGGAGGTCCACGCAGAACACATCGCGGCCGCACATCTTTCGCGGCGGCTCGGCCTCGAAACCTATTGCCCTCGCATCCGCTATCGCCGGCCGACGAAACGTGGGCCGGTGTGGATGTGCGAAGCGCTGTTTCCGGGCTACCTGTTTGCGCGTTTCGAGCGCGGCGCGTCGTTGCGGGCGGTCGCCGCGATGCCGAAAGTGCGCCGCGTGGTCAGATTTGGCAGCACCTATGCGGAGGTTCCGGACGAGACGATTCGACAGCTTCGCGACTTGTTTTCCGACAATCAGCCGCGCTCGCTGGAACGCGTGCTGCGGCCGGGTGACGCCGCAGTGGTCGTGGACGGACCGCTGGCCAACCTGCAGGTGTTGGTCACCGACGTGCTGCCGGGCCGGGAACGTGTGCGCGTGATGTTTCGGCTGCTCGGCCGCACTGTTGAAGCAGATCTTCCGGAGACCGCGGTGTGTGCCGCCGGCGCCTTGCCCGCGCCCGTGGTGGCCCGCCGCCGCGACGGAATGTCGGCATGAAGTTCCACATCTGGACCATCGGCTGCCAGATGAATGAGGCCGATGCGCGCCAGCTGGACGAGCGGCTACGCGCGGCCGGGCATCAACCGTGTGACGACCCTCGCGACGCGGACCTGGTGATCCTGAACTCCTGCGTGGTGCGACAGTCGGCCGAAGATCGGGTGCGCGCACGACTGCGCGAGGCGCTGGCCTGGAAACGGCGTCGCGCGGGGCGCCAGGTCGCGCTGATGGGCTGTCTGGTCGGCCACCGCGAGCGCGATGCCCGACGGCTCGCCGGCGAGCTGCCCGGCGTCGATTTTCTGCTGCCACCCTCCGATCCGTCCGCGCTGCTGGCGGCAGTGGGAGTGGCCGCCGAGGGATGCGCGGAGGGTGCCGCGCCGGCGGCCGGGCCAGTGCGGGCCAACGTGCCGGTCGTGCTCGGCTGCTCGCGCGCATGTACCTACTGCGTGATTCCGTACCGCCGCGGCCGCGAGCGCAGCCGGCCGCGCAACGAGGTGCTGGCCGAGGTGGTTCGGCTCGTCGAGCGCGGGGTGCGGGAGGTGGTGCTGCTGGGCCAGATTGTGGACCGGTACGGTGTTGACCGCCCCGGTGAAGGGGACCTGGCCGACCTTCTGCGCGACGTTGCGCGGACGGACGTGCTCCGTGTGCGATTCCTCACCAATCATCCGTCGTTTCTCACCGATCGCCTCTTGGAGGCGGTCGCCGAAACCGCAAAGGTTTGCCCGCACTTTGAGATCCCTGCGCAGTCGGGTGATGATGAGATTCTCGCTCGGATGCGGCGCGGCTACACCGCCGACGAGTACCGACGCACGGTGGAGCGTATCCGCCGGCGATTGCCCGGCGCAGCGGTGCACTCGGACTTCATCGTCGGCTTCCCCGGCGAGAGCGACGCGCAGTTTGAAGCCACCGTGCGCCTGGTGGAGGAGATGCGATTCGACAAGATCCACGTCGCACGCTATTCGCCCCGCCCCGACACCCTCGCCGCGCGCCGCTGGCCAGACGACGTACCGGAGCCAGTGAAAGAGGAACGGCGGCGTCGGCTCGACGAGCTGCAGACCCGCATTCAGCGCGAGCAGAACGCCGCTGCGCTGGGCCAAGTGGTCGAGGTGCTGGTGGACGGACGCGACGAACGACGCGGCCGCTGGCGGGGCCGGACCCCGCAAGACCGGATCGTGTTCTTTGAGGACCCCCGTCATCGGCTGGGTGACCTGGCCTTGGTGAGAATCACCTGGACCGGACCGCATTCGCTGATCGGTCAACCGGAAGATCCCCTCCAACCGCGGGAGGAGCAACAGTGAAGGATTCTTCCAGCCCAACGGGTGCGCTGCGGCTGCGGGTTCAGGGCCGCGTCCAAGGTGTTGGCTTCCGCTATTCCACGATTGAGGTGGCGCGTCGGTTCCGCGTCACCGGCTATGTGATGAACCTTCCCGATGGCTCGGTTGAGATTGTCGCGGAAGGTGAGCCGGCGGAGCTCACCGCGTTTCTGGATGCGGTGCGCCGCATGCCCGTCTACCGGAACGTGACCGGCGAAGAATTGGGTCGCGCACCGCCGACCGGTCGCTACGCAGATTTCCGCATCCGTTTCAGTTGAGTCCGAGCTCCGCTGGAGCCCACACCGTTGCTGCGGGCGGAGTGCCGGCGTATAGTTCCGGGCGGCGGCGCGGAGGTGCACCTGCATGAATGCAACGAACGTGGACATCGGGGGGTGGCTAAGGACGACATGGGAACTCTACAAGAAGCATTTCGGTCTGCTGGTCGCCATACACCTGATTTTGGCCGTGCTGGGCGGCTTGACGCTGGGTATTCTTTGGGGGCCACTGTGGCTGGGCGCGAGCATGATCGTGTTAGCGCTCGTGGATGGCAAAACCCCGCCACCGGTGGGCGACGTGTTCAACGGCTTCTCAAAATTTCTCCCCTCGTTTCTGCTCGTGCTCACCGTGGGCCTGTCCAGCGTGCTCGTTTCACTGTTGTTGCAGCTCACCTGCATCCTGGCTCCGCTTGCCCCGCTGGCGGTGCTCGGCATCGTGACCGCGACCATGTTTGCAGTTTTTTTGATCGGCGAACGTAACCTGGATTTCTGGCCGGCAGTCCAGCGGAGCTTTGAGCTCGTGAAGCCGGTGTTCTGGCCATTGCTGGCGTGGATCCTGTTGCTCTCGGCGGTGTCAGGGGTGGGCGCTATCTTGTGCGGCGTTGGCGTCGTGCTGACGATGCCACTCCAGACCTGCGGTCTGGCGGTGGCCTACCGGCGGGTGGTCGGCGGGCCTCCGGCCTCGGAGCCCACCGTTGCGCCGCCTCCGCCGGCGCCGGCCGCCGGCTGATGCGCAGCGATGAGGCTTCTGTTTCTCGCTCCGCAGCCCTTCCTGCGAGAACGGGGCACGCCGCTGCGAGCGCGTAACATCCTCGCCGCGCTCACCGGTGCGGGGCACCAGGTGGAAATGCTCTGCTACCCGTTCGGCGAGGATGTCACCATGAGCGGGCTGCAGCTGCGGCGCTCCGCGCGCGTACCGGGGATCAGCGATGTCGGCATCGGTCCCTCCGCGGCAAAGATTCTGCTCGACGTACCGTTCGCGCTGCGGGCACTGCGGATGTGCCTGCGCAGCAACGTCGATGCGATTCAGGCGGTCGAGGAGGCGGGGCTCTTTGCCTGGGTGCCAGCGCGGCTGCGGCACCGGCCGTTCGTTTATCAGATGGATTCCTGGATCTCCGAGCAGCTGGTGTTCAGCGGGTTCGCCACGCGCGGTCCTGCGCTGGCGCTGGCACGCTGGCTGGAACGGGCCGCGATGCGCAGCGCGGCGCTCGTGATCACCGTCGGTCCCGATCACGCCGCGGAGGTCCGCCGCATCGCCCCCCACGCGCAGGTTCTGGTGCTGCCGGATGCGCCCGCGGCAGATCACTTTGTGCCGGACGAGGCCGGCGCGGCCCGCTGGCGCAAGCGGCTGGGACTTGGCGAGGCACGCTGCGTCGTCTACACGGGCAATTTCGAGCCCTATCAGGGCGTGGACCTGCTGGTGCGTGCGGCCGGCCGCATGACCTCCGCGCAGAACGGCGTTCGCGTAGTGCTGGTCGGAGGCCGACCCGACCAGATCCGCGAAATGGAAGCTCTGGCGAAAGCGTCGGGCGCCGGAGATGTCTGCGTGTTCGCAGGCACTCAGCCGCCTGCAGAAATGACCGCGTTCCTTTCGCTCGCCGACGTGCTGGTCAGCCCCCGCTGCCGGGGCCGCAATCCTCCAATGAAAATCTACACGTACCTGCAAGCGGGCCGGCCAATCGTCGCCACGCGAGTGCCGACCCACACGCAGGTGCTCGACGACGAAATCTCGCTGCTCGCCGATCCTGATCCCGCGGCGCTCGCCACCGCGCTCGACGCGGCCCTGGCCGACGCCGACCGGTCTGCCCGCATTGTGGCGGCGGCACGCGAGCGGTTCGAGCGCGAATTCAGCCCCGCGAGGTTTCGTGAACGGCTACTTAGAGCGATTGAGCAGCTTGGGCACTGGCGCGCGTCTCCCCCCAGCTCAATGGCGTCGGTCACCTGCTGAGGCGGTCTTTTTGCACCGTGAACTGGCGGGGACGACGGGACTTGAACCCGCAACACCCAGATCGACAATCTGGTACTCTAACCAGTTGAGCTACGTCCCCGCGCGCTGCGGCTTCGCCAATCGCGCGAAGGGATCTCTATCATATCCCGGGGACTGAATTTTTCAACGCGAATTTTGAAGACGCGGCCGGGCTAAGCCACAGCTTGGGGACGGTGCGGCCACCGGAGCAACCGCACTATCTACCGCGCCAACCTCGGCGCGCAGGTGCGCAGAGAAGCGTATCGCGCGGGCGACCGCCGAAGGGCCATTGGCGCGCAGCATGCGAGCCGGTCCTCCAAATGCACGCCCGATTTGCGGAATCCCTCGCTCACCCCCGCGGACATAACGGTGCCGCAGCCCAGAAGGCCGTCGATTCCCCGCACAGCTGTTCCCCCATGTGCCGGGCCCAACAAGACCAGTTGCCTCCGCTTCGGCAGTGGTCCACGGCGACGCTTAACATCTGCAGCGCCGGTTTGCGGATCCGACGCCCGCCTGCAGAGAGTCCTGCAAAACGAGGACCGCGCGAGCCGTTGGCCCGCGCGGCCATCAACGCGCCGGTAGTCTACTCGGTTCCGCCGGCCGGCGCGCCGGCGCCCCGGAATCCTTTGTTATTCGGCCGGCTCAGCCGCCACACGACGCCGCCGCACGACGGCGACCGCCGTACTCGCCAGTGCCAACAACCCCACCGTTCCCGGCTCCGGCACAACAAATGCCACGCCCCGGAATGCATTGAACGACGGGGCGGTGGCCAGCACTGTGAACGAGCCGCTCATCGGCTGGTTGTAGCCGGAGTTGTCGAACAAATATTCCACCGTGTTGCCGGCCGCGCTCCCGTTCACAATCGCGAGAATCACTCCGCCCGCCCGCGGGATCCCGTCAATGTGGAACACCGTGCCGGGATCAATGGTATTGTTCAGCGTCCACGTGCCGCCCACCAGGGAGTACTTTGAAACGCCCGTGGCGTCGCGGGCCATCCACAACGTGTCATAGCCCGGCACGCTGGTGTCCAGATCGGCCATGTAGAATCCGTAGGTGTCCAGGTCCACATCGCCGATTCCCGGCAGCGCGACGGGCGGCGCTGGCGGTGCGGTCGGCAGGCCCGTCCCGACCGCATACACGCCCATGTTGCCCGCCGCGTCCCCCCACTCATACAGCTGACCCGAAAAGATGCGGACCCCGCGCGAGTTGATGTTGGTCAGCAGCGTCCCCGTCGTCGTCTGGCCCAACGTCAGGTATCGGATGCCGCGGGCCGTCGGTCCCGTCCCGGTTCCACCGTTCAGCGCTGCCCAGATCTGTGTTCCCGTGTCGTCAAACGCAGCCGCCCGTGCGTTGTCGTTCCCCCCGAGCGGCCCCGTGGTGGAGAGGTCCACACTGCCGTCCGTAGTCTTGATCCGCGCAACGGTCCGGTTGATTGTCGTAATCACCGACGGCGCGTTTTCCGCCGCATCGTAGCCGACAATGCCCACATACTGACCGTTGGGGGAGACCGTGATTTTACCTTCCGAGGTCGCCGTGCCGCTGCCCGTCAGACGCGTGCCGCTGCCGCCCGATGGCATCGTAAACGTCTGAATCAGATTGCCCGCCAGGTCATACTCATCAATCCGCACGATTGCCGCGTCGCTGCCCAGCGGCGCGCCGTTCCCATCCACCCTGTACACCAACAGGTTTCCCGGCGTGATCGGCGCCGCAGTCGCCACGATTGCTCCCGCCATCAGCCCAGCCCACAGCACCCGGATCGTCGTCTTCATCGTTGTCTGCCCCCAAAACATGCTTACACCCGACCGCCGCCGATAGTCAACCTGTACAACGCAGCACCGCAAGTGTTCGAATTGTTAGAAAATGATAATTCTGAGGGCGCGGCTTGCAGTGGCCAGAGTGGCCAGTTTATACAGGCCCAGCACAGGGAGAACCAGCGATGAAATCACTGAAGAGCCTGCGATGGATGGTCGGAAGCGTTTGGTGGACTTGTGCAAGCATTGCCGCGCTCGCGCCCGACGCTGCTCCTTTGGAACCCGATCCGTCAGCGGTGGAACGCTGGCGTGCGATGCGTTTTGGCATGTTCATCCATTGGGGCCCGGTGAGCCTGACGGGACAGGAGATCGGCTGGTCCCGCGGGGCTCAGGTCCCAGTGGAGGAATACGATCAGCTCTATCAACGCTTTAATCCCACGAACTTCAACGCCGACGCGTGGGTCGCCGCCGCCCGCGCCGCTGGCATGCGCTATGTCGTTTTCACCACCAAACACCATGATGGGTTTTGCATGTGGGCCACGCGTCAGACCGACTACAACATCATGCGAACCCCGTTCGGGCGGGATGTGGTCCGCGAACTGGCAGATGCCTGCCGGCGCGGTGGGCTTGCCTTTGGAACCTACTACTCGGTCTGCGATTGGTATCACCCGGCCTTTCCCCGCACCAGCCCGGGCGGCAAGGTCCGCCGTGACGTCTCGGACATTGCCGCCTACCGCGAGTATCTGAGGGCGCAGGTTCGCGAGCTGATCGAAGGCTATGGTCCGCTGCTGACGATGTGGTTCGACATGCCGCAGGAGTTCGATCGGGCCGAGGGAGAGCGAAACGTCCGTTTTTGTCGCGCGCTGCAGCCGGACATCCTCGTAAATAATCGCGCCGGCGGCGGCGCGGGCGACTACGACACGCCGGAGCAGCGCATCGGCGCCTTTCAAACGCACCGCCCATGGGAAACCTGCATGACGGTCGGGCGGCAGTGGGCGTGGAAACCGAACGACCAGCTCAAAACCGCTGCCGAGTGTGTGCGAATTCTTCTGAGGACGATCGGCGGGGACGGCAACCTACTGATGAACGTTGGACCGATGCCGACCGGAGAGATCGAACCGAGGCAGGTGGAACTATTGCGCGAAGTGGGGCGATGGATCGAACCGCGCGCAGAGGCGATCTACCACACCCGCGGAGGCCCGTGGAAACCTGCCCGGCATGTGGTTTCCACCCGACGGGACCGCACCGTCTATCTGCACGTGCTGGACTGGCCCGAAGACACGCTGCGGCTGCCGCCATTGCCCGCGCGCGTACTCTCCAGCCGCACAGTCGGCGCCGGAGGGGTGAAGGTTCTGGCCACCGCCGAGGGGGTGCAGCTGAGCGCGGAGCCACCGCAGCGAGACCCGATTGCGACGACGGTGGCGCTGGAATTGGACCGTCCCGCGATGGAGATCGAGCCGATCGTGGTGCCGAACGTCGGCGGCTCGCTCGCCGAAGGCCGCCCCGCCCGCGCCTCGAATGTCTATCGCGACAGTCCCGACTATCACGCCAGCAAGGCGGTGGATGGCGATGATCACACCCGCTGGGCCACAGACGCATCGGTCGGGGAATGCTGGCTCGAGGTGGATCTGGGGAGCCCACAGGTCTTCGATCGTGCCGTCATCCGCGAATGCGTGGACTACGGGGCGCGGATCGAAGCGTTTGAAATCCAGGTTCGTGAAAATGAGAACTGGCGCGTGGTGCATCGCGGCGGCGCTGTGGGCCCGCGACTCGAAGTGGCCTTCCCCGCGGTCACCGGACAGGTCGTGCGGCTGCGGATCACCCGCGGGCGGAACGGTCCGACAATCCGCGAGTTTGAACTCCATGCGCCGGGCCGCTGAACGGCGTACGGGTGCCTTTTTTTCTTTCCGCATCGCGACCAGCGCCGGCCGATGGCGACTGGCGCCGGTGCTCGCTGCCGCGGCCGCGCTCGCGCGTGCGCCCGCCCCGCCGCCCTTCGGCTCTCCGAAGCTGCCGGTAGTGACCGGCTGGATCGGCAACACCTACGCCGGCGCGGAACGATGGGTGCCTCAGGACATCGCCGATCTTGCGCTGGCGCCCGGCGGACGTCTCTTCTCGAACGTGCCGTGGGAGGAAGGCGGGGGCAACTGCACGGAATTTCACAATGGAGAGGTGGTGGGGCACGCCGGCCACACGCATGGTTGGGGCCACGAGGGCGGCCATGCGGTAGCGGCGAACTCCCGATACTTGTTCATCGCCGGCCGCATGGGCAACGAGGGCGGTCATCTGTGCGAGCCGCAGACATGGCCGCCCAAGGGGTTCTCCTGGATCGGGGTGTCCCGGCGGCCGCTGTCGAACATCCGCGCCGCAGCCCCGTTTCCCGGCGCGAAGGGCGGTGCCGGCGGAACACTGAAGTCGGCTTTTCTTGTCGTCGATGAAGTTCAGTCGGTCCCCAAGGCGAATGCGGTGCGTTCGCAGAACATCGCCGGACTCGCCGCGACCGATCGGCATCTTTTCGTCAGCTGCCCATATGCAAAGGCGATCCGGGTATATGACGCGGAGACGATGGCCCGGCTCGCGGAGTGGCCCTTTGACCGGCCCGGGCCGCTCGCGCTGGCGCCGGACGGGACCCTCTGGGTTCTGCAGGAACGCGAGGGTGCTGCGCCGCCCGCCGTCCTGCCGCTGACCGCAGAGGGCCGGGCGGGGGAACCGAAGGTGTGCTTCGAGGCTGACGCCGATCCTGCCGATATTGCCTTTGCCCCGAACGGCCGTCTGCTGGTCGCCGACGATGGCCCCCGCCAGCAGATCCTGGTCTGGGATGTGTGCAGCCGCCCGCCCCGGCAGGTGGGCGCGATTGGCCGGCTGGGAGGTATCCACGCGGAGCCGGCGGGCCGGATTGAACCGCTCAAGTTCAACCGGCCCCGCGCAATCGCCTGCGATACGGCGGGCGTGCTCTACGTTGCGCATCAGGGCAGCACCGGCGGTGGCAGCACGGTGCTGGAAGCGTACGGACCCGACAGCTCGCCCTTATGGCGCTTGTTTGGGCTCTGTTTCGTAGACATGGCAGACGTCGACCCGCAGGACGACCGGCAGCTGTACACCAAGGAGGAACGTTTCGAGCTGGACCACACCCGGACTGCCGGCCGGGACTGGACCTACTGCGCCTACACCGTAGACCGGTTTCGGTTTCCCGACGACCCGCGCCTGCACATCTGGTCGGCCGGCGCATGGGTTCGCCGTCTCGCAGGACGCCGACTGCTTTTTGTGAACGACATGACCGCAGACCATCTGCAGGTCTATCGCTTCGGTGAGGCCGAGACCGCGATTCCCTCGGGTTTGTTCGCGAAACGAGCGGTCCACGACGGCCGTTGGCCGCCTCACCAGCCACGAGACCGCGAATGGATCTGGCGCGACGCAAACGGGAACGGGCGGTTCGACCCGGACGAGTACGAGGCCGGCGAGCGCGCCGCGCCCCCCGCAGACGGCTGGTGGGTAGACATGCAGGGCGACGTGTGGCTGGCCACCCTGCGCAGTGGAATTCGGCGCTTTCGCTTACGTGGATTCGATGAATCAGGCAATCCATGCTGGAGTTACCGGATCGCAGAAACGTACCCCCACCCTGGCGCGTTCGACGAGGTCAAACGTCTGCGATACCTGCCGGAGCCTGACGTGATGTTTCTGGGCGGGACCGGAGGTGGGCACCGGAACCAGCACTGGAAGCCGATGGGGCCGATTCTCGCTCGATATGACCGATGGTCGGTCGGTGGTGCCACCTCCGCGCCCACCTGGCAGATCGTGCTGCCCTACCAGGCCGGCAGTCGTGGGCACGAAAGCTGCGAGCCGATGAGTTTCGACGTCGCAGGTGAATATGTCTTTGTCGCCTACACGGGCGCCTCGAGATCCGAACGCGTTGGCTGGGGGCGCGTGGAGGTCCTTCGAGCGGACGACGGCCGATCCGTCGGACACCTTGAGCCACCGGCAGAGATCGGCCAGATCGGCTTGCAGGACATCCGTGAGTGTCTCCGGGCGCATCGCCGGCACAACGGCGAATACCTCGTACTGATCGAGGATGACCTGAAGGCGAAACTCGTGATGTACCGCTGGCGGCCTTGAGCGGTGTCGGCGCTGGAACGTCTGCGCGCGAGGCAGACGGGCGCTGCCGCTCCTGGTTCAACGGACGGCGGAGGGCTGCCAGGGCGCGGCGCCACCGCGACGGATGTGGTTACGGAGCGCCTCCGACAGTCGCCGCACCACCTCGGGGCATGCGGCCGCAAGATCGGTCTGCTCCTGCGGATCGTCGCGCAGATTGTACAGCTCCCACGGCGAAAACGGATCGTTCTGCATCAGCTTCCAGCCGTCCGCAATGAGTGCCTCATAGCTCTTGCCGCCATACCGCGGCCCTCCTTCCCGCCGCACAAAGTAGAGCTCCCGCCGTTCCCGGGGCGGTGCGCCGCCGCGAAGAATCGGCAGCAAACTCACCGCGTCTAGCTCGGCGGGCGCTCGCCCGCCGGCTGCCTCCAGAAATGTCGGTGTGACGTCGAACGTTAGGCCCTCGTAGTCGGACACTCTTCCCGGTGCGATCACGGCAGGCCACCGCGCCAGGAATGGCACGCGGAGACCGCCATCGTAGTGGTCCTGTTTTCCCCCCCGCCAGGGACGGTTCGACTGCGCGTGTGGCAGTGAGCCGCCATTATCGGACGTTGCGACGACCAGCGTGTTCGACTCGGCCCCGACCGCGTGCAGCGCCGCCAGCACCCGCCCGATGGCGTCGTCGAGGTGCTCGACCAACGCAACGTTCTTCGCGCGCTTCACGTCCAGATCCATGCAGCGACGGCGAACGCGCTCCAGCCATTCGGGTGGTGGCTCGATCGGAAAGTGCGGTGCGTTGTAGGCCAGATAGAGAAAAAACGGCCGGTCGGCAGGGCGCCCATCGCCGCGAAGATAGGCGACTGCCCAGTCGGTGAAGATGTCGGTCGCATGGCCGGGCGGATCCACCACCTCGCGGTTGTGACGCATGTAGTTGAGCCCGTGGCGACGGTGGTGGGTGTAACTGTCCATCATGTCACCGAGAAACCCACGAAACAGATCAAACCCCCGCTCATTGGGCAGGTTGGGCGACTCAAGCCCCAGATGCCACTTGCCGACGAGCGCGGTGTGATAGCCGAGCTCGCGGAGGCGATCGGCCAGCGTGGGCACGCCGGGGGAGAACCACCCCCAGGAGTCCGCCGGCTGCGAGCGGATCACGCCCGGTACGCCGACACGGTCCGGATATAGGCCGGTCAGAATCGCGGCGCGGGTGGGCGAGCAAACGGTCGCGTTCGCCCGCATCGCGGAGAAACGGATGCCTTCCGTGGCGAGCCGGTCGAGATTGGGGGTGCGCACATCCGGCGCACCGTGGAGGGAGAGGTCACCGTAGCCGAGGTCGTCCGCGAGGATGAGCAGGAAGTTCGGCTGGGCCGCGCCGGACACGGTCGCCGCCCCCAGCACCAGCGCGATCGCGGCGAAGGTCTGCGCCCGACGCACCAACGGCGACGCGCTCCCCAGATCACTCCGGCACGGGGTCGCCGCGATGGATCGTCTCGCCCTCCCAAACGGCCTCATCGGTGGCGGGGTCATAGGTCAGCACACGAGCGCTGCTGCGGGGCGCCGGCGGCGCGTCCAGGCGCGGCAGCCATCGCCGGTGCTGCGCCAGCACGTCCGCCATTTGCGCATGGTGGGCGAGGTTCGTCCACTCGTGAGGGTCACTCTGCATGTCATACAGCTCCTCGGTGCCGTCCGCATAGCGGATGTAGCGCCACCGCTCGCTGCGCACCGCGTGATTGCCCTGATTGTGCGTTGTGATCGCGGGTGCGAGGCGGGGCGCGTTCGCATCGCGAAGCTGGGGTACCAGGCTGTGCCCTTCCAGGTCGTTTCGCGGCGTCAGCCCGCACAGCTCGATTAGGGTCGGATACAGGTCGAGGAGCTCGGCCGGCCGGTGGCATCGGGCGCCGGCGGCCACGCCGGGACCCGCCACAATGAGGGGCACGCGTGTCGAGCGCTCCCAGAGCGTGTTCTTGCCAGAGATCGCCTTTTCACCGAGGTGATACCCGTTGTCGCTCCAGAACACGATCACCGTGTTGGTCGCGTGCGGGGAGGCGTCCAGCGCATCGACGACACGGCCGATCTGCGCATCGAGAAAGCTGACGCAAGCCAGATAGGAGCGGACGAGATTCCGCCACTGCTGGTTCTCCTGAAGCCATCGCAGCCGTGGCTCGGGCAACCGCCAGTGCAGGTACCAGGAGAAGGCAGGACAGTCGGCACGATCCTCCGGCCGCACGGGCGGCAGGATCGACTCATCGTCGGGATACAGCGCAAACCATCGTTCCGTCGCATAGCACGGCACGTGGGGGAGGAAAAACCCCACCGCGAGGAAAAACGGCGGTTCGGCTGGCATTTCGCGCAAACGTTGCACCGCCCAGCTGGCCAGCTGATAGTCGCCCTTGTCCTCGTCGCGGTGCGGGAAACAGCCCCAGTCCATCAGCGGGTGATTGCCCATCGGGGTGGGTGGAACCAGCTTTTGTGGGGGTCTGGCGCCGACGGCCGCTGGCGGCCCCCACACGTCGAACTCGGCTGCGCGCTGCGCCGGGCCTCCGAAACCGTGATGGTAGACCTTGCCGGCGGTAAAGGTTCGGTAGCCGTGCGCCCGAAAGTGCTGCGGCAACGTCACCCGTTCGCGCAGGGCCTCCACATCCCGAAAGCACGGCTCCAGTCCGTAGATGCCCGTCGTCGACGGTCGCAGCCCCAGCATCAGGCTCGCGCGGGAGGGATTGCACAGTGGCGACTGGATGTGCGCATTCAAAAAGGTTGTGCCACGGGCGGCGAGCCGGTCAAGATTGGGCGTTTTCACCATCGGATGGCCACCGAGCGGTCCGATCCAGTCGTTCAGATCGTCCGCCGCAATCATCAGCACGTTCGGTCGGCGCGGCGCGCTTCCGCCCACTTCAGGGGCGCCGCCCGGCGCCGCGGCCGCGAGCGCCGCCAGCGATCCAAGCACGAAAATCACGCAGTTCATCCGCTTCATTCCACGGCGCTTCCTTTCGCCGCCGGGCGCGCGCCCCCGCGCCCCGCTCCGGGGCGCGCAAGGCTCTCCGGTGGATCTTCCTCCGGCACGCGCAACTCTGTACGAAGGCGCTGGAGCTCTACGAGCAGCCGCTCGCGCACCTCCGCGTAGGCCGGGTCCGCGTACACGTCCCGCAACTCGTCGGGGTCACTATGTCGGTCGATCAGCCGCCACTCGTTCACCTCGGCCTCGTAGAAGTGGAACAGTTTGTACCGGTCGGTGACCACACCGTAGTGCTTTCGGACGCTATGGGGACCCGGATATTCGTAGTAGTGGTAGTAAAAACTTTTTCGCCAGTCGGCGGGCGTTTCGCCGCGGAGCAGCGGCACCAGACTTCGGCCGTGCAGATCCGCGGGCACCGACACGCCGGCCAGCTCCAGCAATGTCGGCGCGAGATCTAACACTGAGACCAGCGCACCGCAGCGGCTGCCTGCCCGCGCTACACCGGGCGCGCGCACCAGCAGCGGCGTCGTCAGGGACTCCTCATAGATCCAGCGCTTGTCGAACCATCCGTGCTCGCCGAGGAAGAATCCCTGATCGGAGGAATAGACGACGACGGTGTTCTCCGCCAGTCCCTCCGTCTCGAGCCAGTCCAGCAGGCGCCCCACCCCCTCGTCCACGGCGAGAACGCAACCGAGGTAGTCGTGCATGTAGCGCTGATATCGCCAGCGGACGAGTTCGTCGCCCCCGAGCTTCGCCTCACGAAACGCCCGGTTGCGGGGCTCGTAGTACGCGTCCCACACCTTCGCCTGCGCCTCGTTCAGCTCGCCCGGACGCTTCAACTTCGCATCGAGATCATTGAACGTCGAGCGCAACGTCATGTCCTGCTCACGCTCCGGGCGTCCCCGCCCGCGGTAGTCATCGAACAACGTGGGCGGTTCCGGAAACCGGCGATCGCCGCTCCAGCCCAGATGCCGCAGCGCCGGCATCCACGGGCGGTGGGGTGCCTTGTGGTGACACATCAGCAGAAACGGCCGGGAGGTGTCGCGCCGCCGCAGCCACTCCAGCGAGAGGTCCGTGATGATGTCGGTGGTGTACCCCTCGTGGCGGACGCGCACGCCGTCGCGGATCATTGGCGGGTTGTAGTATGCCCCCTGTCCCGGCAGGATCTCCCAGTGGTCAAATCCGGTCGGGTCGCTTTCGAGATGCCATTTGCCGATCACCGCCGTCTGATAGCCCGCCGCGCGCAGCAGTTTCGGAAACGTTGTCTGCGACCCGTCAAAACGGTTTCCATTCCGATAGAATCCGTTCGCGTGGCTGTACTTTGCGGTGAGCAGCGCGGCGCGGCTTGGTCCGCAGATTGAGTTCGGCACCAGACACCGCTCAAATAACACGCCGCCTTGCGCGATCCGGTCAATGTTCGGCGTCGCGACCAGCTTCAACGGATGCCCGTACGCGCTCACCGCCTGGGTCGTGTGATCGTCCGCGAAGATGAACAGGATGTTCAGTCGCTGCTCCGGCGTCGCGGCGCCGGCGCGAAGCACCAGCGCCGCCAGCAGCGCAACCCATCGTTGGGAGACCATTGCCGCGCCTCCATGACGGCGCTCGCCGGCAGTCGGCCGGCGTGACTACGCGCAGTTTACTCCCGCCTCTCCCGTTTGAACAGGTGCACGACGAGAGCCAGCCGCGGCCGTTCCGCTCAGACGCGAATCGCGATGGCCGCCTGATCGAACTTCGCGTGCCGTCCGGCCTTGTGGGACAGCATCGCCATTTGCAGAACCGTCTGGACACGGAAGGCGAGGTCCATCGGACACATCGTCGCCGGATTCTTTTCGCGGTGACAGCGAATCAGGTCGCGCCACATTTCGAGGTTGTCCTCGTGGCCTTCGATCGGAAACAGCTTCACGCTTTTCGTCTGCCCCGGAATGCCGCTGGGCGTGAACCGGATCTGTCGGTTATCCGGTTCAATCGTCAGCGTGCCCTCGGTGCCCCGGATCACGGGGCTCCGCTGGCCCGCGCCCCGCTTGGGCGTAGTGGTGTAATCGTTACCCTGCGTACCCAGCACCGCGATCGTCATCGCGTCCGGATAGCTCGCGATCAAGTTGAACGTGTCCGGCACCTCTCGGAGCTCGTAGGGGTAGACATGGATCGCGCCGATGCCCGTGACAGTGTCCGGAAAGGTCGCCCCCATCACATCCACGACGGGTGTGAGGCAGTGCGGGAAAAGATCGGTGACCGGCCCGCCCGCGTAGTCCTCGAAAAGCCGCCAGCGGAAAAAGCGGTCCACGCTGAACTCGCGCCGGGGCGCATCGCCGAGAAACGCATCCCAGTCGAGGTCCGGACCCGGCTTGACCTTGGGATCGTCCACAGGCATGCCGCGCTCTCCCCAATCGCCGACGCGGAAAAAGCCTGCTTCGCCGAAGAGCGGTCGGCCGATCACTCCCTGCCGCACCAGGTCTTTCATCTGCCGCCAGGCGGGGTCGCTCATCGCCTGGCAACCGACCGTGATTACACGGCCGACGGCCTTTGCGGCCTCCGCGAGCCGCTTCGTGAGTTCAAACTGCCGCCAGTGCGACAGCGGCTTCTCGATGTACATGTCTTTCCCCGCGGCCACCGCGTCGAGCGCCTGGGGCGCGTGGTGGTGGTCCGGCGTTGCAATGCAGACGACGTCCACGTTCGGGTCCGCCAGCAGCTCGCGATGGTCCCTGTAGTCGCGCGCAATGGGGAACTGTCGGCGCCGTGCCTCGCGCCGGCCACGGTAGACGTCGGCGACCGCGACCAGCTCCACGTTGAGCCCCTCCTCCTTCAACTTTTGCACCATCTGCATGTGGGCCTGCGCGCGCCCGCCGGCCCCGATGAAACCGACGCCGGTGCGCTCGTTTGCGCCCAGCACTGGTCCTCGCGCGACAAACGGCGCGGCGACCGCGCCCGCGGCGGTACGCAGGAACCGCCGGCGGCTTCCGTCCATCCGACCGACATCCGACTGTTTCATCGCTCGTCTCCCTGCCTGGCCTGCGCCGGCGGCTGCAACCGGGTTAGCCCTTCAAAATCGTCTCCAGGCTCCATGGCTCTCGGGCCGGCCGCGTGAGCCGTCGCACCGCCTGCTCGTCACCGACGATTGTTTCGCGGACCGGGTCCCATTGAACCGGCCGGCCGGTCCGCACCGCGATCTCCGCAAGGTGGCAGGCGAGATCCGAGCGGACCGCGGAGTGGAGATCGTCAATCGGCTGCCGACCGGCGAGCACGCTTTCGATGAAGTTGTCGATTTGGTCCCGGCTGACCGCCAGCCGTCGCTCACCGGGATCTTTGCCTTTGTACACCAGCGATTCGGGCGAGGTCGCCCAACCGTCCCGCGAGACTCGTACCCAGCCCGTCTCGCCAACGAACAGAGTTCCGTGGCCGCCCTGGATCCCCGGATGCGGGCGCAGACGAGCCGCCGTCTCGTTGTCCATGAAGCGCAGCCGCAGCCCGTCCGCGTATGTCGCGGTGACATCCCAGTGTGTGACGGTGTTGAAGAGCCCCTGCGTGGGTACGGTTCCGGTTCCCTCATAGCGCACGGGTACCTCTGCGCGTTTGGCGTTGTCCGCCCACCACTGGAGCATGTCCATTGGATGCGCGCCCCAGCCGGCAAGAAATCCGATCGCGTAATCGTAGATGTGATAGACCCCCTTGCGCTGTCCCTGCCCGAAGCAGCGGTCCTCGCAAAACGGCGCGAGGGGGGCGGGGCCGAGCCACAGATCGTAGTCGAACCCCTCCGGTACCGGCAGCACCGGCTCGGCGCGGCCGCCGGACTCCCCACGGGGCGCCCACGCGTAAAGCTCCGTCACCCGGCCGATGTGACCGTTCAGCACCAGCTCGATGCCCATCCGCACGTGTTGGATGGAGCGCTGCTGCGCGCCGTACTGCACGATGCGACCGTACCGATCCACGATCACTCGTGCGGCGAGCGTCTGCGCCGCGCACAAGCCGAGCGGTTTTTCGATGTACATGTGCTTGCCGGCTTTCGCGGCCATCAGCGCGATCGGCACGTGCCAGTGGTCCGGCGTCGCGATGTGCACCGCGTCCACCGCCGGGTTCGCCAGCACCTCGCGAAAGTCGTTCACCGCCGGGCAACCACCAAACCGCCGGCTGAACTGCTCGCGACGTTCGCGAACGGGGTCGCAGACCGCCACGATGCGCGAGTGCGGATTCTCCGCGTACCGGCCGCCATAGCCGGCACGGCCGCCACAGGCGATCAGCGCAACCCCCAGGCGGCCACTCGGCGCCACCCCTTCTCGGCCGAGCACGGTCGGCGGCACAACCATCGGCATCACGAGGGTGGTCGCCCGCCGCAAAAACCCGCGGCGCGTGACGCCCACGTGCCCTCGATCCAGACCATTGTTCGCGTTCATCGCGCGGTCTCCTGCGTCGCTTCGTCCGCGGCCCACCGTTCCAGCTCTGCCACCACCGCGGCATCGCTCACCTGGCCGTTCCATGCGACCAGCTGCCACCGAACGCGCAGCGGTGTATCCGCCCGGACCGGCCAGGGCTCCCGGTGCAGGTCCAGCGTGGCGCCGACAAAGGCGAACGGCCGGCTCATGGTGAACCACCGGGTCCCACGCTGCGCAGAGCCATGACCGAAAATCGCAACCGTCAGCAGCCGGCCCGCAACTCTGCCTCGCGCGACCACCCACCGGCCACCGGTCAGGCGCTCGTCATTGGGGGGCCGTCCCGTGCCCTTCTCCAAAACCACTTCGGACGCCGCGCCGGGCTCAAACGTATATGCGATCGCCCCGTCCAGATCGCGCACGAACCGCAGGCCAAGTCCGGTGTAATGCCGCCCCGTCAGCATCGCAGCGGCGCCATCCTCCGGCGGGCGAAGCTCCGAGCTCCAAGAGAGCCGGTCCGGCCGATCGCCCGCCGCCCGTTGAAACCGCAGGTGGCGTCGCTCCACCAGCATCACCACCCCGTCTGGCGCACGCCACTCGATCAGGTGCTCGAGCCCTTCGTCCGCCACCCGCGGCTGCACACGGCCAACCTGCCGACCGACCCGCCCGGCCGGCTGCTCCGCCCCGAACTCCACCGGCCCCACGTTCACCGCGAACATCAACCCATGGTGATGCGGGTGATCGGCCGGCGAATCCAGCAGGAACTGCACGCCGGCACGCGTGGACCATTCCTTCACATACGCCTTGAACGGCGACGGACCGGCTTCATACAGGAGCGCGCCGCCGGCCAGAGGAATCGGGGCGGTGCGCGCTATCGCCGCGACGGCGCCGAACACCACCACCGCCGCGCGCCATGCCGATCGTTCCGCCCGCCTCACGTCGCCAGAACCTGCCGCAGGTGGGCGATGCTGCGCGCCGCCTGCTCGACCGTGCCGCACTCGACCGACAGCACAATGTCGCGCGGCGCGCGCCGGCAGATCGCCACCACCCGAGCCCAGTCCATCACGCCGTCACCGCAGGCGCAACCCACCGGCGTTCCCGTCACCCTTCCCCGCTCCGCGTCGGACTGTTGGAGGGAGATGTCTTTGGCGTGCAGATGCACCAGCCGGTCCCCCACCCGCTCCAGCCACGTGTAGGGGTCTTGGCCGGCGAGGTACGCGTTGCCGGTGTCGAAGTTGATCCCGATCGCGGGGCTTTGCACCAGCGCATGAATTCGATCGAGGCCCTCCGGTGTTCGGCTGTACTGCTGGTGCGGCTCGAGACCGATCCGGATACCGCGCGGCTCCGCAACGCGCGCGGCCTCCGTGAGCGTGTAGCGCATCAACACGTGGTCCTCCTCCACGGTGGTCCAGCGCGCTTTCGGCCCCTCGTCGGTGTTCACCACGGGTGCGCCGCATTCGGCCGCAAAACGGATCGCCTGCTTCAGGTACTCGACGCTGATTTCCGGCCGGCCCAGCGGCGTGTGCGCGCTGAACCCCGAGAGTTTCACGCCCGCCGCCTCGCACGCGCGCCGCACCCTCAACGGATCGTCGAGCATCGAAACACTGTGAAAGTAACCGGCCTCGCTCAGCAGCTCGCGCCCCCAGTGCACCATCGGCTCGACATACTCGTAACCGAGCTCCGCGGCCTTCGCGACGCCCCATTCGAAAGGCTTGTCCTCGTGCCGCACGAACTCCAGGTTCACCCCGATGTAAATCGCGCCCATCGTCTTGTCCCTCGGACGCCAACCCCCACGCGGGGCCGACCGTCGCGCGCGATGTTCGCGCGAGGTGCGCGCGGTTGTCTTCCAATCCTCGCGAGTGGTAAAAAACAAACATCGGGTGGTCCGATGCGCCCCGCCACGTATGTTGCCGCCCACCGCGTGTACCACGCGGACACCTGCCGCCCGTTGGTCGCGGCGGCGCGGCGCGGCGAGGTGCGGCTGGTCGCACGCGCGCGCGGCGCCTATCCCGGCGAGCGGCTGCCGGCCGGCGCGCTGGTCGGGCTGCGCAGCGTCGGCTTCTGGGACGCCCGCGCCGAGCAGCACTGGGGGCTGCCCCTCCACCGCAACGAGGGCATCGAGTTCACCTACCTGGCGACCGGCCGGCTCGCGTTCGAGGCGGACGGGCGAGCATTCGACCTGCGGCCGGGCGACCTCACCGTCACGCGGCCGTGGCAGCCACACCGTGTTGGCCGACCCCACGTCGGCATCGGCCGGCTGTACTGGGTGATCCTCGACGTGGGCATCCGACGTCCGCACCAGCCGTGGCGGTGGCCAGCGTGGATCGTGCTGGCGCAGGAGGACCTCAAGCGGCTGACTCATCTGCTGCGCCGCTGCGAGCGCCCTGTCTGGCCGGCGCCCACACTCGCCGCACGGTTCGAGGGGATCGGCCGGCTTCTGGAAGCGGAGGACACCGCCGGGCTGCGCGAGTCGCGGCTCGCGGTGGAGCTGAACGCGCTGCTGGTGGACGTGCTGCAGATGCTGCAATCCCAACCGGTACCGGACGACCCGCGTCTGACCAGCGCCGAGCGGGCCACTGCGCTGTTCCTTGACGAGCTCGAGCACACGCTCGACCAGCCCTGGACGCTCGCGCGCATGGCCGAGGCGGCAGGGCTCAAACGCACCCGCTTCGCGTTCTACGTCCGGCGGTTGCGGAACATGACGCCGATGCGCCACCTCACCGCCCGCCGGATCGAACGCGCCCGCCGCCTGCTCCGCGAGCGGCCAGACCTCTCGATCACCGACATCGCCCTCGAGTGCGGATTCTCCAGCAGCCAATACTTTGCCACGGTGTTCCGGCGATTCGTCGGCCGCGCCCCCCGCCAGGAGCGCGAACACCCCGTCCCCGGCCACCGACACCGCGGGCTGTGAGTCGCCATCTCCCCTTTGCGATGCCGTTGCCGCATCCGCCTGCGCCCGGTAGACTCGCTCGCATCCCGAGGAGGGCGATCATGCGAAACGTCTGGATAGGGCTGGCCATTTCCTTCGGCAGCATCTGGCTTCTGCGGGCGTGTCTGCGTCACGAAGTGCTGAATCCAGAGCCCTCGATCAGCCTGACGGGGCTGCTGTGGGGAATCGGCAGTCTTGCCGTGCTGCTCGGCATCGGCGCGCTGCTCGAACATCTGTCCAATCGGTAGGGGATCTGGAGACGACTCGCCGGACGAGATCCCGCGGTGCGACGGCGCCCGGCCGGCGCCCGCGCGGCGCCACACCCCCGCTCTCCCGCCGGCTCCGTGGTGCCGTTGCGGTCGCGTCGCTCGCCTGCAGCCTCGTTACCGCCGACGACCCGGCACCCAAAGCCTACCCCGCTGGTTTTCGGACCATGCGCGCCGCGCTGTCCCGCGTCGACGCCGCGGACGCGCAAACCCTGTGGGTGGATGCCGCGCGCGGCCAGCCCCACGGGGACGGCTCTGCGGCCCGGCCGTTCGCAACCATCTCCGCCGCCGTCCACCGTGCGGCAGCCGGCACAACGATCCGGGTAGCGCCGGGACGATACACCGAAACGGTCCGCCTCGATCGGGGTGGCGCGCCCCGGGCCTGGCTCCGGCTCATCGCCGATCCCGCCGGAAAAGCGGTGATTGACGGCGAGGGGCGGCGGCCAGGGCCGAACTGGGAGGGGCTGGTGACCATGCGTGGCGTCGCCCACATCGAGATCGTCGGCTTTCAAATTGTTCGGTCCACCGCCGCGGGGGTCTTCGTGGACTGCTGCAGTGACATCGTCATCCGCGGCGTCTCCACCTTCGACACGTGGTCGTCCGGTCTGCAGGCCTGGCGCTCTGTTCGCATCGCGATGCTCGGCAACACTGTGCGCCGAGCCTGCCAGGGCCGCACGCAAACGGGCGAGGGAACCCAGGAATGCATTACGCTCGCCTCCTGCACGAACTCCGAGATCGCGTTCAATCACGTCTTTGATCGCCGTGAGGAGGCCGGCAACGGCGGCGAGGGCATTGACTGCAAGCAGGCGTGCTGGAACGTCGTCGTGCATCACAATCTGGTTCACCACCTCGTCCGGCTCGGCATCTATGTGGACGCCTACGACCGCGCCTGTGCGGGCGTGCGTATCGCTTCCAATGTGGTCCACGATTGCGCCAGCGGCGTCGTACTCTCCGCCGAGCGCCGCAGCGGCCGCCTCACCGACGTGGAGGTGCTCGCGAACACCGCGTTCGACAACCGGTATCACGGCATCGAGGTGTCCGATTACGACGACGACGCCCCCCGCGCTCGAATTCGCATCATGGACAATCGGCTCTGGAACAACGGCCGTACCGGCTGGGGCGGCGGCATTTCGGTGCTGAGCCGCCATCCGGAAAGCGGCGACATCCGGATCGAGTACAATCTCTGCAGCAACAACGTCGCCTGGCAGATCTGCGTCGCAACCGGCTTGCTCCCTCGCGTGCGTCTGACCGGGAACCGCATTCACGGCTACCGCGGCTACAACGGCGGCGGCGAACGTGAAATGGGGGATACACACCCCGCGGCGAACACCGATCCTGGCGGCCTCCCCCACCTCATCGAATCTGCCCGCTGATGCCTCACCGTTCGTCCGGCCGTGCGCTGCGGCGGGCCGGGCGTTCATGTTTCGGGGTGGCCATATTCCCCGAAACGCCGCGGTGCTGCCGACGCGGTCTCACCCCTCGCCGTTCCTTGATCGGCCTCGCAGAGATACGTCGAATTCGTCCAAGGATTGGACGGTGGCATCGCGCAACCTTCCAACCCTGGGACCCCCGCCGAGGTGGGGAGCACGGCCGTTGCGATGTTGCACCCCGAGGTCGGGCCGTGCGTATGGCGGGCTTGGCACTTCGCCTCGCAGGGGACGCGCGTGAGCGCAGCCGGCGGATCCGGCCGGCTCGCTCTCATGCCGCGACCCAGCAGAACCATCAGGGTTGTTGCAGTTGCTGCTGCTGCGGGGGCTGTGGCGGCGGCGGGGAGGGCCGTGGCGTTTTCTTGCGCGGGGGCGGTGGCGGCGGGGGACGAAAGTCGTGCTGGGCCATCTTCGGTTCCTCCTTGTACAGCGGCCACTTCAGCACGTCGGGTAGATCGCTCAGCCTGGAAATCGGAGCCCGAAACGCATTCAGCTCGCGATCAAGCGCTTCGTCCCGTTCGACCCGGCGGGAGCGGGCAGCATCGTCCGCTCGCGCGATTCCGATCATCGTCGCCGTGGCGGCCGCCAGCACGGCACGCCACCCACGTCTCAGGCCCGGCAGCTTAGTACGCATAGATCACACTGGCCCCCCAGGCGCGCCGTTGGTAGTCGAGCGCCCGAATGCTGGATTCCTCATCGGCATCGCGGTAGTGCAGCGCCACCAACCAGTGGCGCGCGAACCAGCGGCTGAGCGCCACGCTCCACTCCCGCCGCTCCGTCTCACGACGGACCGGCCCTGCGAAATTGCGGTAGCTTTCCTCCCGGTATTCATAACCGGCGTCCAACCGCACGCCCCACGGCAACGCGACACCCGCTCCGGCGAAATACGCCGGCCCGTCGAAGTCGAAGTTCCGCCCCTCCGCATCGTTTTCCTCATACTCCACACCGAAGGTGAGCCGAAGACGATTCCCCCAAAAGAACAGGTGCTGTTCAGCGCTCACCCGGTGGTCGTGCGCATCGCGCGATGCAAACAGCGGGTCGAAACCTTCCTCCCGAAAGTCATCGGCGGCGAAATGGTAGGTCGCCAGCGTCAGCGCATGGGGGCTCCATCCGGCGCCGAGCTGAGCCGCCGCCCCCGTGGTGTGGCCGTACTCCGAGCCGCCGTCGAGGTACACGCGCTGATGGTACACGCGGGCCAGCCCCGTCAGCCGCACACCGGCCCACTCGCCGACGCGCTGCGCTCGAGCGCCCGCGCCCCATTGCCAGATGTCGCTTCCACCGTCGCGGTTGCGGATGACCTGCGCCCCCTGGCCGCTCACATCGAGCGCCAACGTCCACTGGGCTGTCCGCAGCGGGAAGTATTCGAGCATGAGGGTCTCGGTGAGTCGGTCCACGGTTTCCCTCCGTTCGCTGTCGAGGGATTCCGCAAAACGATACTCATCGCGCCGCCAGCCGAACGCCAATTGCAGCGCGATCGGCGGCGGTGGTCCGGGGGGCTGCCGAAAGGCCTCCTGCCGCGCCTGCTCGGCCAGCCAGATCCGCGCGCGCCGCGCATATTCGCTGTCCGGTGCCAGCTCAATCACCCGCAAAAAGTGCCGGCGCGCATCGTCCACGTAGCGCGCGTTGTGCAGCGTCTCGCCCGAGTGATACAAGAGCGCAACATTGTCCGGATCGAGCGCCAACGCCTCGATGAACACCCGCAGCGCATCGTTCAGCCGGCCGAGCCGGTCGTAGCTGAGCGCAAGATACCGGAGCACGAGCACGTTGTCGGGATTGGTTTCGAGCAGCCGCAGGAGTTCGGCGACCGCCTCCTCATAGCGTCCCTCCCGGAACGCCCGAGCCGCCTCGGTCTCGGAGAAGCGAACCAGTGGCTCCGCGGCGCCCGACAGAACGGGCACCGCCCACAGCGCCAGTGCGATCCATCCCGCGGCGGCGGCCGACGCATTACGGATCGTTGGGGCGCGGCGGACGGACAAGGTCATCGGGGTGATAGCCGCGGCCGTGGTATCCCACTCCTCCGTCACCGCGACCCTCCACGGGATTCGGCTGGCCGGCCAGATCTACGTTCACGTTCAAACGCCGCGCAACGCCCGCTCTTGCGTCCTGGTCGGGCCGTGCGCCGGGGCCGACGCCGTCCTTCGCATCGCTGGCGTGAACAATGTCGTCGGGTCTGCGGTCGATATCCACCGGACTGCCGCCCTTGCCGTAGGGACTGTCGGGATCCACGTTGCGCCCGTCGCGGCCACGTCGAAAGAGTTGGTCGTGCCGCTGGAGCGCCACGGGCTCAGACCACACCACACCCTCCATCCGACCGCTGTGCACGGGGCGACCATCCACGATGGTGCGCACCTCCGTGGTGTCGGTGTTCAAGTCGTAATAGGTTTCCACCCGCACCGTGTGGCCGTTTCCGGTGACTTCTGTGACCTCCTGGTTCAACGTCCGTACGACGACCACTTCGCGACCCGCCCCGTCGGTCCGTCGATACTCCCAGGACACTTCCACGCCGTTGCGGTCGCGATGAAACGTCACGCTTGAACCATCCGAACGCGCGTAGGTCGTGGAGGTGCTGCCATCGGGGTGGCGCTCCCGCGACGTCAGCCGGCCCCTGCCACCATTGGGCTCGTCGGCCGCAAGATTGGGTTTTGGCAGGTCCGTGTTCCGATCGAGGAGCACGCCGGACGCCTGTCCGCCCCCTCGTTGGATGCGCTCCCTGTTGCTCGGACCGGTCAGGCCCCGAAGCCGATGCAACAAAGCATCAGTGTCCGTATCGCCGCCTCCGGCACGCCGACCAAATCGGGCGGGATCGAATCCCGGGGATTCGCGCGTTTCGTCAGCACCACGGCCCTCGAGACCGAGGTTCTCCCGTTCCGGCCGCAACGTATCAATCCCACCACCAGTATTGCGCGGAACTGCACCGGGCGGCAGCCGCCGCGGCACCATATTGCCCACCGGCTTCTCCACAGCCGGCGTTTGCGCGGCGCCCGGCAAGATCGACCCCTGGTGAGCTGCACCCGGTTTTGCCTGACCGGGCTGGACGTGAGGTATCGAGAGCTGTTCGCTCTGGGGTTTGCTGATCGGCTTTACCGCCTCCGGTCTAACTGATGGCCCCGGGGATTTTTGAGCCCAAACCGCACACACCGGCACGTATCCAACAACGATGACCCAACCGAGCGCCTTTTTCATCGCGCACCTCCGCGCCTTGCCGCCCTTGGCCGATTCTGACGCAACCTACATTGCGAGATCGGGTTTGCAAGCGGGAGGCGACGAACTTCGCAATTTCATGCAGCTCAAAAGTTCGCGCTGTTTTGATGATCCCATGCTGCCTGGACCGCGCTCGCTCCTCGGGGGCCGCCCGCGCCTATTCCAAAGACTTGATGCGCCCAAAAACCAGCGCTGGACCCGGTTTTTTGACTCCGTACGCCCACTGTGATAGTGTGCGCAGCAGCCGGGGTCCGCCCCTTTCGGATCCCGGTGCGCAGCCCTTTGCCGGAGGTGGAGACCGTGAAGCGGAGATTCATCGAACCGGACGATGACGTGGGCGGTCCCTGCGAAGTTCATGGTCAGCAGGGGCTGGCGGTGTGTGCGCTGTGTGCGGCCGAGTTCTGTGCCATGTGTTTTCCGGGCAGTGAGGTCTGCCCCCAGTGCGCGGCGGAAGCGGAGGAGCCGCCGTTGGACGAGGAGCTTGACGAGGAGGGTGAAGATCTTTGGTTTGACAATGACAGCTGGGTCGCCCGCAGGGCGGAGGAGGAAGAGCTGGAACTGGAGGATATGCCGCCAGACGAGGATGAGGACGCCTCCCGCCGCTGGTAACGCCGACCGTCACGCTGCTGTCCATCGGCGGCGGCGGCACCGCCGATGAGCGATCAGTTGACGCCGATGATGGCACAGTACCGGCGTCTCCGCGCCGGTTTGCCGCCGGATACGATTCTGTTCTTTCGGCTGGGCGATTTCTACGAAATGTTCGGCGACGATGCGATCCGCGCCGCCGGCATTCTCGACATTGCGCTCACACGCCGGCAGGCGGTGCCGATGTGTGGGGTGCCCTACCACGCCGCCGATTCCTACATTGCAAAGCTTCTCGCGGCCGGACTGAAGGTCGCGGTCTGCGACCAGCTCGAAGACCCCGCTACTGCCCGGGGGCTGGTCCGCCGGGACATCACGCGGGTGGTGACCCCCGGCGCGCGCATCGAAGATGAGCTGCTCGAATCACGCCAGCACAATTGGATGGCGGCGCTGTGCCGCGGCCCCTCGGGATGGGGGCTGGCCATGCTGGAGCTGTCCACCGGCGAGTTCTGGGTCGAAGAAAGCCCCTCGCCCGACCCGATCCGAGAGCTGCTGGCGAAGTACCGCCCGGCCGAGCTGGTCGTGCCGGACGATCTGGAGACACTGCCATGGGCCGCCCCAGCGAGCGGCAGCCTGCCGGTGCTGACGCGGCTGGATGCCTGGCGGTTTGACCCCCCCACTGCGCGGGACACGCTGCTGCGGCATTTCGGCGTTGTCTCGCTGGACGGGTTCGATTGCGAGAACGCCCCCGCCGCGGTCGCCGCCGCCGGCGCGGTGCTCCACTACGTCATCGCAGACTTGCGCCGCAACGCCGCACACATTCGCACAATGGCGCGCCGGCGTTTGACTGACGACCTCGCGCTCGACGAGGCGACCGTCGCGAACCTGGAGCTGGTCGCCTCGCGCTCCGGGCCGTCGGGGCCATGCCTGCTGCGGGTGCTCGACGTCACTTGCACACCGATGGGCACGCGCCGGATGAGAGAGTGGCTGCTGCGACCGCTCGCGAACCGCGCCGCGATCGAGGCGCGGCAAGAGGTGGTCTCCGCGCTGGTGGCGCGGCGCGACGCGCTGCGCCGACTGCGTGAGGCGCTCAGCGGCGTCCGAGACATCGAGCGGATTGTCGCGCGGCTCGGCGGTGGTGGCACCGCACGCGACGCGCGCGCGCTGGCCGATTCGCTGCGCCGGCTGCCGGACGTGCGCGCAGCGGCGGCTTCGCTGCATACACCGCTGGCGGACCAGCTGGCTGCGGACGTCGACCCGATGCCAGACCTGCTCGACCGCATCGACCGCACGCTGGTGGACGAGCCGCCGGCAGCGCTGCGCGAAGGGGGGTTGATCCGCGCCGGGTTCCACGCGGAGCTCGACGAGCTCCGGCGAGCCGCCGCGGAGGGCCGCGACTGGGTCGCACGGTTCCAGGCGCGCGAGCAGCAGCGCACCGGCATCCGCTCCCTCAAGGTGCGGCACAACCGCGTGTTCGGCTACTACATCGAGGTGACGCGAGCGAACCTCGGCTCCGTGCCACCCGACTACATCCGAAAGCAGACGCTCGCGAACGGCGAACGGTTTGTCACCCCGGAGCTGAAGGAGTACGAGAACCGGATTCTCGGCGCGCAGCAGCGGGCAGTGGAACTGGAGTACGAACTCTTCCAGCAGCTCCGCGCCGCGATCGTCGAGCGCAGCGACGCGCTGCTGCGCGCCGCGGCCGCGGTCGCCACGCTCGATGTGCTCGCCGCGTTTGCGGACCGCGCGATCTCGCTGCGCTACGTCCGGCCGCGACTGCACGAGGGCGACCGACTGTGGATCCGCGCCGGCCGGCACCCGGTGATCGAAACGCTGCCCGACGCGGAACGCTTCGTGCCCAACGACACGCTGCTGGACACCGCCGACCACCAGATCGCGATCATCACCGGCCCCAACATGGCCGGCAAATCCACCTACATCCGGCAGGTCGCGCTGATCACCATCCTCGCCCACGCGGGCGCGTTCGTGCCCGCCGACGAGGCGGACATCCCGCTCACCGATCGCGTCTTCACCCGCGTCGGCGCCGGCGACGACCTCGCGCGCGGGCGCAGCACGTTCATGGTCGAGATGCAGGAAACCGCCAACATCCTGAACCACGCGACGCCCCGCAGCCTGATCGTGCTCGACGAGATCGGCCGCGGTACCAGCACCTTCGATGGCATCAGCCTCGCGTGGGCGGTCGCGGAATACCTGCACAACACGCCCACGGTGAAAGCGAAGACGCTCTTTGCCACCCACTACCACGAGCTGACCGACCTCGCGCTCACGCTGCCGGGGGTGAAGAATTACAACGTACGCATTCGGGAGGCCGGTGACCGGATCGTGTTCCTGCGCCGAATCGAACCCGGCGCCGCCGACAAGAGCTACGGCATCCATGTCGCCCGGCTCGCCGGTCTGCCGCCCGCGGTGATCGAGCGCGCGCAGGAGATTCTAGTGAACCTGGAGGAGGGCGAGTTCGCGGAGGCGGGCCAGCCCCGGCTCGCGCGCCGGCGATCCCGCCGGCCCGCCGCCGACGGCGCACCCGAGCTGCCGCTCTTTCGCGCCGGTGGCCTCTGAACACGTCCAGTCGGTCCCGCGGCGCGGAAGATGAGACGACAGCACCGACGGAGAACGAACCGATGACGATCATCGAGCCCCACATCCACATGTACACCCGCACCACCGACGACTACACCGCGATGTACCGAGAAGGAATCCGTTGCGTCGTCGAGCCGTCGTTCTGGCTCGGATCCGCTCGCCGCTATGCCGGCACCTTCTGGGACTACTTCCAGCACAGCCTCGAATTCGAGGCCGTGCGCGCGGCACGGTTCGGCATTGACCACTACGCGTGCGTCGCAGTGAACCCGAAGGAGGCGGACAACCTCCGCCTGGCGCACGAAGTGCTCGATGGTATTGCGCCCTACCTCGATCACCCGCGCTGCGTGGCGATCGGCGAGATCGGCTTCAACCGCATCACCCGCCACGAGGAAGAAATCTTCCAGCGCCAGCTCGAGCTGGCGAAGACACGCCGCATGCTGATCCTGATTCACACGCCGCACGACACCGCGGAGGTCCGCAAGCGCGACGGTGTGGAGCGGACGCTCGCAATCCTGCGCGAGCTGAACTACGACGAGAACCGCATCATCGTGGACCACAACACCGAAGACACGATGGACCTCACGCGGCGGACCGGCGTGTGGGCGGGGATGACGGTGTATCCGTACTCAAAACTGAACCCGGAACGCGTGATTCATCTGCTCCGGCGCTGGGGCATCGAACGTTCGCTGGTGAACAGCTCGGCGGACTGGGGTGTTTCGGACCCCTGTTCGCTGCCAAAGGTCGCCCGGCACATGCGCGAAAACGGCTTCCGCACCGACCAGATCGAGCAACTCTTGTTTCACAATCCGATGAGCTTCTACGGTCAGTGCGAACGGTTTCGGCCGAATCTTCAGCTTCCCTTTCAGGACCCCGCGCAGTACCAGCGGTGAACCACCGCCGCCAACGCGCCGAGGCGTGGCTGCGCCTCTTGCGCCCGGCAAACCTGCTCACCGCGCCAGGAGATCCTCTGGTCGGCGCCATGCTGGCAGCGGCCGATACGGGCGGATCGGCGGCCCCGCCGTGGGCGGCGATGGGGGCGGCGCTGGCGTTGTATGCGGCCGGAATTCTCGACAATGACCTCACCGGCCTGGACGAGGATCGCCGCACCGGCCGGCCTCGACCGCTGGCGACTGGCGAGCTCCCCACCGGCGCGGCCGCCGGTGCGCGCCTGGCGCTGTTTGCGGCAGGGCTCGGCGCCGCCGCAGTGGCGGGTCGCGCCGCGTGTTCGGCGGCGGCGGCATTGACCGTGTTGATTCTCGCCTACCACCGCCTCGGCCGCTGGCGCCACTGGCTGGGACCCGCAGTGCTCGGTCTCTGCCGCGCGGTGAGTCTGCTGATGGGCGCGCTCGCGGTCATACCGGCGGCCGGGGGAACACGGGTCGCGCTTGCGGCGGTGGTGTGGTGCCTGCTCATCGGCGGACTTGCGACCGCGGCGCGAAACGAACTTTCGCACCCCGGCCGTCCGGAGTTGATCGGCCGCCTGCTCTGCGGATGGCCGCTGGTGCAGGCGGCGGCGGTTGTGCTCGCCAACCGGCCTGGCTCATTCCTGGCGGCCGGCGCGCTCGCCGGCCTCTCCTGGTGTGCGCATCGCCTGCGCCGGCGCTGGCCGCCGAGCTGAGCCAGGTTTCAGCCGAAGCGGCCGGTCACGTAGGCGAGCGTTTCGGGCAAGTGGGGCTGCTGGAAGATTGTTGCGGTGGGACCGAACTCGATCAGCCGGCCGAGATACATGAACGCGGTGTAGTCGCTGGTGCGGGCGGCCTGTTGCATGTTGTGCGTGACGATCACGATCGTGTACTCGCCACGCAGCCCTTCCATCAGCTCCTCGATTTTGTTCGTCGCGATCGGGTCAAGGGCAGAACAGGGCTCGTCCATCAGCAATACCTCGGGCTCCGCGGCGATCGCACGGGCGATACACAGACGCTGCTGCTGACCGCCGGAGAGTCCCATCGCGCTCTCGTGCAGGCGGTCCTTCACCTCGTCCCACAGCGCGGCGCCGCGAAGACTGCGTTCGCAGGCCTCGTCGAGCACCGCCCGATCGCGAACGCCGTCAATCCGAAGGGGATAGACCACGTTCTCGTACACCGACATCGGAAACGGGTTCGGCTTCTGGAACACCATCCCCATCCGCTTGCGCAGCTCGATGACGTCCACACCGGGCGCGAAGATCGACTCCCCGTTCAACAGGATGTCGCCAGTGGTGCGGACCGTGCCGACGAGATCGTTGATTCGGTTGACCGAGCGCAGCAGCGTGGATTTGCCGCAGCCCGATGGCCCCACCAGCGCGGTGATGCGCCCTTTCGGGATGGGCATGTGCACATCGAAGAGCGCCTGTTTGGGTCCGTACCAGAGGTTGAAACCGCGCACATCCACCAGCGGCGTCTCCGCTCGCAGCTCCTCGTGGAGCTCGGTGCGAACCGGCTCGCCCGCCGCGATCGCGGCGAGACGGCCGGCGGCCGGGGCGGCGATATCCAGCGCGGCGTCGAGCTTGGGCAGTTCCGGCAGCGCAGCCATCACGGAGACCTCCTAAAACACGTCCGAACGATGTTTCCGGCGCAGATAGTTACGGATGCTGATCGCCAGCAGGTTCAAGAGCACAATGATCGTGACCAACAGCAGCGCGGTGGTGAACACCATCGGTTTGGCAGCCTCGCTGTTTTGGCTCTGGAATCCGAGGTCGTAGATGTGAAACCCCAGATGCATGAAACTGCGTTCGGGATGGATGAACGGCGGCACGCGGTCTACCGGCAGTTCCGGCGCCAGCTTGACCGCGCCCACCAGCATCAGCGGCGCGACCTCGCCGGCGCCGCGCGCCATCGCGAGGATCATTCCGGTGAGAATGCCGGGCAGCGCGCGCGGCAGCACAATCCGGCGGAGCGTTTGCCACTTGCTGGCGCCGCACGCGAAGGACCCCTCCCGCATCGAGTTCGGCACCGCGGCGAGCGCCTCCTCGGTGGCGACGATCACCACCGGCAACGTCATCACCGCGAGCGTGAGTGAGGCCCACAGAATGCCGCCCTTGCCGAACGTCGGGTTGGGCAGCCGTGCCGCGAAGAGCAGCTCGTCGAGCGTTGCGCCGATCAGGTAGCAGAAGAAACCGAGCCCGAACACCCCGAACACGATGCTCGGCACACCCGCAAGATTGTTGATCGAGATGCGGATCACGCTCACCCAGGGTCCCGGTTTCGCGTACTCGCGCAGGTACAGCGCGGCCATCACCCCCACCGGCACGACCGCCAGCGACATCAGCAGCGTCATCACCACGGTGCCAAAGATCGCCGGAAACACCCCCCCCTCGCTGTTCGCCTCGCGCGGCACGTCCGACACGAACTCCCACCACCGCGACGCATACACTGCCCATCGTTCGGCGAGCGAGAGCGCATTCGCGGGCACCATCCGCACAATGTCCGCGAGCATCAGCCGCACCTCGCGTCCGTCCGCGGTGACCACGTCCAGATGAAACCGCGCGTTGTGCGCGTTCAGCGCGTCAATTTCGGCGCGCAGCCGCGCGTACTCCTCCGCGGCGGCCCGCTCTACCCGTTCCGCCTCGCGCTGCGCAGCGGCAAACCGAGCGGAGTCGCGCCCCTCCTCCAGTTCCACGGCGCGCGCACGCAGCCGTGCGGCCTCCTGCCGCCGGTTCACCTCGCCGATGTCCACGGTCTCCAGCCGTTCGCGGCGGCGGCGGCGCGCGACGACGTCCGGATGAATCGTCGCCCACGCGGATCGAATCTCCGCCGCGTTCGTCGCGATGACGCGCCCCTCCGCAACCAGCGCGCGGGGCAGACCGTAGAAACGGCCCCAGGCGACGCGTTCGAACACCATCGCATCGGGCGGACGGTCCTCTGAAACGACTTCCTCGTCGGCGATCCATATGAAGTGTTCGTGAGTCAGCTCGAAGTTACCGATGCGAATCAGCCGGCGCCGCACCGGCCGGCCGTCCGGGCCGCGCGCGGTTTCGCGTCGGGCGATTTCACCCATCCGCACGCGCCCGTCGCGGCATTGGATGCGCACGACCGGCTTCGGCCAAAGCGTGGAGAGACCACCGACCAGCAGCAGCGTGATCAGGCCGAGGATCATCCCCAGCGCCAGCAGCAGCGCGCCGCCGGTCAGCCACAGCGCCGGTTCGCCTCGAGCACGGAGCGCTTCGACCGGCGAGCGCCGGGGCCGCCGTCGCTCGGTCGTGGTCCGGTCGGCCGTCACAGCTCGCGCAGCCTCCGCCGCACCCGCAGCCGGACCGCCTCCGCCACGGTGTTCACCACGAACGTCATCAGGAACAGCACCAGCGAGGCCAGAAAGAGTGTGCGGTAGTGGGTGCTGTTGCGTACCGCCTCCGGCAGCTCCACCGCGATGTTGGCGGACAGCGTCCGGAAACCGTTGAACACGTTCCAGCTCATGATGGGCGTGTTCCCGGCGGCCATCAACACGATCATCGTCTCCCCCACCGCGCGGCCCAGTCCCACCATCACCGCCGAAAAGATTCCGCCCGCCGCGGCTGGTGCGACGATCCGGACCGCGGTCTGCCACGGCGTCGCGCCCGCCGCAAGCGACGCGGAGCGCAGGTGCTCCGGCACCGAAATCAGCGCATCGTCCGCGATCGTGTAAATGATCGGAATAATCGCAAAGCCCATCACCACGCCGACGACTAGCGCGTTTCGCTGCACGTAGGTACCCACCAGTCCGCCGCGCGGATCTGCGCCCGCCAGTGTCAGCAGCGCCGCGGCACCCGCGGACAGTGCGGCCGCGATCACCAGCATGCCCAAAAACTTGAACAGCTCGAGTACGGCGACCGCGGTCTCCGAGCTGACGCGAAGCCGCGCCACCGCGCTGTCCCAACGCGGCCCGACCACAAACACCGAGCCCGCCAGTGCAAGCGGCAGCAGAATCACCGCCCAGCCCCCCCAGGGGCCTCCGATCTGCCCGTCGAGCCAACGCATGACGTCGCCTGCGAACAGCCACCGTTCACACGCTCTTCCGGCGGGACCGGCCACCGCAAAGCCGAGCATCGCCATGGTGGCCATCGCCAGCGGCCGAACACGCGCCCCGGCCAGCTGCACACCTCGCGGCAGCAGCGCCCACAAGTGGCCACCAGCGACGAGCGCCAGCGGTACCGTCCCGAACGAGGCGATCACCGCCGGAAGGTTCGCAGCCACCCAGGGCGCGATCACCAGCGCGGCCAGAAACCCGAGCACCACGCTGGGTAGCGCCGCCATCAGCTCGATCGTCGGCTTCACCACCGCCCGCCAGCGCGCCCGCATGAACTCGCTGCTGTACAGCGCGGCGAGCAGCGCAAGCGGTGCGGCCAGCACCATCGCGACCACCGTCGCTTTCACGGTCCCGAACACCAACGGCATCAGTCCAAACTTTGGCTCGAAGTCGTCCGTGCCGGAGGACGATTGCCATACGTGCGCGGGACGCGACGCTCCCTCGTACCACACACGACCAAACAATGCCCGGAGCGAGACCTCCGGATGCCCGGGACGCATCGCCACCATGCAGGCGCGCCCCCCTCCCCCCGCGATCAGCGCGTCCTCTTTGGGACTGAACGCAATCGCCTCCAACGGCCCTCCCCCCGGCACCTGCAGATCGCCGAGTCGTTTGCCGCTGGTCGCATGCCAGATGGCGATCCGCCCATCCGCCGAGCCCGCCGCGAACATGCGCGACCGCGAGGACACCGCCAGCGTGGTCACCGCCGTCCGCCCGGCCATTTGGAAGTGGCGGGGGCTCACCATTCGCCGCGCGCCGGTCGCATCGCCCTCGACCGGCGCAGCGAACCACAACGCGATCCGGCCGCCGGAATCGCCCACCAGTAGCGTCGAGCGGCCCAACAGAAAGCGAGCCGCCGTCACCCGCCGTTCCGGCTCCGGCAGCACGTCCAGCTCTTCCGCAAGATGCGCCCGTTCGGCGTCCCGCACGTCGTAACGTTGCAGCCAACCATCGGGCCACAGCATCAGCAGCGCATCGCCGAGACCGGACAGTCCCACAAACGTGGGCGCCCCACGCCCCGGCGGCGGCGTCCAGGCGATCGGCACCACCGCGCGCGTGAGCGACACGCGGCCGGTCAGCATGTTGCGCCGCTGACGGAGACGAACGGCCTCCAGCGTGCCGTCCTCGTGCAGCGCGACCTGCACGAACCCGTCGGGTCCGGAGACGAAATCAATCTGCCGCACCGCCGAGGTGACCGCCGGCGGTGCGAGCTCGGCAAGCTCCATGGCAAACCACCAGCGCACCGCGCGGTCCGTCTCGACGCGTCGCCATACCCCGGTGCCGTCCCACAGCTCCCCGCCAACGGCCAAACCCGCCAGCCCCTCCGGTGCGGCGCCGATCCCCTGCCATTCGGTCCGGCCGCTGATCCGAATCGTCGCGATCGCGCCGTCCCGCAGACCGGCCAGCGCGGTACCCTGGATCGGATCCCAACACACCGCGGTTACGGCGCGCCCCTCCAGCGGCATGAATCGAAGCGGTGTTGTGACGGGCTGCCGTACCGGCGCGACGGACCAAGCGGCATCGCCGCCCATCCCGACGGCCAGCATACGCGATTCGTCCATTGCGATCGCGACGGCCCCCGGCGGAAGGGTGCCAGGAGGTAGCGCTTCCCATGCGCCCCAGTCGGCCGGGCGCAGCAGCGGCAGTACCACCACGAGCAGAAACACGAACACTCCCAGCACCGAAACAACGGTGGCCAGGCCGCCGATCGTGATCACCCAGCGGGAGATCGCGTCGACGACCCGGACCCGCGCAGTGGTAGTCCGCGGTGTGCGCACGGCTCGCATGCTACGCGTTCGCCGTCGAGGAGCCGAGCCGATCCCGCTCCGCTGCGCCGCAGCGAGCCGCTTCCCCGCCGGGCCTAGAATCCCGGTTCCAGGCCAACCGACTTCAGCGCCTGCCGGGCGATCTCAGCGGTCACGGGGAAGTAGCCGTCCTTGATCACCTGCTCCTGCCCATCACGGCTGAACACATAGCGAATGAATTCGCGCCGCAGTGGATCGAGCGGTTCGCCGGGTCTTGCGTTTACGTAGATGTAGAGCATCCTCGCCAGCGGATAGTCGCCGGTGTACGCGTGCGAGGGGTCGGCCGGCACAAACGCCTCGCCGTCGCGCTCGCTCAAGGGGACTGCACGCACGTCGGCGGTCTTGTAGCCGATGCCGCTGTAGCCGATCCCCCCACGGTCACTGGCCACCCCCTGCACCACGGCAGAAGAACCGGGCTGCTCTTTCACAGAGTCCTTGTAGTCACCCTTCGCCAGCGCGTGCTCCTTGAAATAACCGTAGGTGCCCGACGCGGCGTTCCGCCCATACAGGCTGATCGGCAGCGTTGCCCATTCTCCGCCGAGGCCAAGCTGGCCCCAGTTGACGATGTCCGCCGGCGCCCCGCGTTTGCGCGTCTTGGAGAAGATCGCATCGACCTGGGTCAACGACAGACCCTGGATCGGGTTGTCGCGGTGCACGTAGACCGCCAGCATGTCTACCGCAACGGGCAGCGCGGTAGGCTTGTACCCAAATTTCGCCTCGAACTCGTCAATCTCGGCCTGTTTCATTTCCCGGCTCATTGGACCGAAGGTGGCCGTGCCGGCGATCAGCGCGGGAGGCGCAGTAGAAGACCCCTTGCCCTCAATTTCGATCTGAACGTTCGGATAATAGCGCTTGAACCCCTCCGCCCAGAGGGTCATGAGATTGTTCAGCGTGTCTGAACCCACGCTCTTGATGGAACCCGCAATGCCCTGTACCGGTCGATACGCCGGTAGCGCCTCATCCACCCGCACCTGCGCAGCCGCCAGCACCCCGGCGCCCGCCAGCCCTGCGAACACCGCCACGCGAACCAATGAGCTGTTCATCCGCATCTCTCCCCGCCGCCGGCGGCTCATCCGCGACGAACGCAAACCGGCCGGCGATATCAGTGTCGCGGGCGGTTGTCCCCCGATTGTTGCAAAATGGTTAGGTTTCCGTGAAAGAAAAATCTCCGCCTCATCCGACGGCAGTGGAAGCTACAAAAGCGAAACGGCGCTCGCACGAGCGCCGTTCGCGTTCGGGTCGGATCGGCCTTACTGCGCCACACCGACGATATCGCCGGTACGGCCGTTTGCCTCGATCCAGGTTCCCTGCAGTCGCCGGTTGTTGAGATAGATTTGCACCGCCCCGCCGCCACCACCGCCGCCCCCGCCGGCGGTACCCGCAACGGTACCGGAGAGAGTGCCCACAATTTTTACTGCTACGCCCGCACGCGACCGCCCCTCCGCCTCGAATGAGGCCACCAGCGTGTCGCCAACCACCGGCTGCAGCGGCGTCACAGAGGCCTCATCGCTCGACACCCCGCCGGTGCTACGGATGCTGGAGATCCGGCCCGAATAGGTACCGCCGCTGCTGTCCACGATGGTGATCGCGTTGCCGGACTGTGTGATCGAGAAGGTGTACAACCCGCCACCCGAGCTGCCTGGGTCCGCATCGTCCAGATACTGATACGTCGCGAGGATCGGCGTGCCGGCCGGTGGCCAGGCGCCGAGCAGGTCAATGCTCCAAGCGCCGGTCTGATAGACGATCGAGCCAGTCTTGCCGCTGCCTGACAGCACTCCGGCACCATTGTCCGTGAGCACATACACCCCGGCCACGATCTGGAACGTGCCGGGCAGCACGCGCCGGCGGGAAAGCACCCCCGCGTAGGTGCTCTGCCCCGCCACCGCAGTCGCCACGCGTTCGCCAGAGACCGTGTTGGTGGTGGCGCTGCCGCCACTGCCGGGCTCGTTGACCAGGAACGCGCCGCTCACCGCCCGGTACACGCCGCTGAAGTTCACCCAGTTGTAACGGTTCGACACCGTCTGCGCGCCACTGCCGGCCTCCCAGTCACAACCCACCAGCACCGCGGTCGCTCCGGCCGTCGCGCAAACCCACCACCGTAGTTTCATCGCGTTCTCCTCACGGGACCCGCCGTCCACACCTGCCTTCCTCAAGCGCCACCGACCCCCGTCAGTTCCTCAGGCGCCAGCGCAGGCGATAATAGCGGACCTTCGCGCCGGTGTCATCGCCTGCGGCGGAAACCGTCGTCGGATCGGCCGGGTTCACCGTCGCCGCTTTCTGCGCCGGGCTGCCCGACAGCGGACTCCACGGCCCTGCGAGCGACGGCGCCGCCTCCATCCAGATCTCAATCGGCTCCGTCAACCGCGAAATGCCGCGCGCGAGCCGGGCGCGGGCTTCAAGCGAACCGCCTGTCCGGCGCAGCGAGGAGATCTCGATCAGCTGATCTGAGCCGGGAACCGAAGTGCGGTCGTTCGGGTTGGTACCCGCGGCAATCTCGAGGATGTCGGGGTATCCGTCCCGATCCGTGTCCGCCAGCAGCGGGCTCGCCCCCCGCGCCAGCTCAAGGCCGTCCGGCACGCCGTCGCCGTCGGAGTCACGCAGCAGCGGCGAACTGCCAATCGAAAGCTCCACTCCATCGGCGACACCATCGCTATCGGTGTCGACCAGGCGCGGATTGGTGCCGTGGAGCATCACCTCGACACCGTCCGGAATGCCGTCGCCATCGGTGTCCGCCAGCAGCGGGTTGCTGTCCACCGCCGATTCCAGATATTCCTCGAGATCGTTCAGACCGTCGGCATCCGTGTCAGTCCAGCCGCGCAGCGCACCGCGCCCCATTGTCGCGAGGCTGCCGTTGAGATACCACTCCCACGCGTCCGGCAGCCAGTCGTTGTCGGTGTCACGATCGCGCAGCACCAGCACCCGGCCGCCGAGGCTCGGCGGCAGTGCGAGGTCCGCCGCACGATATGGGGTGGTGCTGAGCGCGATCCATCCGCGCGACTCCCACGCGTCCAGCCGACCGTTCGCGTTCTGGTCCATGTACGCGCGCACGTAGTAGGTGCCCGCGTTCAGACCACGCAGCCGGAACTCCACACGGCCGGCGACGCCCTCGTTGGTCACACTGACTTTCTGCACAACCGTGCGCGCCCACGGCAGACCGTGGAAGTCACGGGAGCCGAACGCCTCGACGATGATCCGCGGGTTCAACACCTTGCCCTGATAGAACACCTCGCCAGCGATGTCGTACGGGCCGCCCGGGCCGGCGGCCAGGTTCACGTGCAGGGTGCGGGCCGCCGACCATGCGCCCGCGCCGTGAGCGTTCCAGCCCCGCACCTGCCAGGTATAGACACCATCCTCATAGATCGGCACCCGCACTCGCTGCACACCGTCATTGTCCGCGACCGGTGTCAAATCCAGCCGGCTGAACACCGGCGTGCCACCCGCACTGTAGACGACCAGCTCGTAGCGCACCGCGTTGGTGTCGGTGACAAACGCGAGCCAATCCACCGCTGCGCGGCGCACCGTGCCATTCGCGGTCACCGGCGTCGGCGCCGCGGGCAGCTTGTTCGCGGTGCCGAATGTCACATTGAACGCGCCGGAGGTGATGGCGGGCACTTTGAACGGATCGTCCGTGGCGCGGTACACGAAGTACTGCCAGGTGGAGACCGAGCTCAGCCCGTTCGAGTAACCTGCCGCGATGAAATCCCCCTCGTGGAAGAATGTCCGCCCCCGGATGAACCGATCCAGAACCTGTGCGCCGTTCGCCGCCCGAACGATCACGCGGTAGTCGCTCGTTGTTCCCTGCGCGGGCCAGGAGAATCGGTGGAAGCCCTGGCGGCCCACAGACAGCCCGAACGTGAACTCATCAAACGCCCACGTTCCGCCCACCGGCAATCCTTCCGCCAGCCCGAAGGGTTCGCCGGGATCCCACGTCTCATTGTTGTTGAAATCCCGGAACGCGTACGCCCAGTTCGGACCGCCCTTCATCCGGCCAGCCGAATAGCCCTGCGACTGCACTGTGAACGGGTTCGTGAGCGGCACGCTGCCAGCGGGGATCACCACCACCCCGTCCGGCACTCCCTCCATCGAATTCGTGGTGTACAGCGCCACCACAAACTGGCCGGCCGCGTTGGTTAGCGTGGCGGACTTCGCGGTGCTGCGAATCAACGGCACCGGCCACGAGAGGGCGGAAACCGGGCTCGGCGCGTTCGAATAGGTGCCGTCCGTGAGAACGGACGCCAGGAACTCGTCCTCATTGATCCAGCCGTCTTGGTCTGAATCCAGATGAGAATCGCTGATCAGCGGGTCTAGCACACCCGAATACCGGTTTTCCCAGAGATCCGGCATGCCGTCCCCCTCGCTGTCGTCGCCGAGCACCTGGATGTGCAGGAACCGGTTCGTGAAGAACGCCACATTGCCGATCAGCGACGCCGCATGCCGCCAGTGGTTGGTCCACTCGTTGCGGTACCGGAAGTCTTCCACCTGCCCGCGTCGAGGCGCGGTGTCGTCGGCGGTGCCCCACAGCGCATCCGCACCGCGGGTGGCGAACGTGAAGTCGTCGAACTT
The DNA here is from genome assembly GCA_026417735.1 of Kiritimatiellia bacterium. NCBI lineage: Bacteria > Pseudomonadati > Kiritimatiellota > Kiritimatiellia > Kiritimatiellia bacterium. The sequence goes on from JAOACR010000009.1 coordinate 510,828, forward strand.
GTAGTAGCCGGCGAGCGTGCTCTCACTGCCGCTCAGCCCCGTCAGCGCCGGCGGCCGTGCACTGTTCCACACCGCCAGCTCGTCAATGAGGCCAATGAATCCCTGCCCGACGCGCTGGACGAGGTTCGCTGCGTTGGTGAGGCCCGACGCCGTGGAATTGAATACCGTCCCTGCCAGCGAGCCGTTCACCCACAGTCCCAGCAGGCGCGTGGTCTCATCGTACGAAGCGGCCACGTGGGTCCAGTTGGTGACAAACAGCGGATTGGGCGCCACTGGCTCCAACGGCACCGGCACCGCGCTGGTCACCGCGATGGTTCCCAGCCCCGTGTTCCATAGCACGTACGGCCGCGCGGTGGGCGTCAGCCCCAGCGTCAGCGATTGGGCGACGCCGTGCGACCATGTTCGCTGGTAGATCGTTCCGCCGACGCCCAACATCGAAGCCAGCGGACTGATCCATGCCCCCACGGTCAGGCTCCCCGTCTGCCACCGTCGTTCCGGATCTTCGCGCTGCAGCTCCAGGTACGAGCCCGCCGTGCCAAAGAAACGCAGTGCACGCTGGAACGAGGGACTAGTCGAGTCGCGTGGATCGAAGACGACCTGCGTGATCTCGTACAGGTCCGTCAGACTGTCATCGTCCGTGTCCACATTGCCAGGGTCGGTACGGTACACGACGACTTCATCACGGTTCGAAATTCCGTCGCCGTCGGTATCATCCGAACCATCCGGCACGCCGTCACCATCGGTATCCATGATGGTCGGATTCGTGCCGCCCAGATACTCGCCGTAATCCGGCAATCCGTCGAGATCATAGTCGGAGGTCCCGTTCACAGCTGTCAGGTTCTGGAAGTAGCGAAACTCCCAGGCATCGGGGATCCCGTCGCCATCAGTGTCGGCGCCACCACGCCCGGTGCCCCACGTGGTGCCGAGCGAGAAGTACTCGAAGGTGACGCGCGCCGGCAGCGTGCTGCCCGGTGGGGGCAGTTCGATGTTCGTAATTCGGATGCCCGTCGGCGTCTGGTCCCACCAGCGCGACGCCGGCTGCGTGTCCTCACTGAACACTCGCATGTTCCGGCTGCCCGGGAAGGGATCACCGCTGTCGCCAAGGTTCAGTCCGTCCTGCAGGTCGGTGCGGCCGTCAGCCTGCAGAATCTCCCAGGTGAAGTGGTTGTTCACCTTTTGCTGGATCGGCACCGCGTTTTCAAAATCGCTGTAGTCGAAGTGCTCGATGTAAATGCCGCGACCACCGACGACCGGGTAGGCGGTGTTGTTGTCCGTGTACCACATCCACAACCCTTCCGCCGGCTTCGCGGGGTTGCCGAAGAAGTAATACTGATCGCCGTACCGCTCCACCGGGAAGAAGTCCAGTGTGACCGGCCCGCCGTCCAGCGGCAGCAAACTCGCCAGGTTTTGCGGACTGATCCACGGCCCGCCGATGCCCGCCATCATCTTCAGGTCCGGAATCCCATGCACCATCGCGCCGCTCGACATCAGGTCATAGCTACCGATCGGCCAGTTCACAATAGGGTTTCCACCCGACCAAGTGTCGTAATCGTAGAGGTCCGGCCAACCCATCAGGTCATGTCCCTGCTCGTGCGACAACAGGCCCATGCCGAAGTCCTGCGCCGCCGGAGCCTGGTTTGGATCCCAGGTGGGATCGAACACACCGTCCGGCCGGATCTGCGGATTCTCGCCCGCTCCGTTCAGCGGCCGGACCTGGAAGAACATTGTGAGCACCGCGTTGGTGTCGCGGCTGATGAATGGAATCATCTGGCCGGAGGGGCCGCCGAGCGCAGCCCAACCTTCGTGGCCCGGCGAGACGGGGTAGATGCCATACGCATAGAGGATGCCGAGCGAAGTGCGGCCCATCAGCTGCGCAAAGTCTTCGCTCTGGTCCCAGAGCTCGATCAAATGCTCCATGAAGCGGTACCACGAGTGCACGCCTGGATCGGGTGTGTCGGCAAGATAGTTGGCCTCGCCCTGCAGCTCGCGGCCGCCGTCGAGATAGCCGTCGCAGTTCGTGTCGCGGAACTGGCGGGGGTGAACGTCCACACCGGGAACGCCGTCCCGGCGATGAGTCAGAAACTCAATGGTCATCTGGTTGGCGCCGTCATAGCCGTTGCCGGCAATGGTGAGGAACGCGTACGGTCCGGCACTCGGCGTGAAGCCATCTCCCGGCCCATAGAAATTGGCGGTTCCTTCGATGTCATGCCCCCAGATGGCCTCGTTCCAGGGGGAGGTCACCTCACCGAGTCGCCCGTCGCCCATCACCATCGCGACCGCGTTGGTCGCGGCGAACTCAAAGACGTCGGCCGAGCTGGTCACCCGCCAGTTGATCGTGTCGCCGACCGTGTAATCGCCGAACAGGTGGTAGATGGAGGAGGGCATGTCGCAGTACTCGGCGGGGCTGTCATAGCCCCAGGACGTCGCCGGGATCCAGAACGTGTTCGTATCCCGGCCGCTGTTCGGCGTATAGCGCTGAATCTGGTAAATGCCGCCCGGAAAGGCCGGTGCCGGCGTGACGCCCTGACCAAAAACCTGCTCGTACCAGTCGTCCCAGGTCGCATAGCCGGACCGTGGATCCCATCCCCCGCCCGGTGCCGCTGAAGTCCATAGCAATCGCCCGCTCGCGTCCACCGTGCCGGGCGTTGGCGGCGCAGTGGCGGTCACCGGCGTCGCACGCGCATCCCACACCCACTTGCCGGACACTCCCTGGTCGGTCCAGTCGTCCGGTCCGTCATACCGCCCATTGAACGCCCGAGCGACCAGCGCGGTCCATGCGCCCGGATAGTTCCACGCCAAGTAGTTCGTGTAAAAGGTGTACGTGAACGAGATTGGCCGGTTCCGAGTGTTGATGCTCCCGTTGGCCAGACGGTTCCCCCGCTCCTCCGAGCAGTTCGGCAGCAGCGCGGGCGGACACTGCACGAACGCATGCGCGCCGCGGGCGGGATCGTAAATGGAAAGGAAGTCTTCAAACCGCTCGCCGGGGACCGGATCCGTGGGCTGGCCGTCCTCCGAGTTGGTGATGCGGCGGATCGGATACGCCGGCCGCTGAGACACGACCGGAGAGCGCAAATCGCCATACAGCCGGATGCCCGACGCGGGCGTTGCGGTGGCCAGCTTGTAGGTACCATAGAGCTCACGCGCCGCAAACAAGCGCGCGCGCACCGTCTGCGGAGTTGGATACGCATTCGCCGGCGGGGGGCCAGGCGACTTCACCACGTCGGCCCACAGGAAGTAACCACGGCTTGCCGCCTGCGCGTTGGAGTAGCAGTACGCCTGATACTCGATGTAAAGGCCGGTATCCACGATCTGCAATGTGCCGGCCCCGTCGCTGGTGGCGTCCAGGTAGCCGTTGGGCGGAATGGTTGTGCCGTCGGGCAGCGAGCCCGGGATTGGATAGGGATTGATCGGATACGGCATCGGGATCGCCGTGTTGGTGACGATCACGTGGGTGAAGTCGCCCTCGTTGCTGCCCGGCGTGCCCGGGTCGGGCGACAGATCCAGTTCGTTGTGCCCCCCAATCGCGACCTGCACACCGCCAACCGCAACGTAGATCGTCAGGATCCGGTTGTAGCTGCCATTGTCGTTGTAGTCGGCGAAGAGTTCGCCACCATACTGGCTCCAGGCCCCATCCGTGTTGCGGGGATTCCAGGCGGTCGGCTCACCGGCAAACGCGACGAGATGGTCGCTGTCCCAGAAATCTTCGCCCGGTTGCGGCGGATCCCACTGGCCGTTGTTGTTCGCGTCGACGAACGCCTCGCCGGGCGTCCAGACCTCGTCTGTGTCGGCAGCGTCGTACGAAAATGCGTAGAACAGCGAATTGAAGGCGTTCTGCGAATACCGCCGGTTCGGCGAGCCAATCTCGCCGGAGGGGAGGTTCACTGCGCCGTCGGGATTGCGTCCCTCGTCGGTCTCGAAATTGAACGCGTCGGGGAGCCCGGTGCCCCGCACGAACGGCCCGCGGGACGGCCGGGAGCGCAGCGGCCACGGCATCGTCACGAATCCGAAGGTCTTGGTGTCCCCGTACGCCCCGCGCAGCTTCACCCCGGTCGAGGGGTTGTAGTCAAAGTACGAGATTTCCTTCCAGAAATTTTCGTACCGCGTCTGGTACGCATACTCGATGAAGTTGCGCGCAAGATTTGCCGGGATCCCGTTTGTGTGGCCGGATTTCGGCACCAGAGCCGGAAACACCGGCGTCACCCAGTCCGGAATGGGCTCGACCGCCCGCACGGGCGCCCAGCGCGCCGCACCACCGAGCATGGTCACCATCGCTGCGATTCTCAACCATCGGCGCTGCATGGTCCGAGTCTCCTTCAGGGGGTCGTCCGCACACGCTCCGGCGCGTCCGCGGCGGCCGCCATCTGCCGTGTCTGAACCGTCTCGCCCGTCGCCGGATCCACGAGCGGCGCGCTGCGGTGAATCTCGCGCCACTCATCCATCAGCTCGCGCTGCCGAGCGAGGGCCGCCTGGGCATCTTCGCGCCATCGCGCGACACCCGGCACCGCCGCCATTGCCGCCTCCAGAGCCTGCGCCGCGGCGCGCAACCGCTCGTAATACGTCCGCAACTGCTCGTTGGTTCGGGCCGAACGCATCAACTGCGCCAGCCGTTGCCGGGCGGTGCGGCTGGCCATTTCCGCCTCACGGGCGGCGCGGCCCGTCTCGGCCAGCTCTTTCATCATCTCCCTCGCCAGATCTGTTCGGGCCTCGGCCACCGCCATCCGTGCGCGGTCGCGCGCGCACCACTCGCACCCCTCCTGAGGGCCGGCATCCGCCCGTGCCAAGTGCTCCTCCACATGCTGTTTCAGCCCGGCCAACCGCGCAGCGGCTTCCGCCGCGCGCGTCTGAGCCGCCCGACTCTGCTGCTCCGCTTCCATCCGCCCCGGCAACTCGCGCAAACGCTGTTCCAGCGCCTCGCGTGCGGCGCGCAGCTCCGCCACCAGAGGTGCCACCGCTGGCGTGCCCGCCGCCTCCGCCCTCGCCAGCGTCCACTGGCGCTCCGCCTCAATGCGGCGGGACTCCAGCTCACCGAACTCGCGCCCGATCTCCTCCAAACGCGCTTGCTGCTCCGGCGTGAAGCGCCGGTCCACCACTTTCGTCGGCACCATGTCGCGCTCGGTGGACTGCTCGGAGGAGACCGCCGGAGACGCCGGTGCAACCAGCGGACGGACCTCGTCGTGCGGACGCGGTTCCAGAATATCGGCTGGCTGTTTTGTTGCGCCGGGGCGCCATCGCCACACGACAACCACCACCGCTGCCGCCGCCACCAGCACCGCCACCCTTGCCAGCGCAGCAGCCCGGGCCTGTGCGCGCTGCTTCATTGCTCTGAAGAAGTAAACCACAGCCGCCGGTCGACAGCAACCCGCACCGATGAAAAAACCACATCCCGTCAGCTTCTTTTCCGCGCACCGCCCTCCGCCGGCGACAACGTTCGCGCCCCCGTCGCGCCAGCTTCGCTCCAACGCAGCCGCGCCACCTGGCGCGTGCGGGCGGCGCAGCCTATCCCCTCAGCAGGTCGCGATGGCGGCGCAGGTAGAGCAGTCCGGAAGCGACGGTCATCGCTGCAGCCGCAAGGGACAGCAGATACGCCCCTCGCTGCAGCACCCGTCCGAAGTCGGCCACCGCCGCGGGTCGCACCGCGGGAAGCACATCCTGGTACAGCGCCAGACCGGCGAAAATCACAAGGATCACAACAATCTGACCGATGGTCTTGTGCTTGCCCCAGGATTCGGCCGAAATGTCCCGCCCGGAACGACCGGCCAGGATTCGCAGACCCGTCACCAGAAACTCCCGCGCGAGGATCACTACGACGACCCACGCCGGCACCAGTCCGCGCGGAGCGCCGGGCAATCGCGTCTCGACCAGACTCACCAGCGCCGCGCAGACCAGCACCTTGTCCGCCAGCGGATCGAGAAGCTGCCCCAGGAGCGTGACGCCGTGCCCCGCGCGCGCGAGATGGCCGTCGAGCCAGTCGGTCGCCGCCGCGGCCAGAACGATCACCACCGCCACCGAAGCCACCCCGGCGCGGCCCACACTCATCACCAGCAGCAGCACGCCCGCCAGCAGCAGCCGACCGATCGTCAGCGCGTTCGGCAGATTCATGGTCGGGTGGCCGGCGGCGTGCCCGCGCGTACGCCGGCAGGGTCGAGATACGGATCGGGCGGCAGTTCGATCACATCGGTGCCCACCACGGGTGGTCGCGCGGCTTCCCGCGCCCACTGGCGAGCCCACAGCGAAAAGCCGCGGATCGCGATCCAGCCGGCGCCAATCGAGAACACCGCCATCAACACCGTCCGCACGAATCGGCGAAGCGCCGGCGATTCGTATAGCGACCGCGCGCGGTCGGTCCACCCCGAGGCCGGCGCCGCCGATCCGGAGGCCCCACCCTCGCCGACCAGATCGGTTGGTGGCGCCAGCTCGGGCGAGGGCGGCAGGCGGCGCGGCACCACGCGGGAGGTGACTTCCGGCGTCAGCACCGGACGGGTGGCCCCCCACCGTCGCAGGTACTCACGCACCAACTCCTCCCGATCCAGTCCGAGATACTCCCCGTACAACCGCAGAAACCCCTTCACATACACCGGCGCGCCGACGCGGTCGAACTGGTCGTTCTCCATCAGCTCGAGCTGGGTCGCCTTGATCCGCGTCGCTTCCGCCGCCTCGGAAAGCGTGACGCGCCGCCGCAGCCGCGCCTCGCGCAAACGGGCACCGAGGGAAAGTTCTGCGCCGTCCTGAGAAGTGCTCATTGGCTCGTCTCGTCTTTCGACGGTCCGCCGGATGTGCCGGCAGGGTTCGTCGGAATCTCGCCATCCAGATCAATCAAGATTTCCCGCGGGTCGGACCCCTGCGCCGGGCCGACGATCCCCCGCTCCTCGAGCAGATCCATCAGCCGCGCCGCGCGCGTGTAACCGATCCGCAAGCGCCGTTGCAGTGACGAGGTCGAGGCGCGGCGCGTCTGCCGGATCACCTCGATCGCTTGCTCGATCAGCTCCTCATCTTCCTCGAGGTCGGGAATCTCCGCATTCTTTTTCTCGATTTTTTCCACCACACCCGTCTCATACGCCGGCGGCCCTTGCCGCTTCCAATGCTCGGCGACCGCCAACACGTCGCGATCGGTGACCAAGCACCCCTGAGCGCGAACGAGCCGTCCCATGCCGGGCGGCAGAAACAGCATGTCGCCCCGGCCGAGCAGTTTGTCGGCCCCGTTCGCATCGAGGATCGTTCGACTGTCGTTCTTCTGCGCCACCTGGAACGCGATCCGCGCGGGAAAGTTCGCCTTGATTGTGCCGGTGATCACGTCCACGGAGGGGCGCTGCGTTGCAAGAATCATGTGAATGCCGACCGCGCGCGAGAGCTGCGCCAGCCGGGCGATCTGGTTCTCGATTTCCGCCTGCGCGACGAGCATCAGGTCGGCCAGCTCGTCCACCACGATCACGATGTAGGGCAGTCGCTCCGGCAGGTCGCCCGCCGTCGCGCGTTCCACCCCGCCGAATAGATCCGGCTGCCGCGCGATTGCGCGGGAGTTGAACGCCCGGATGTTGCGAACACCGGCGCGCGCGAACAGCTTGTAGCGGGCCTCCATCTCCTGGATCGCCCATCGGAGTCCATGCGCGACTTTCTTCGCATCGGTGATCACCGGCACCACAAGGTGAGGCAGGTCCCGAAACGCCGCGAATTCGACAATCTTTGGATCCACCAGCAGCAGCCGTAGCTGATCGGGTGTGCGGCACATCAACAGACCGGTGAGCAGCGAGTTCATGCAGACCGTCTTACCCGAACCCGTTGCACCGGCAATCAGCAGATGCGGCATGTCCGCAAGGTCCGCAATCAGGACCCGCCCGCCGACGTCTTTACCTAGCGCCAGCGGCAGCGCCGCGGTGGTCGCACGCCAGGCCTCGCTCTCCACCACCTCGCGCAAGAAAACCACCGACGTCTTCGGATTCGGAACTTCGATGCCAATCACGCCCTTGCCCGGCACCGGTGCGAGCACGCGCACGCTCTCCGCCTTCAGCGACAGACCAATGTTGTTGCTCAGGCTGACGATTTTCTCCACGCGCACTCCGGGCGCAGGTAGCAGCTCGTAGCGGGTGACGACCGGGCCAGTCTCCACATTGGTGATTCTTGCCTCAATGCCGAAGTCCGCCAGCGTCTCGATCAACGTCTGCTGGGAGCGCTGAAGATCATCAACGATCACCCGGTCCGCATCGGGCGGCAGCGGCTCCAATAGATCGGTGGTTGGCAGTGTCCAGGTACGGGCCAAGCCCGGCTCCGCAGAGGTCGTCACCGGCGCCGAGCCGGCCGGAGCAACGAGGGGACGGTCGGCGCCGGACATCTGAGCGCTGGCTCCCGCAGCTGCGTTGGTCGGCGGTGCCGACGCAGAGGGGGCTGTGGGGGCGACCGGCGACCCAGCCGGCCGGTCGGGCGATTTGGATGAGGGCGGAGGCACGGGATCGGACCGCACCGCGGGTGTTGTCGTAACCCGGTCCGGAATCTCGCCGTGACGTCGCAGCGCCTCTTCAATCGTCCGCCGCTTCTGCGCAATCTGCTTTTCCGCCTCCGCGAGGCGCGCCAGCCGGTCCATCCGCCGCCATCGTGTTTCCTGCCAGCCTGCCCACAGCCGCATCACCGCGTGCGCTACTGCGCGGCCCACACGATAGGGGCTGATCCGCAAAAAGAACACCAGTCCGGCGGCGAGAGATGTCGCCGCAAAGATCAGTGCACCCAGCTCGCCAAACCATGGCGTCATCACGCGCCGCCCGAGCCACAGTCCGAAAATTCCGCCCGGCGAGGGCAGGTTCAGCCGCTGTGCCCAATCCGCCGTGATGCCGGGCCGCAAGTCCAGCAGCATCGTCCAGCCACCGACCAGCAGCAGCAACCACAGCCCCCGCGGCCACACTGGGCCGATCCGCTGGAAGAAAAAGAACCCCGTCCACACCAACCAGCCGAACACGAGCGCCCACGCGGCCAACCCTAAGAAGGTATAAAGGCCGTAGGCTGTCCATGCACCGGCCAGTCCGATCAAATTCTGCACCGGCCGGTTTGGCGGCACCGCATTCGCCGGCACGTCAAAGGGGTCGTACGAGCCCAGTGCCAACAGCGCCATCAGACAGCCGAAGAGCAGCAGAAAGCCGGCACACTCCCGCCAGCCAACACCGTCCCCCGTCGTCCTTCGGACCGCCATCGCGTCTCACCGTCCGGCCCGATCGCCCTCCGGGGTGGCCGGGTAACAGCCGGCCGAACGACCACCCCCAGCAAACGGCCGGCTATTCCTCAACCAGATCCACCCAGCGCCGCACCGACTCATCCTTCTCCGGCGCGGTCGCCGGCTCAGTGGCCGGCCGTGGCTGTTCCGTTGAGCCAGCTGCGGTCGGTGCGGCGCCCGCGGTCTCCGGCGGAACCGGCGCTGTCTCGGCCACCCGCGGCCCACCGCCCCCTCCTCCACCCCCTCGGCGGCGCCGCCCGCGACGCCCACCACCGCCCTCCCGCCCCGGTCGCGCGTCCGGACGCCGGCCACCCGGCTGCCGCTGCTCCGCGCCCGCCTCGCCGGAGGACTCCATTGCCTTGCGCAGCGTCGCAACTCGCAGCGTCACGACGCCCGCCTCCGCAGCCTGACGTTCGATTTCCGGATCGTCACACACCAGCGTCGCCGGCCCCCGCCGTGCGGCCGCACGCGCCAGCTCCAGCAGACGCGCACCCCGCCGCGCCGGCGACTCCGCGTAGTAGACGGTGACGCCCTGGAACTGATCACCATCGCCCGCCCGGTGCAGCGGCTCCCCATCGAACACCACCGCGGAGGGAATTTTCTCCTGTTCCGCAAACCGACCCAACCGGTGGAGCAACGCGATCATGTCACGCGGGCCTGGCCGCTGCTCCGGCCGCACACCGAGCAACGCACGGCCGTCCACAATCATGCGCGCGCTCACGGCTGGCGTGTCGGAGGAAAACAGCCCCGCTATCGCTTCCAGCAGACCCATGGGAACTCCTGTTCGTTCATCCGGCGCGCTGTGCGATCGGCGCACCTGCTCCGCCGCGCCGCAGTTCGGCTGCATTCGTTCCTCGCCGACCGGCACGGCCCACGCGGGCAGTCTAGGCGACGCCCACCCAGGGTTCAAGTTGCGCAGCCCATCACCCGGACGCCCGGTCACCAGCGGTAGTAACGATACGGATCGTCGTCCGCCACCGGCGGCTGCAGATAGAAGCTGCGGAGCCACGGACCCGGCCGGGCCAGGTATGGCGGCGTGAGGATTCCGCCCGCCTCCCGCGCCGCGTGCACCAGCACAACCAGCTGGTTCCCGCGCTCGCGCAGCCGGTTGCGCGGCAGCGAGATGGATCGGGAGTGCACGTGGCAGGTCTTCGGATGGCTTTTCCACGTCACCTCGTCCAGCAGCTCGTCATTCAGCCACACCCAGGATTCCGCGCCGGTGGGCCCCAGCTCGAGCGTGAGATCCTGTTGCTCAAATCCGGGTGGCAGATCGAAGGCCAGCCGGTACCAGTACGGCCCGCTGTAGCCGTTCATCTCCGGCGAGAGCAGGTGAATCGGCGAGGGCACCTGCACCAGCGGCCAGGAACGGTCATCATGGTCGGCTCGCCACCACCCGTTGGTGCGGCCCTCCCGCTTCGGGTCGGGCTGACCACGCCAGCCGTTGGTCCAGCAGATTGCAACCGGCACCGCCGGCTGTTCGAGCAACTCGACCACCGGATTGCGGGCGGCGGCGCCGAGGTTGTGCAGCAGCCGCGATACCAGCCAGAGCGTGCGCCGGCAGGTCGTGCGCAGCCTCGGGCTTCGCTCCGCGTCGAAGTGCCACGGTGCCACCTGCAGCGCGACCACCGCCCCCCGCCCACGCTGCCAGACTCGCAGCGCGGGATGTCCCTCGCCCCGGAGCGCGGAGATCGTTGGTCGGGTCCGCCAGTAGAGCTCGGCCGGCGAGATGCCGCGCAACAGTGGCTCTGCCCCCACGTCATCGCCGAACTCCGCCCGCGAAACCGGCGCGGACGGCCGCGCGTCGAGACCCGGCGCCCACGCGCGCAGCAGCTCCGCGTCGAGTCCCAGCGCCAGCACGTGCGCACCCGCCTCCACCGCCTCTTGCAGCTTCTGCGGCGGCCGGGCCCCCGGCCCGGCAACCAGCAGCAGCGACGCCGAGGGCTCCACCGCCGACGGCAGCGGTGCGGCATCCACCCCCAGATCGCGCAACAGCGTCGCGCCCCGATCGTCCCCCGCGTACAGCACCCGGCGAGCCGACGCTGCCGGCGCGCTCTGCAGATGCCTCAGCAGTCGGCGCACCAGATCCTCCGCGACCGGCTCCGGCGACGTCCGGTGGGCCACTTCGAGCTGACAAAACACCAGCCGCCCCGCACCCACCGTGGTCTCGAGCAGCGGGCTGTACTGCAGATCAAACCCCCCGTCCACCAGCGGCAGCCAGTCACCTCGCTCGGGTTTCTCCACCAGTACCGACGCGACCGCGTGCAAATTGCCCGCGCGCCACACCCGCGTGTTGCGGAACCCCTGCCACAGCCACGTGGGGTCGGTCGGTTCGAACGCCGGCGTCTCAAGATACGGCGGGATCAACGTCGAGGCGCCGTTCCAGTACGCGAAGTGGACGTCGCGTAGGCCCGCCAGCGCGGGGTGGGCCGCGCTCCGCACGAAAAACTGTCGCAGCGCATGAAGATTTGCGCGAAAACCGCGTTCCCACATTCGCTCGATGTCCTGCGCCAGCACCAAGACCCTCACCCCATTGCTGACGGCCCGGAACAGCGGCATCGGCCGCCCGCAGAGGTCCGGATGCGACCAGGCGCGCTCGCCAATCACCACCACGTCGCCCGGCCGAAGGTCCTCGCCCTGCAGCGAAACGCCGCGATACGGCACATCGACCCGCCGCAGCAGCGCCTCCGTGGCACCAACGGGATCCAGCAGCCGAACCGCTCGGTCCGGCCCATCGGACCGCCGCGCCGATAGCACCGTGAACACAAACTCATCGGTCTGGAGCTCGCCCGTGTCGAACTCCACACGCGCCTGTAACCGCAGCGGCCCCGGCGGCGCGGATGCCGGAACGCGCGCCGTCAGCGGCAGAAAGTGTCGACCACCCGCTTCGATGGTGCCGCGGCCATCCCCCCGCTCCGCGCCCCGCCCTTCTCCCAGCTGCCACTCATAGCGGTAGCGCCGGGTTCTCCGTGTGTCGTTCAGCACCACCACGGACTTCGTGACCCGGCTGCCCGGTAGCACCAGGTGCCGCTTCTCGGTGAATCGTCGCTCAGAGGCCGCCGTGGGCCCGCCGGGGCCGTGATCGGATGGATCGCCCCCAATGAACGCACACAGCGGCTGGTTCCAGCGCGCGAACACTCGTCCGATGGCCGTGGGTTCAAAGTGTTCCCGAGGGCCGGGATCGTAGATGTACTGGTCCTCCGCCCGCCGGAAGTCCGGCACGATCCCCGGCCGCTGCAGATCGCGATAGCGGGCGGGATGTTCCACCGTTGCGGTCGGCCGCACCCTACGCCACAGCCTCGCCTGATCCCACGGCAACATCGCGGAAATGCCCCACGCCCGATGGGACCTCCAGTTGTCCGCCGCAAACTGCGCGACCACCTCCTGGTGCATGGAATCCTGCCGCGACAGCTGCGACGCCAGCTCCCCCCAGTAGAACGGCCGCCCCTCCGCCCACAGCCGCTCCTCCACCTCCAACACTGCATCGAGAGCCGGATTCGACGCATACGCCCGCCCGCCCAGATACGCCGCCGCGAATTCCGCCACCCAGGCGCACTGCAGTGCCGGATTCCGCCAAATGAACAGTGGACCGCGATAGCTCGACCAGCTGGCAATGTGCGGCAGCCCCCATTCGACAAAGAACATCGGCTTACGGCCGGCGGTGCTCCAATGCGCCAGCCAGTCGCTCCGCTCCTGCAGTGGCGCCCAGTTGAGATAGATGTTCACCGTGTAGAGATCCCCGAGATTCCCCGAGTGGTGGTGGTAAATCGGACGGTCGGGGTCAAGCCGGCGCGCGATGTCGGCGGCCAGCTCCGCCTGCGCCCGCGAACGCCGGCGGACTAACGGGCGACTCGCCGACGGCGCCCGGCCGACGAGGTCCGGATCGAAGACTCCGTCCATCTTCAGTGGATTCTGGTCCCCGTAGTAGCCGGTGCTGTTGTGGTTCATCGCATAGAAAATCACCGCCGGGTGGTTCTGCACACGCCGGATCAGCCACTCCGCGAGGCGGCGGTACGCCGCCGCGAACGCCGGTTCATCCAGCTTCCACTCGAAGTCGCGCGCATGCGGCAGCGAGAAGCTCATCAAGATTCCGCGGCGGTCGCAGGCGTCGAGCAGCGCGTCGAGATAGCCGATCTCGCCCGGCCGCACGTCATAGTTGGCCATGATCAGAAAGTTGAAGCCGTACTCCCGCATTCGCTCCACCAAACGCTCCGCCGCTTCTGCGTCTGCCATGTGCGCGGCGCTGTTCGCGGTGGCGACGTGCAGTGCGCGAAGATGGATCGGCACGCCGTTGAGCAGAATGTCGCGGCCCGCAATCCGGATGTCACGGAAACCGAACCGCACCGGCGACATCTCGTCGAGTATCGTCCCCTGTTCATCGCACAAAGCCACAGAAAGCTCGAGCAAGTTCTCCGGTGTGTCCACATCCCACAGTGGCGCGTCCGCCCAGTCGGCCGCGACCGCCACCCGGCCCTCGCGCGGCTCCACGCGGTCCCATTCGAACGTCCGCAGCGTGTGTCCGCGGTGCCGCACCGTCGCCCACAGCCGGTATGCCGCCCGCGAAATGTTCTCGAGCCCGATGTCCAGCCCCAGACGGCGATCACCAACCGACGGCACCGCGCGCACGTCCCGAATGCGATCTGCCGTCGGTACCGACTCCAGGAAGACGTCCCCCGTGATACCTCGCAGCCGCACGCCCGCCGACTGCCGCGCCGCCTCTTCGGGCGAGAGAAATTCATCGCGCCCATTTTTCAGCGGCCGCGCGGTGACGCGCAGCGCAAGCTCATGGGCGCCGCCTGGCCGCACCGAGTCGGTGATGTCCAGTTCGCCGCCCGGGAACCACACCTCGCCCACAGCGCGGCCGTCCACAAAAACCGCCGCATGGGTCTGCAGCATCGTGAACACCAGGCGCACCCGCCGACCCGCCCAGCCGGCCGGAATCTGAATGCGGCGACGATACCAGGCCCGCTCGAGATTCCGCAGGTCACAGTCTCTCGGATCGATCGAGGGAGCCGCGTGAATCACCTGCGGGGCCGTCTCGAGATCGTCCTCGCCACTCGGCCAGATGCCGGGCACCTTGAACCACCCCCAGTGCGACCCGCCAGGCGGCACACGATCGGCCTCATCACCCGGCAGCACGGGCCGGAACCGCCACAGACCGTTCACGCAGAGGCGGGCGCGAGTACGGCTGCTGAGCGTTGCGGCGGCCGCCGCCTCCCACGGGTCGCCGGCAAACCCCTCCGGCAACGGCGCGTCCACCGGCCGTTCTGGCCGCACCCGGCCGACGACGATTCGGATGTCGTCAAAATCCGCGCGCCCTGTCCGGCCGAGGTTGGAGGCGCTGATCAGCAGCGTCTTCGCACCACGTGGGATCAGGTACTCGCGCTCGAACTCAAACCAGTCGCTTGTCCCGCTCGCGTGGGGGACCGCTGGCCACTCCCCCACGCGGCTGCCGTCCGCCCCGTGGAAGCTCATCGCCAAACGTGCATCCTTCCAGCTTTCGTCGCCGCGTTCGACGCCATGCACGCGCATCCGCAGCGACAGGCGCAGCGTCCACCAGTCTGGATGCAGTTCGATCCGCAGTGGAACCCCCAGACCGCCCCGCTCGATCCGTAAAAACCGGCGGCCGTCCTCCCGCACCACGGATGCGCCGGACATCTTCGGCCACGGCGGCGCCCAGTCGTCGCCCGCCTCGAAATCGCCGTTGGGCACCAGATTGGTCGCCGGCCCCGCACCTGCACTGAGCCGCAACCCGAGCATCAAGCCGCACACCCAGTGCCAACAGCGCTGCCGGTTCATCTGCTCGCTCCTTGAACGGGCCGTCAAAGCCGCCCGACGGGCTGATAGCGAGCTTAGCCGGCACGGTGCCGCAGTCAATGAACCGCATGGCCTCCGCCCACCACGCACACGGCGCCCGGTCGCCACCCCACCCACCCAACAGAGCCGAGCCGCTTGTGAGTACGTGCTGACCGGCAATAATGCGGCCGGGGATTCGATGATGCACGCAAGATTGTTGTGGCGACGCGCGTTCGGGTGGGGTTGTGTGGCGGCGGCAGCAGCGGCGGGGGACATGCTGCGGATGCCGGCCATTTTCAGCGACGGGATGGTTCTGCAGCGGGGCCGACCGATCGCGGTCTGGGGCTGGGCTTCACCGGGTGCGACGGTGACGGTGCGCCTGGCGAACGCCGTCACGCAGGTCGTCGCCGCCGCCGACGGCGCCTGGCGAGCCGTGCTGCCTGCAATGCCGTCGGGCGGACCTCATGAGCTCTCGGTCACCTCTGGCGGCGGCGCGCGGACGGTACGCGACGTCGTCGTCGGCGAGGTGTGGGTGTGCTCCGGCCAGTCGAACATGGCGATGCCGGTGCGCGACAGCACCGACGCGGAAGAGGCGGCGCGCGCGGCGTTCCCGCTGCTGCGAGCGTTCCGATCGGACGCGGTTCCGCTGCCCCAGCCCACCAATGACATGCCGGGCGTGTGGCTTCGTGCGGACTCGCCGGCGGTGACCAACTGGTACGCGACCGCGTTCTACTTTGGCCGGCGACTTCACCGCGAGCTCGGCGTACCCGTAGGTCTGCTGATGGTCGCCTGGGGCGGCACGCCGGTCGAAGCGTGGATGCCTCGCCCCCTGCTCCAGCAGCTGCCCGCCGCCGCGGAGTTCCTCACCAATAGCGACGCCTACCCAGCGCGATATCCCGACCTGCTGCGAGAGTGGGAAGAGCGGCGCACAAAACTGCTGGCCGCCGGACGCTCCAACGAGCTGCGTCAGCTCCGCAAACCCGTGCCGCCCGACCGCAATCCCAGCCTCGCCGCCGTGCAGTACAACAGCCGCATCGCGCCGATCACGCAGTATCCGATCCGCGGCGCGATCTGGTATCAGGGCGAGGCGAACAGCCATGGCACCCGTGCGCTCTCCTACGCAGAACTGCTCAGCGCGCTGATCGCGCAGTGGCGACGCGACTGGGACGACGAGTTCCCGTTCGGCATCGTTCAGCTGCCCGGGTTCCGCGCGCCGTCCCCGGCACCGGTGGAGTCGAACAGCACCTGGGCGGTGATGCGGGAGCAGCAGCTACGGGTGGTCCGCAGCGTTCCGCGCACGGGCCTGGCCGTGACGGTGGACCTCGGCGAGGCCGACAACGTTCATCCGAAGCGAAAGACCGAGGTCGGCGAACGCCTCGCCGCATGGGCGCTGCGTGAGGTGTACGGCCGGCGGGAGGTGATGCCGTGCGGGCCGCTCTACCGCGAAATGCGAACAGAGAGCGGCGCCATCCGCGTCCGTTTTGACTACGCGCGGGGCCTGCACGCCCGGGGCGGTGAACCGGCCGCGCTGGCGATTGCCGGCACGGATCGCGTGTGGCGGGCGGCGATGGGGCGCATTGAGGACGAGGAGCTGGTGGTGTCCTCCCCCGAGGTGCCGCGGCCGGTCGCGGTGCGGTATGGCTGGGCGGACAACCCTCCCTGCAACCTGTACAACGATGCGGGGCTGCCGGCCTCGCCCTTCCGCACCGATGACTGGCCGCTCGATCTGCGATCCGCGCCGGTGCGCGCCGCGCCCACCAACTCTCCGTCGCGGCGCTCGCCCGCCGGCGCGCCAGCCGCAGCGGCCGCTCAGCGATGATTGGAGGCAACGGCGCCCCGCGGGCTGCCTGAGCCCCACCACGCGCGTGGACGCGGGCGCTGCAGGCATGGTGCCTCTGCTCAGCCGCCCACCCCCGGACCTCACACTCGGAGGGCGCGGCTCCACCCGGCCCGCAATCCCGCGCTACGCCGGCGGCGCTGGAACGGCGCGCTCTCGACGCGTTCGGCGGCGAAGTTCTGATTGGATCCGGCGCCAGGAGTTCCACGCCGGCCGCGATTCAGCCCCGCTGGGGGTCTGCGTGAGGCGGGCACGCCGGCCACCCTGCCCCGGTCGTTCAGCGGCTGTCACCCAAGGGCCGCCGGCTGGCCGCCTCAAGGATACGGGCAAGGTCCTCGTCCAGCAGCAGCCGTTCGGCCCGAAGCTGGAGCGCCGCCAGCGCAATGCGCGCCAGGTACAGTTCGCGCGTCGGGTACCGCTCGCGGATCGAGGGGCGCGGATCCCCCCGCGCCTGCCGTTCCTCCGGCGTGCTCGCGAATCCCACAAACATGCCCTCGGAGCTCGCCAGCTGGCCCTCCACGCCATGCGCAGGTGCCCGCAGGTTCCATCCTGCATAGGTGCCCAGCGGCACCTCCACGTCTGGGAGCCGAACTCCGCCCACTTCGTTGCCGTCCGCATCCACCGCCGGTACCCGCACCGGCCAGGCCGGTCCAACGTGCGGCGGGATGCGATCCGCGATGCCCTCGGTGAAAAATCGCGGACCGAAGTCCAGCCGGCGGGGTTCGTACGCCGCCGCGGGGAGATCCACGCCCGGAATTCGGGGAAACTGCCGGCGAAACTCCTCCACGGTGATCAGCGTGCGGTCCGCCAAGCGGGGATAGCGGGAGGCCGGCGGCTCGACGCCGCGGCTGACCCATTCGTCGAGCGCAACGAACAGCGCACGCAAAATCGGCCCACGATCGTCAAGAGGATTGCGGGGTTGTCGGCATGTGGCCGGGTTGGTCGGCCCCGCACCAAGGTGATGCGAGCCGGCGATCCAGTACAGCCGCACCTCCGGCGGCAGCTCCAGGTCGTGTTGCGCCGCCGGATCGGTGTGCAGCAACGAGGCGGCGCGCGTCCAGTATTCGGATGAGGTCTGCGTGAACATCATCTTCGGCACGCAACCGGCGGCACGCGCCCGCTCGAGCGTGTCGCCGCGCTGACCCGTCACCGGATCCTCGGTCGCGGCAGGCGACATCGGGAAAAACTCCGACGCCGCGTAGAATCCCTCGTGCGGAGCCCCCCACTCGGTCGTCATCCGGAACCGGTGGTTGAACATCCCCTTGCCCGCACCGGCGGCGTGAATGAGAAGACCGTCGAACACCAGTCGGCCGGCCTCATCCGCGTTGAATCCCTCGTAGACGAAGTGGTTCAACAGCCGGCCGGACTGCGAAATGCCCAGCGCGTACACCCGCTCCACCGCGCCGGCCAGCGGATTTTCTCCGGCCGGTCCGCGGGCGGGAGCATGACGGAGAAAGGAAATCGTGTCGCGGATCGCGGCCAGCCCCAGACCCGTCACGCGCGGCGATGCGGCGGTATAGATCAGATCGTACAGCCAGCCCGGCCGAAAGCCGTCTTTCAACCATAGGTGCGTCAGTTCAGGCAACGGTTCACCGTTTTCGCCGCGGCCGAACGCCCATCGATCGTGCGGAATCTCCACCACCGGTGCGCCACGGCGTTCACACATCGTCAGCGTGGCCAAGCGGTGATCGGGCGTCGCCGGGGGGTAGGCCGCAAAGATCCCCCACGGACTCCACGAGAACGCGCGGCTGTGTACCGGCTCGGTGGTGCAGAATTCGACCATCGTCGGTCCGGTGATCGTGCGACCGTTGTCGGTCGCGACCGGCGCATGCATCAGCAACCGCCCGGTACGGTCGTCCACCACGTCGCCGTTCCAGCCGCACGAAAACAACGCCACACCCTGCCGCATCAAAAAGCCGTTGCCGACATGGGCGAGGGACACCGGCCGGTTCGTGCGTTCGCCGCCGTTGAGCGTCCACAGCGCCAGCATGTTCCCGCGGTTGTTCACGTCGTAAAGCAGCCGGCGGCTGCCCCGCGCCGGATCCACCGGCTTGAGCAAATAAAAATCGGTCCAGAACTCGACACGACCCCGTGCATTTCGTGGTGCGAAGCGCAGGTCGGTGATCCGCGCGTTCGCCGGCAGCCCGGGGTCGGTCTCCAGATACATCCGGCCCTCAATCACCTCATAGGGGCCGGCCGCTCCGAAGCCGACTCCCTCCGCGAAGAGGGCGCGGCGCGAAACCTCGACGCGCACCACTTCCGCGCTGGCGACCGACAGGCCCGCGCACCCAACTGCCACCAGCAGGCATGCGGTGCGAACTCGCCCTGAACGCCAACCTCTCTTCATTATCGAACGCTCCCTTCGGTTGCGGATGGTGCTGGATTGTCACGCGCCGGCGCCGCCGGTACCAGTCGGATCGCCGCCCCGCGGTCCGCACCCAGTGCGAGCACAAGTTCGCTCGTCGCATCCACGCGCCGGCGCTCCACCCGCACCTTCGTCGCGGTGGGCACCGAGGCGTCATCCCGGTACAGCACGGCTTCGTAGAACCGGTTCGGATCCAGAAATGGGAGCCGAATGTTCAATGTTCGCGGTGTTTCCGCGTTCATCGCGCCGATGAACCACTGCTCGCCCGAGCGCCGCGCAATCACCGCGAACTCCCCGATGCGCGCAGCCAGCACGCGCGTGTCATCCCAGACAGTGGGCATGTGGTTCCAAAACTCCAACTCCGGTTCGTCTCTCGACTGCGCCGGCCGGTCGTACCAGAACAAAAACTGCCACGGACTGAAGATCACCACCGGCTTTGCGAGCTGGTGAGCATGTCCCCACAGTCGGGGCACGCGCTCGCTGTAGTAACACACGGTGTGGTCCGCCGGTCCCGCCAGTGCGCGGGTGAATGCGGTGATCAGTGTCTGGCGTGTCGGAGGGCTTTCCTCATCGCCCCGCACGCCCTCGACGGTCATCAGGTTGGGCCAGGTTCGACGAACACCGGTCTCGCGGTACTCGTCGTGCACGTCCACCATCAGCCGGTGCGCGGCGGCACGCCGAATCGCCTCGTGAAGCCAGCTCGTCCAGTGCTGCGGCCCGACGTTCACAAATCCAAATTTCACGCCGGCGACACCCCAGTCACGGTAGAGCGGCAACAGCACGTCGAGCTGACGCTCGAGCGCGCGGCGGTTCACGTAGAGGATCACGCCGATGCCGCGTTCGGTTGCGTAGCGAATCACCGCCGGCAGATCGAGCGGCCCCTTCGAACGTTTCGGGTCGACCGTGACCGTCGTCGCGTCGGCCTGGTCGTCGTACTCGTGGCCGTACCAGCCGGCGTCATACTCGATGAACTGAAGCCCGCGCTTCACCGCGAAGTCCACACAGGCACGGCCGCCCTCCGTCGTCAGCGTCACCTCACGGATGACTTTGCCGGGGCGAATCCACGAGGTGTCGGCAAGGGCACAGGGCTCGTTCAGATTGAGCACCAGATCATTGTGTTCGAGCAGCGCGCCGGGCGAGTCGGCCACCATCACAAATCGCCACGGCGACTTGAGGGGCGAGGGGCCTTCCGCGGGTCCGTCGAGCCGGCTCACCACCGCCCGCTGAGAACCGGGCACCGGCGCGAACTTCATCCGTGGCCAGTCCACCAGCGCCGCCTCGCCCAGCGCAACGAAGAGCGGAATCCCGCCCGCCTCGAGCTCCACCACAAGCGGCCGCTCGGTGCCGGCCCGCAACGAGGAGAGCGGAACGCGTTCGTAAGCTGCCTGCGCGGCCGGCGCCGCCCAGGCATGGCCATCGGCGGCGAAATGGAACTCCGAGAACTCTGCGATCAACCGGGCCCGCTCCGCCGCCGCATGAATCGCGTATCGAAACGCAAGGCCCTCGTCGTACGCACGAAATGTCCAGCGGAGTTGGACGCCGGACCGCTCACCGGCGAGGTCCAGCTCGACCTCACGATGGACATCGCGGACCATCGACCGCTCGCCGGCGACCGGCCGCCATATCGCGTTCGTCGCGCGCTCCCGCACGCCCAGCACCTGCCAGGTCTCGTTGGTGGGGACAATGTCCACGTCGAACCGTAGCGGGGAGGCGGCCAGCACGGGGCGGCCACGCCAGGCCAAGTGGTACTCGACGGGCGCCCGCCCCCCCGGTGAGCGCAGCGTTGCCCGCAGCGCCCCGTCGGGCGATTGGAGCGTCCACTCACCTGCCGCCGTCGCAAGCGCTCCCACGGCGATCCACCACATCCCGCCTCGCATCGGGCGTGCTCCTTGCCGCCGTCTCACAGCGCTGCCAGAATACCGCGGTGTGTGCGCCCCGGCTAGCGCGCGACGTGTGGGAGGTTCCCGGAATGAACGGTGCCAGGTTGCAACGGTTGGGAGTCGCGATCGCGGCGCTCGGGCTTGTGGTGAACGGCCGAACGGAGGTCCGTCTGCCGCGCGTGTTTGGCGATCACATGGTCGTGCAGCAGGGCGTGCCGCTGGACGTGTGGGGCTGGGCGGCCGCAGCGGAGCGGGTGAGAGTCAGCCTGAGCGAGCGGGCCGCGGTGGAGGTGGTCGCCGATGCCGCGGGCCGCTGGCGTGCGCAGCTCCCGCCGCAGCCGGCGGGCGGCCCGTACGTGCTAGTAGCCGCGGGCGCCACAACGGCGCGCTGTGAGGACGTCTGGATCGGCGAGGTTTGGCTGTGCTCGGGACAATCGAACATGGAATGGCCGGTCTCGGCTTCGGAGAACGCCGCGCAGGAGATTGCGTCGGCGGACTGGCCGGCGATCCGGCACTTCGCGGTGCCGCGCCGGCCCTCGCCCCTGCCGACGGAGGACGTCGAGGCGCAGTGGCAGGTCTGCTCGCCGGCGACGGTGGGCTCCTTCACCGCGGCGGGGTACTTCTTCGCGCGGGAACTTCACAGAACGCTCAAGGTGCCGGTGGGATTGCTGCACGCCTCTTGGGGTGGCACGCGCATTGAGCCATGGACACCGCCGTTCGCGTTTCGCGCCGTCCCCGCGACGCGGTGGCTCGCGCACCGCGTTGAGCTGGCCGATCCGCGTTCCGACCTTCACGCGGAGCGGCTAGGACGGTACCTCGGCGCGCTGGAGGCCTGGCTGCCCAAGGCCCGCGATGCGCTGCAGCAACGCTCATTGCTGGAGCCAGCGCCGGCCTGGCCGGCGGAACTGACCGCGCTCCAAAACCATCAGGACCCCTCCGCGCTGTATCACGGGATGATCCATCCCCTCGTGCCGTACCCGATTCGCGGCGCGCTCTGGTACCAGGGTGAATCGAACCACGGCGAGGGCCGGCAGTACGCCGACAAGATGCGCGCGCTCATCGATGGATGGCGCACAATCTGGCGCCGACCAGACCTGCCGTTCCTGTATGTGATGATTGCACCCTGGCACTACGGCGAGGAATGGCCGGAGGTGCTGCCGGAATTCTGGGAGGTGCAGGCTTCGGTGGAGCGCGAGGTGCCGAACACCGCCTGCGCGGTGATCCATGACATCGGCGATCCGAACGACATCCATCCGCGCAACAAGCAGGAGGTCGGCCGGCGACTGGCGCTGCTTGCGCTGCGCCGCGTGTACGGCCGCGCGGACGTCGTGGACCGCGGACCCCGCTTCCGCGAGTTCCGACGCGAGAACGGCCGACTGCGGGTGATCTTCGACGAGGCCGCCGGCGGTCTGCGCACGCGCGATGGGGCCGCCCCTTCCCACTTCGAGCTGTGCGGCGCGGACGGCCGCTACCACCCCGCCAGCGCGACGATCGAGGGCGAGAGCGTTGTGCTCGAAGCGGCAGCCGTGCCGGAGCCACTGGGCGTGAGGTTCGGTTGGCACAAGCTGGCGATGCCGAACCTCGTCAATGCGGCCGGACTGCCCGCCGCGCCGTTCCGGGCGGGCCATCGCCGTCCAGACCTCTCACACGCTGCCGTCCCGGACGCCGACCAGTGGTCGCTGGTCTACGACATCAATCTTGCCCGCTTGGGTGTGACGTTCTGGTACGACGATGACCGCAGCAGCGCGCTGACCGACCGCTTCGACCGAGTTGCCTACCTGCTGGAAATCCAGCCGCGTGCCAACCAGCCGACCAACTTCGTGTTCGTCGCAATGGACGCATGGACGGACAATCCGCGCGGCATTGCGATTCCCGCCGTGTGGGAGGGCGTCCGCTGGCAGCAGGCGGTGAGCAATCTGCTGGTCGTGTCGAACGTTGGCGGCGTTCCCGCCGGGACGTTCGCGGCCGGCTGGCTCGAGTTCTGGCCGGCGAACTACGGTCCGCACAACTCGGCTGGTGTGCCCGGCGCGTCGGACGAGATCTTTGACTTTGGTGACCAGCCCTCCGAGCCCGCGGAGGGGTACGGCTGCATGCAGGTGCACCTGCCGGAACGAAAGCTGACGCTGTTCGCGATCAATCACTGGTCGGCCGGCGGCGGCGCGGACATCGGCATGGGCAATTCCTCCGGCGCAACGCGCGACTGGACCTTCAGCGGCAATGCAGGCGGGCTCGCGCTCAAGCGCCTGCGGGTGTTTGTCCGCCGCTGAACTCCGCGCGCTCGGGCGCCGCCGCCGCCGGTTGCGCTGCGCGCTGCGCCAGCCGATTGCCGTTGGTGATCGAGAGGATGGAGGCGACCAGCGCGATCATTGCGAGCGCAATCCACCGGCGCGCGGTCCGCGAGCAGTTGCGCCACTCGCCGAACGCGACCGCCACCGCGTTGCTGAAGAGTACGGTGAGGATCATGTGGATCCCCCAGCTCGTGAACCGATAGGCCCCCATTCGGACATCGCCAAGCGTGTAGAGGAAGAACTGGCCGTACCAGAACAGCCCGGTGGTCGCGGACAACGCCCAGTTCGCCGGCAATGAGCCGCCGCCCGCCGGCCGGCACACCAGCTCCCGCAACGAGCGGTGCCGCAGATGCAGCGCCAGCGCGTAGCCGCCGGAGGTCACGAACGCGCCTGTGTTCGCAAAAAGGTAGACGATGTTGCCGCGAACCACACCCGCACCGCGGGCGGCCGCCGCCGTCGCCAGCGGTTCGCCCGCAGCGAGCGCAAAGCCGTAAAACGCTGCGAGAACGCCCGACGCAATCGCCAGCGAAAGCCCCAGCGTAAACACCCTTCCCGCTGACGAGCCCGCCGCCGCCAAATCGCGTTCCTTTCGACGACCAGCCATCCCGGCCAGCGTGATGCCGGCCACGCCAAGAACGAGACCCGCGATGATCCAGCCCGCGCCGGCCTGTTGCAGTGTCGCGCCAAGGGTCCCCCGCAGAAGCGGTGGCACCAGCGTCCCGAGCACACAGGAGATGCCGATCGCGATCGAATAGGTCAGCGAAAAGCCGACGTAGCGGATCGCGAGACCGAACGCGGTGCCGCCAATGCCGTAGGCGGCTCCCAGCGCGAAGGCGGAGATCATCGGCGCCTTCGGTGCCTCCCGCAACACCGCGCCAAGCTCGGGGATGGTCGCCCAGGCTCCCACCACCGGCAGGATCACCCATGCGACGATCGCTTGCGCAAGCCAGAAACTCTGCCACGACCAGCCGCGCACGCGCGCCTGCGGCGCGTAGCAGGTGGCACCCAGCAACGCCCCGCAAGCAATCCATGCGACCCCGCTGAGGGGATTCGGAGTGATGTTCGTCACAGCGACGACCCTCCTGTCTTGTCCTTTCGTGTTCCCGCATCGGCGCGCGTCGGAGACGCCCTCGCTCGATCCAGATCCCTGCGCCGTTGTCGCTCGTCCTGCGCGCGCGGGGTGCCCATCCTTCGCCATGATCGCAGCGCGGAGAGCAGAACGCGAGCTGGGAACCCACCGCGGTGACGGCTCCCCCGCCACCCGCGGCGCGATCTCGTCCGTGCCGAGGTAACGGAATGCGCCCCGCAGACCGCTCGGGCGCGGCGAAGGTCAGCCGGCGGCGCTGATCCGCTCACGACTGCGGCTCCCCGACGATCACGTCCGGCCGCCGTGACTCGGGGCTGACGCGCAGCTCCACCAGCCGGCCGCCACTCACCCGCCCCTCCACCACCGTGCGGTGGGGTGCGTGAAGTTTGAAGTCTACGTCCCAATCCACGGGCCAGGCGGGGAGCAGGCGGATCACCCGGCCGTCCGTCTGCAGCAGCATTGCCTGGAATGCCTTCATCAACACGCTGCCGTGATCCTGGTCGGGCGTCCAGTCGTAGTTGGGCCCCCAGAACGCCGGAAACCGGTGGTTGCGGTCATGCTCGCGCGACCGCCGCACCAGCAACTGGCGTGCTTCGCCGGCCAACCCCAGGTAGGCCGCGAAGATGTCGTCCTGACGCCAACCGGCGTGCCCGCGGTCGAGCCGGTGCCGAAACGCCTCGATGCCCCACTCCAGCCGGGGTTTCCCAACTGCGATCAGCCGGAAGGGAAAGACTGCGTACAGTTCCGGATTCTCCTGATTACGCTTCTCGGCGTACCGCGCGGCCGGTGCCAGTGCGAGTTTTCCGCCTGGCACCTCCCGCAGCGGCAGCTCCGGCAGCTTCGCGCGGAAGCGTCGGAGCCATTCGCGGTCGGCCTCGGGCGTCTCCGCCAGCGCCAGCAGCCGCTCGCTAACCGCGATGCATCCAGCCAGCTCCGGCATCGGATTGGTACAGTCCCACCACGTCTCCAGCGCCTGCGCGGGCTCCATCACCAGCCGGCCATCGGCGCCGACCCGGTAGTGC
Source organism: Kiritimatiellia bacterium (assembly GCA_026417735.1). Lineage (NCBI taxonomy): Bacteria > Pseudomonadati > Kiritimatiellota > Kiritimatiellia > Kiritimatiellia bacterium. The sequence continues at coordinate 536,296 of JAOACR010000009.1, forward strand.
TCCTCAAAAAACCGCAGCACCTCGCGGCAGGTCGGCAGTACCTTGGTTCGGAAAAACTCTTCGTCGGGCGCATGCTCCCACAGGTCGAGTAGCATCCAGGCCAGCTCGGGGCCGGCGACCCACTCCCATTTGTGCCATCGGCTCTGCTGCAGTTTGTCGGTGCGTTCCTCGAACGGCGTCCAGCCGTAGGTCTCGCTGAAGATCGCACCCCAGAAGTACACGCACTCTGGGTAGAACGCGCCGCGGTGGCCGAGATAGCGGTGAGTGCGATGCACGCACAGCGGCAGCATGTCGTCCACGTACATGCGGACCAGCGGCTGCATCAGATCCAGGTCGCCCGAAGCGCACATCGAAACGTACGGCAGCCGCGTGTTCTGCCACCAGTAGCCCGGCCCCCACCGCCGGAAGTCGTGGTCCCCCGACCCGTCCGCCGGTGCGACGGTAAACAGCGAACCATTGAACTTGATCGGATGGACGCCCCGGCCCGCGCAGGCGTTGATGAAGCGCTGCAGCTCATACATGCGGCTGAGGTGTTCGGCATCGGCACCGTCAGCCACCTCCGCGGTGCGAATGACCTCGCGCCCGTTCACCGTCACCCGCCATGCGCCGGCGGTCGGATCGGCAACGGCGACAATCTTCGCCCACTGCGCTGCGGGCAGCGCATTGGAAACAACGATCACCGTGCGGCCGCTGATCAGACGCAACGCATTGCCAGGATGCGCGTCCAGCAGAAAGCCGTCCGAGCCGCCCGGTGTGATCTTGTCGAAGATACGCCCCCGCTCACCAGCGGCGGGCTTCACCTCCGCCTCCAGCACGAAGCCGCCGGCCAGATCGGCGGGCACGCACACGCCGCGAAGCTCACCCGCCCAGCGGTTCCGGCCCTCTTGATCCTCGCCGACGCGAAGCGGATGCGCGTTGGTCGGCACGAACGCGAGGGCCCGCCGCGGCAGGTCCGGCCGGGTGGAGGCGCGGATCCAGCTGCGCTGCCAAAACTCCGCCCACCAGCGCCGGTGCGCGTCAAAATCGGGCGCCGGCGCCTCGCGAATGCGGCGCTCCAGCTCGCTGCGCCACTCCGCGGGTGTCGAGGGATGCCGCGTCAACACGTGCAGGTCGTACCCGTGCGCCAGCCGGACCAGCGCGGCGCCGAACGTGCGGTGGAGGACTGGGTCCGCTTGCGGATACCCCTCCAGCCCCTGAATCCGGCGCGTCTCAGGAAACCCAACCGACTTCGCGTTGTGCCGGAACCACACCAGCCGCTCCGGCGTGGCCTCCGCGATCGTGTCCGGTTCGATGATCGTCGGTGCGCGGCACCGCGCAGGGTGCTGGCGGTCCAGCAGCACATCGCTGGCCTGCAGGGGCGCGTACGTGAATCGGTTCGTGCGCCACAGCGCCAGCCGCGGCTCCGCGCGCAACGTGGTTTCGATGCGAACGATCGGATGGTGCGCGTCCACCCACACACGGATTCGGTCCGCCACCGTGAGGGAGCCACTGGCCAGGTCCAGCGACTGCCGAAACGGTTCCGCGAACGTGCCGGCCGGGAGCTGGAACACCACCGCCCCGATTTTCACCAGCCGTGCGTACTCGTCCCACGCATCCGACTTCGCCACGAGAACGTGCAGTGTCTCGTCCGGTTCGGTCCAGACATTGACCGCCACGTCGCCATTGCCCAGCGGCATCGAATCGCGACAGCTTCGGCCGGGTGTAGTCCACACGAGCGGTGCCGGCAGTGGCGCCGCGACGGCGACAACAGCCAGAGAGGTCAGCGCGGTCCCGACCAGCCGCCCGGTGCCGGCGCTCATCACGTGCTCCCCCCACCTTGACGGGCGCGCAGCCGTCGGCCGACCTCGCGCAGCGTCGCGATATCGTGCGGATGCAGATCCCCCTCCGGCAGCGAACCGACGTTGGGCAGCAGATTCGCATCGGGCCGCGCGCACTCGTCCAGCATCGCGAGCACCTCCTCCGGCGAGACGTGTTCGGCGCCGTCCAGCCATCCCCACAGCGCCCCCTTCGCCGCCCGGGCCGAATGTTTCAGCGTCGTCCGGCAGATCTCCATCGGCTTTGCGCCGCGGTTCTTTTGGGCGGCCTCGATCGGAAACTTGTCCGGCGCCATGAAGTCCCCTAACTCGGGATAGAGACCCGACTTGTACGAGATCAGCGCGTGGGGCTGCAGATGGCGGATCTGCGCGTAGAGTTCCGGCATCCGGAACCGCGATCGGTCGCCGCTGAGCGGCACGGCGATCCCGTCCAGCCAGACCCCGGCCACCGGACCGAAGTTCGAGCACAGCTCGGTGATGTGCGGTTCGACGTACCGCAGATACTCGCCGAAGTCGTACCGTTCGGGCGGCGCGTAGTGAGGGTCGGCGGGATCGCAGGCCGGGCGAACCGCCTTCGCGCGCCAGTCCCACGGTGCCGGGCCATGTGGATGCACCCAGTCGAAGCCGTGCTCATAGAACACGAAAAAGCCCAGCCCGAGCTCCCGGCAGGCCGCGGCCATCTCTGCAACGAGGTCGCGGCGTGCCGGCGACCGCGCGCTGTTGAAGTCGGTGGTGTCGGTCGCCCAGAGACAGAAGCTGTCGCAGTGCTTGCCGACGAGGTTCACGTAGCGCATGCCCGCCTCCGCGGCGAGACCGGCGATCGCGCGCGCATCGAACTTCGAAGCGCTGAAGCGGTCCCTCAGCGTCTTGTATTCGGCGATCGGAATGTTCTCGTGAAACAGCACCCACTCGCCGCGGCCGAGCAGCGAGTCGAGGCCATAGTGAATGAACAACCCGAACTTCGCCTCTCGAAACCAGGCGACCGCGGCGGCGCGCGGATCCTTCCGCCACAGTGCCGCCTGCGCGCGCAGATGTGGCGGCGGCTCCCTCCTGCTCGCACGTGCGGTCGGCACCACCAGCCCCAGCCCGCCGAGGCGTCGTAGGAAGGTTCTCCGTCGCATCATCTGCGGATTGAGCTGGACGAGGCGGCGTCGGGGGGAGGGTCGGCCGCCAGCCGTAACGGATACCTGCCCAGCTCGCGCACAAGCCGGACCACCTCGTCGTAGGTGCGGCCGCTCACGGCGCTGGACACGGAGTGATCGCTTTGAAAGATGTATCCACCGCCCACCGCGGCGCGAAGGCAGCGCAGCACGTCGCGGCGCACTTCGGCCGGATCGCCCCGCTCCCACACCCGCACGTCCGCGCCCCCGCAAAACGCGATCGAGTGGCCGAGCTCGCGGCGCAGCTCGGCCACGTCCATGCCCGCCTTCGCCTCGAGCGGATTGACCGCGTCCACCCCGATCTCGATCAAATCGGGCAAAATCGCGCGCATGCAGCCGCAGCCGTGGTAGATCACCGGAAGACCCCGGCGGTGAGCGCATCGCACCATCTCGGCGACCGCCGGCCGGTAGTACGCGCGCCAGTACGCCGGATCAAACAACATGTTTTCGCGATAGGCCACGTCGCCCCAGATCACAAATCCGTCCAGCAGCCCCTCGGCGGCCGCCATCGCGGCCTCGGCGCACCGCACGTAGAACTCGCCGATGCGCTCCACCTGCCGCCCAAACCGCTCGGGGTGCTCCGCGCTCCACAACAGCGCGTTCATTTGGCCGACGAGCCGCGTGAGACACTCCGAGGCCTCGATCATGCTCCCGAACACCGGAAAACGGTCGCGCAGTGAGCGCACCGTCTCGATCCACGGCGGCGAGTTGCGCTCAAACCCGTCACCGACACCTGCGATCTGATTGTCGCCCGCGGCAAAAAAGCGCCGCGGGTCATCCGGCGGATCAAACTCGAACGCTTCGAGCTTCTCGAGAGAGTCCGTCGCCCAGGCCATCTGCTCCGGCATCGGCAGCTCAAACGTCTTGCGCAACGTCGTTTCAAAACCCGTTCGAACGATGACCTCCTCGACGCTCTCGCGCACGATCTCAAACGGCCGGATGTGCGGGTCCATGTTCGGGATCGTGACGATCCAGTCCAGATCGTAGTGATCATAGGGCGTGGCGTCCGCCGGCAACCCGAGCTCGTTGCGCCAGCGGCGCACAAAGCCGCCCCAGAAAAAGTCACTGATGGGAACGCGATCGGGCTCTTCGTGCCGCAGCGCGCGGTGGAGGCGCTCCAGCTTGATTCGGGCACGGGCCGGCCGCCCCGTCTCCGGCGTCGCCGCAGCGGTCTGGTCGATCATCGCCGGCGGATCCTCGAGTCCCTTGTAGCAGCGATTGTCACGCCACTCAACCGCCCCGCTGCCCGGGACGCCCGGCGCTCAGAGCTCGATCTGCAGCCGCGACCAGTAGGCCGCCTCGTGCGACCAGTTGTTCGGGTGGTTCACCACTTCGATCGTGACACGTCGGCCGGCCCAGCGCGCCAGGTCCAGACTCGTCGCCAGCCATCCCTCCGTCGCCGTCGCGTCCCCGACGACGGTGCGCAGCACCTCTTCGCCCGCGACCCGCACGATCAGTTCGAAGTCCCCTTTCGGATGGTGACCCACCTCGATCACGAGCCGGCCGCCGGCCGGCGGTAGTTCCACTTCCCGTATCAGCGAACACCCCGTGCGCGAATCGAGCGGATGCGTGACCCAGACACCGCGCCGCCCCGCCCATTCGAGGCGAAAACCGGGATCCATCTCCGGGCCGCAGTCGCGAATCGTCCAGCCTCGGAGCGGGTTGCGTACCGCCGCAAATCGGAGCCGATCCAGTTCTTCCGGTGTGAACACCGCTCCCGTTGGCGCATCCGGTTCCCAGCTCCTCAACAGCGGACTCGGCCGGGGCGGCGCGTCGGGCACAACCAAGACGTCCCCCTCCGGACCGTTCTCGATCCGCCCACCGTGTCGCACGACGATCTGCCGGGCTAGCCGCTCGCAGGCATCCAGCAGCCGGTCGAACGTGTACGGCGTGTGCGCGAAGGTTCGCGAGCGATCCAACGCCGTCCGCCACCCCGCCGGCAGCCCCTCGAGGCCGAGCGCAACACCGAGCACGCCCATCGCGGTCGACGGGTTGCAGTCGGAGTCCTGGCCGCATCGCATCGAAATCATGATGGTGTTCGCAGGATCGGACTCCCCGTAGAGCAGGCCGACCAGCACATACGCGCCGTTGATCCGAGCATCGATGCCGCCGTTCGAGCCGCGTTCCTTTCCGAGGCGCCACTTCTGCTGGCAGCGCTTCCACGTGGTCTGCCAGTCGCGAGGAGATTCCGCATGCCAAGCGAGAACATCCCGCACCATCGCCGCGTAGTCGCTGCCGGCCGGAATCGCGGCGAGCGCCGCTTCAACGATCCGGCGCGGCTCCCGCTGGAAAAACGCCTCCGCGTACATCGCTCCGACGAACTGCCCCGCGTAGACGCCGTCGCCGTAGTTCATCAGCCGGCCGAAAAGCCAGCCGAGGTCCACCGCGGCCTGGGAAAGACCCGGCGCAACCAGGCCCGAAAAGTCGGCCTCAATCTGATAATCAATGTCGTTCGGGCAGGGGTTGAACGCCGGATGCCCCGAATCGGGCGGCGCGATGCCGCGGCGCAGATTGTTCCGCCCCGCCCGGTTCGCACACCACAGCCGGTACTCCGAGTTCGCGAATGCGATGCCGGCCTCTCGGATGGGCGGTTCGATGCCAAACTTCTCCATCACCTCGAGAAACGTCATCTCGACATAGAGATCGTCCTGGCCGAACGCGTCGTTGATCATCGCGTCGGACCATGTCGGCACCCGGTCCGCCGGAATGATCGCATCTTTCCACTTGAACTCCGTCGGCGCCCCCCACGCGACGCCCGCCATCTGGCCCAGCCAGCCCGCCTCCATCCGTTGCCGGTATTCGCGCACCGGCAGCCGCCGCTCGCCCGCACCTGCCACGCTCGTCAGCAAGAGCGCGATCCAGATCCACCCGTTCCCGCGCGTCCACCTTTGCGTGCTCACCGGCTTTGCCCTCCACTGGGATCCCTTGGGGTACACCATCCAACTCCGAACATTGCCGCGCGCGGTTGGCGGCGTCAACGGCGAATCCGGATCGACGGCTACAGAGCGCGCCGGCGAAGCGAAAGGTTCGCCAACGCCTGCCCGCTCAGCCGGCCTCCGCACGCGGGAGTGCCACCGCGCGGAGCGAGACCCCGCCGAACTCGGCGTTCGGACACCGCGGCCGGCTGCCCGCACGCCGCCACCGTGACCCAGCGGCGGGCGTCCGACCCGCGGAAATCTCGCTCGTTCGCACCTTCCAATCCTTGGAACCGCAAGCGGAGGACGCGCTGATGAAAAGGATCACCTCGGAAGTGTGGGCGATGCGCGGAGAGGCGACATTGCGGCAGCGGCTGGCCGCGATGGGGCTGAACCCTGATGCGGTGATCCGCCCCGACGGCGACGGCGAACGATACGAGCGGCGGTTGCGCGCGCTCCTCCTCTGGGCAGAAGCCCATCGCCACCTCGGCAGCCGCGAGGCGATGCTGCACCACCGTTATCTTTTTCCGCCGGTCGACCCCGGCGCGGATGCCGACGAGGAGTGGGCCCGCTTTGAGGACTGGCTGGCGAGCGCCCGCCGAACGGAAGCGGCCGCCGCGTCCGTCTCCTACGGCTGAGCGGGACGGCTCGCGGCGCCGCGGCGGCCGGCGTCAGGTCTTCCCCATTTTCGCGAGATTTTCGAAGCAGCGCCGCACGCTCTCCATCGGCCGCTCGCCGGTTTCGTGCTCGACGATGTACCAGCGGGTGCCGCCGGTGGTCTCGCAGATCTCGAACACCTGCGCCCAGGGCACCTGGCCCTCTCCCACCGCGGCGCCTTTCGGCCCGCCATGTTCCTTCAAATGAATCGTCAGTGACCGGCCCGGATAACGCTTGAGCGTGGCGACCGGATCGCCGCCGCCGCCCAGGCAGTTGCCGGTGTCCAGCTGCATCACCACCTTCGGGCCGGCGTTTGAAAAGATCGTGTCCCACACCGTTTCGCCGTTCTCCAGACGACGAAAATCCCCACCGTGGGCGTGGTAACCGACGTACATCTGCTGCGCCGCGGCCACCTCCGCCTGTTGGGTGAACGTCGCTGCGGTTTTTCGGCAGGCCTCGACGGACTCCACACACGCTTTGGGCAGGCCCGGCACGATCAGGTAGGGATTGCCCAGCGTACGATTGAACTCGATGGTCGAGCCCAGCTGATCCGGCTGGATCGTTGGCCAGCCGGTGTGGGTGCCGCAGCACACCAGCCCGACGTCGTCCAGCATCGCCTTCAGCTGGGCGGCGGTGCGGCCGTGGTAGCCCGCAAACTCAACGCCGCGGTACCCCATTTTGGCGACCGCTGCGAGCACGCCCGGCAGGTCCTCGGCGCATTCGCGCCGTACCGAGTAGAGCTGAAGTCCGATCGGGATCTTTGCGCCGGCCGCCTGCAACCTCGCGGGCAGCGCGGCAAGTGCGGCGAGCACTGCGCTTTCCTTCAACCAGTCGCGACGGCGGATCAGATGCATCGTTCGTTCACCTCCCAGTCCCGGCGCAGCCCGACGCTTCGCCGGCCCCCTCATGCTATCCCAGCGGCCTCCGGCTGGCGAGCGTCGGCAGCTCAGGCGGACCGCGCACCTGGGGGCGCGCTCGTTAGCCGGCGCTGCAGCGCCGCGCCCAGCGCGGTTCGACTGGCCGAAAACGCCGCCGCGGCGTTCTCGCGATCGCCGTCTTCCAGCAGCCAGCAACCCTCCAGAAACGCCCGCACCGCCGGCGACTTCGGACCGGCCCGCGAAAGGCGCTCCCGCCAGCTCAGCTCTGCGGGCGTGAACGTTCGCTCGATGAACCCCTCGGGCAAAATGCGGCGCGCGACGACCGCCGACTCCTGAACCGAGTGGATCTGCAGCGTCTCCGTCCGGCCGTCGCGGAACTCGATCGCGATCTGCTGGCCGCGCTGCGAACGGAACGATGCCAGCACCGCGGCGGGCCAGCCGGTTGCTTCCGCGATCAACGCAGCGGCCTCCTCCAGCGGCGCGCGCTGCTCGGCGGCAAGGTCCGGCGAAGCCAGTTCCGTGGCCAACGCCGCCTGCGCGGCGGCCCACTGGCCGCGCAACGCGGCGTCGGCCGCGGTGTCGATCGCAGCGTCGCGACGCCGTTCGAGCTCGCGTCGCCGCACGGCCTCTAGCTCGCCGCGCAGCCGCCGGAGCAGCTCTTCCCGCAACGCGGCCGTCTCGGCGGCGTGCGGCCCGGCTGCCGCGCGTTCGATCTGCTCAATCGCCTCCGCGATCCGGCCGCTCGCGATCGCCTCGTCCGTCAGCCGTCGCATCTCCCGCTCCAGCTGTCGACGACGGACGCGCTGCTCCAGCCCGCTGTCCGCAATCCATTTTTCCACCTGGCGGGCGACCGGACTGTTCGGCGCCAGTTCGACGATCCGCCGAAAGCGCGCGAGTTGACCTTCCGGATCGTCGGGCCGGCTCCGCAGGTACTCGCGCGCCTCGCCCCACAGTCGCGCAAGACGCCGGCGCTGCTCCATCGTCAGCGGCGGGCGGCCCGGGGCGTGAAAGTCCTCCTCGCGCGGTGCGGGCAGGGGCGGCGCCGGCGCCGCGGAGGCGGTGGGAGGTTGATCCGCCGGTGGAGCCGGCTCCCCCGCAACCGGAATCGCCGGTTCGGTGGGGAGCGCCGGTTCCGTCCCCTCGGAGTGAGACGGTCGGCGGCGCGTCCACCAGTGCCCGGTCGCCACGCCCAGCACCAGCGATGCTGCAATGGCGCCGCCCACCAGCACCCGCACCGGCCAGGTCGCCCGGCTCCACCGTGAGCCCTCCCCGCCCGCCGCCGGTACGACCTCTGCCGCCGGCAGTGCGCCCAGCGCACCGGGGTAGCGAACCAGCAGCCGGTCAAACGCTGCGATTGCTTCTGCCCAGTCGGCGGGGCGCTGACGCCGGTCGCGCGCCAGCAGCTGACCCAGCAGCTCCACAAACTCCGCCGATAACCGCGGCGCGAAGGTGCGGGGATCGGGCAGCGGCTCGGTTGCGGCGCGCCGCAGCACCTCGACGAGCGAGGCGGCCTGATAAGGAATCTCGCCGGTCACCGCCGTGTACAGCGTGGCGCCCAGCGAGTAGATGTCGGACCGCACGTCGAGATCCTCGCGGCCCTCGGCCTGCTCGGGGCTCATGTAGTTGGGCGTGCCGAGCACTGCGCCGCTGAGCGTCTGAGCCTCGCTCTGGCCCAGACACTTCGCTAGCCCAAGATCGGCGAGCTTCGGTTCGCCGTGGGCATCCAGAAGGATGTTGGAGGGTTTGATGTCGCGGTGCAGCAGCCGCATCTCCTGCCACGCGTACTGCAGTGCGCTGGCCACCTTGCGACCAATCGCCAGCGCCTCGCCTTCGGACAGCGGCCCGTGCGTGCGTACCCGCTCGTGCAGCGAGGACCCCCGCACGTACGCCATCGCCAGATACACCACGCCGCTGTCCTCGCCGCCTTCGTACGCGGTAACCAGATAGGGGTGTTCCAGACGCGCCATCAGCCGCATCTCGCGGATGAACCGCTCCGCCGCCTCGGGAGAAGGCGCCAGATAACGGGAAAGCACCTTCAGCGCGACCAGCCGGTCCAGCGAGCGCTGACGCGCCAGATAGACCTCGCCCATGCCGCCCCGGCCGATCAGCCGGATGATCTGAAACCCCCCCACCACCGTGCCCGGCCCCAGGCCGCGGCGCGGCACCGTCTGCGACTCACCACAGTTCGGACAGCTGATGACCGTGCCCGCCGACTCGACGTCCACCTCGAGCCGCGTCTGACACTGGCGGCACTCGAATCGGATTTCCATCCGTGCTCCCGGCGCGCAGGGCCTGAATCATAACACATCGCGCCAACGCTGCCCCAGGCTCGCCCCACCCCCACCACCGCCGACGCCCTCCGACGCCCCGGTCGACGCGCCAAGAGAAGCCCACCGACTGGAAAACAGCGCGGTCCGCCGTACGCTGAGGCATGATCACATTGCAGTCGATGGTTCGGCGCGCCCGCCCGGCCGCCACCGGCCTCGCCGCGGCAGCAGGGATCGCCGCCGGTGTTGAACAGCTCGACTATGAGGTGCTCAGCTCCGAAGGTCCCCTCGAGCTGCGTCGCTACAACGCCCACGTGGTGGCCGAACTCGAGGTGGAGGGCGATCTGGAATCCGCAGGCAATATCGCGTTCCGCCCCCTATACCGCTTCATCACCGGCCACAACCGCGCCGGCCGGCACATTCCGATGACCGCACCAGTCGTACAGACGCCGGTGACGGATGCGCGTTGGCGGGTCGCCTTCGTGATGCCCAGCGGCAGCACGCTGGACCATCTGCCGCAGCCGGCCGACGAACGCGTTCGGCTGCGGGTGGTGCCCCTGCAGTGGGCCGCCGCGATCCGCTACTCCGGCAGATGGAGCCGCGATCGATTCGAGACGCACCGACGCCGGCTCGAGGCCTGGGTGGCCGCCAACGGTTGGACCGCGGTCGGCCCGCCGGTGTGGGCCCGCTACGATCCGCCCCTCATGCCGTGGTTCCTCCGCCGCAACGAAATCTGGCTGCCCTTGGCCGAACCCTCCCGTCCGCCGGCGCGGCCGCGATCACCGCCGAGCTGATTGCGGTCGATCCCCTTCTCGCCTAAGTTGCGGTACGTCGGCGGATCAAAGGGGAGCGGTGCCGTGAAGCCGCGAAACGCTCTGCGCTGGGTCGTGCCGCTGTTGCTGGGAGCCATCGAGGCGCCTGCAATGGTCCGCGTCGGCACCGCGATGGTGGACATCACGCCGACCTCCCTGCCGGTGGTCGTCAACGGCGGTTTTCTGAGCCGCACCGCCGACCGGATACGTAGCCCGCTTCGGGCGCGCGCACTGGCGATTGCCGACGGCACAACGACCGCGGTGCTGGTGGTGGTGGACTCCTGCCTTCTCGATCGGGTGTGGCTGGACGACGTGAAGCGCCGCGCAGCCTCCCGCACCGGGATTCCGGCGACGAACCTGCTCATCGCTGTCACCCACACCCACAGTGCTCCGGCCGCGACCGGCGCGCTGGGCACCGACCCGGACCCGCTGTATCCGCCGCTGCTTCGCGACCGGCTCGTCGAGGTGATCGCCGCCGCACCAGCCACTGTCGAACCGGTGCTCGTTGGTTTCACGCGCACCAATGCCGCAGAGTTTACCGCGCTGCGCCGCTGGTTCTTTCGGCCCGACCAGATGCGCGTCGACCCGTTCGGCAACTTGACCGTCCGCGCGACGATGCACGCGCCGCGAGAGGGCCTCGAGTACGTCACCGGCGAAACGGGTCCGGAAGACCCGGCGCTTGAGCTGATTTCGTTCCGTGCTCTCGACGGCCGTCCGGTCGCGGTGCTCGCGAACTTCTCGATGCACTACTTTGGGGAATCGGACGGCCTGAGCGCCGACTATTTCGGGCTGTTCTGCGAGGGACTCGCCGAGCAGCTCGCCCCCGAGCCAGCGGCGGGACGTGCACCATTCCTCGCGCTGCTGTCGCACGGATGCAGTGGCGACATCTGGCGGCGGGACTACGCGCGACCCGAGAGCTGGGACCCGACGCTGCGAATCGAGGACTACGCGCGCCGGCTGCGGGATCTGGCGGTGGCCGCGCTGCGCGAGTGTCCACACCGGGAAGCTGATCGCGTGCGCATGCTCGAACACCGGTTTGTGCTCCGCCGGCGCACACCCGACCGCGAACGGCTAGAATGGGCCCGGCGCATCGTCGAGGCGATGGGGGGCCGTGGCCCCACCAACCAGGTGCAGGTCTACGCGCGGGAACAACTCTGGCTGCACGAACAGCCGACCGCGGAGATCGTCGTTCAGGCGCTGCGGATCGGCGAGATCGCGATCGCCGCGCATCCCTGCGAGGCGTACGCGCTCACCGGCTTGAAGCTGAAGGCGCGCAGTCCATTGCCAGCAACGATGGTGATCGAGCTGGCAAACGGCGCCGAGGGCTACATTCCGCCGCCGGAGCAGCATCGGTTCGGCGGCTACACCACCTGGCCGGCACGCTCAGCCGCCCTCGAGGTCGGCGCGGAGCCTCGCATCGTGGAAGAACTGCTGCGGCTGTTGGAACAGGCCGCCGGCCGCCCCCGCCGCCCATGGATGCCGCCCCCCGGCCCCGCCGCGCGCACGGTGCTGCAGTTGCGCCCGCTCGCGTACTGGCGACTCAATGAGTTCACCGGCCCGCACGCGGCAGACGAACTGCGCAGCCGGGACGCGGTGTACGACGATCGGATCGCCTTCCACCTCGACGGACCACGGCAGCCGCAGTTCAACGAGGGCGACGCGCCCAACCGCGCGCCGCACTTCGCCGGTGGACGCCTCCGCGTACGCCTGCCCGGCGTCCGTACCGCATGGAGCGCATCGCTGTGGTGCTGGAACGGCATGCCGCCGACCGCGCGCGGCGTCGCCGGGTGGATGCTGTCTCGCGGCGACGACCACGAGCTGCCACCGAATGGTATTCACCTCGGTGTCGGCGGTACCAACGGCTTCGCCGGCCGTCTCATCGCGATGAGGGGGCGTGGCGCGCCCGCGGGCGGACCAACGCCGGTGGAGCGCTGGACCTGGCACCACGTCGCCATGGTCGCCAACGGCCAGTCGTTCAGCGTGTATCTCGATGGCCGGCTCGAAATCGAACTGCCGACGGCCGAAACACCGCCGGCCGGCGATCAGTGGTTCTTCGGCGGTCGAAGTGACGGCGAAGACAACTGGGAAGGACGCCTCGACGAGATCGCGGTGTTTGACCGGCCGCTCTCACCCGATGAGGTTCTCGCGCTCGCCGCGCGTCGCTGATCCGCCCTCGCCCCACCGCGCACCTCCCGGCGTCCGTTCCCATCGGAGGGAATCTCGGTTACCCGCCCTTGGCCGTCCACCCACAACCCGATCACGGGCAGCGCCGGGTAGCGGCGCTGGAGCACGGCGACGCCTCGCGCGGTCTGCTGCCGCTGTGCGCGCTCGCCCACCGGATTGCCCGCGCAGCCCGCATGGGCCACCAGTGCCAGACCGACGGATCCGTGGCGGCTGACGGAGATCTTGAGACGGCCGTACATCTCACGGCGCCGCGCACTGTCGCGCGAATCCCGAAACAGTCGCACCGGCCCGGCCTCCGTGATCAGATCCACGTACCGCACGCAGAACCGCCGCCGCAGATAGCGGATCACCGGAAGCTGTACGCGACCATCCATGCAGTTGATCGCCGAACAGAACCGCCCCTTGTTCATCGCCTCACCCCGACGGGCCCGACGGCCGGCCGCCTCCGTTGAAACCGCGCACCCACTGTGGCCCGCCGCGCGCTACGCGGTGATCGCCGCACAATGAGAAAACGGTCAACGCCCCGCACTTCCCTCCACGTCCGCAGGCGGCCAGCGCTACCACTGTTGCCCCCCTCCCCGCGCCGCCGGCGGCCCCACGCTGAGAGCCTGCCGCTCACCGCGGCCCTCCGCCGGACGCCATCGCCTCCGGGCCCACCCGCAGCGGCTCGCCCTCCCACTCCAGCGCGCCCAGATCCGGCGCCGTGCCGCGGAACGGGAATCCCAGCTCCACCCCGCGGTCCACCAGCGGGCAGTCGCCACCCGCCGGCGCAAAGTACGGCCACGGCCGCTCCCCTTCGCTGCGAAAACCGGCGGCGGCCGCCTCGAAGTTCTGCTCCGGCACATCCGTGATGTTCACGCAGAGGTTGTGCGTCGCAAGAATCTTCGTGGGCACCCCCCGCGCCATCGGCAGGAAGCGACGCGGCTGCGACGCCGGGGCGATGAATACGTTGTTGCGGACCACCCAACCGTTCAGCCGCTCCGCACTCCACGCGTCCACCACAAACCCCGCCCGCGGCCCCGCATCCGCGAAGAGCACGGTGTTGTGGACCGCCTCGATGCGCTCCGCCAGCCCCTCGTTCATCCAGATGAATCCGCGGTCCGCATTCTCGATCACGTTGTGATGGATCCATACCGGGCCGTGATTCACCCCCCCGTGATGCGTGTAGATCCGGCCACCCGGCTTCTCACATCGGATCCAGTTGTGATCCACCCGCAGGTGATTTCGCGGCCCCTCCACCGCATAGCTGTCGGTGAGCACGTTGTGGTGGATCCGTACGCTGTACTCACATCCGCGGCCGGCCGGGTCCGCTCCCTGGCCTCCCTTGGGCACCGAAACGCAACGGTTCAGATGGTTGAACGCAATTTCCAGCCCGAACTCGTTCTCGTGCGCGGATTCGATCGAAAACTCCCCCTCAACCTCGATGCGGTTGCGAATGATCCGCACCCGCTCGTGACCGGAGCCCTTGTAGCCGTATGCGCCACCGGTGGTGCTCACAATGCGGTTGTTCGCAAACTCGGAATCCGAAACCCACCGGGTCCGGATCAGTCCACCATGGTAACCGTGGCGTTCGCGGCTGGCGTTCGTGAGCTCGCAGTCGCGCACCGCCACGCGCCGCGAAAGCTCAAACGCGAGTCCGCTCCAGCGGAAATCCCGCACCCGAACGTGCTCGATCTCGACGCCGAGCGATCGCGCACACCACACCGCACCCGCGATCAGACGCTCCGGCGTGGACGCGAGCTCGAGACCGCGCAACGCGACATTCGTGACCCCATCCAACACGATCAGAAATTCTTCAGGCGGGCCCAGCCCCGTGAGCTTCGGTGCGGTCGGCCAATCCGGCGACGCGATTAGCCGCGTTGCGTCCCGCCCCGCCCCCACCACCGCGACGTCCGAGCGCAGACGAACCGGCCGCAACACCACAAACTCGCCGGGGCCCACCTCGATGCGATGAGAACCGGCGGGCATCCGCTCGCACGCATAGGCGAGCGTCCGCCATGCGGCCGCGGGCGATCGGCCGTCGCGCGCAGCCTCGTCCACCCCTTCCACGGCGACATAGAACGTTTCCGCGTGGCCGGCGATCGTCACCACGCCCAATGCGACCACCTTCCAGCTGGCTCGGATGGCTGCCCGGCTGTTCATGGATCGACCTCTCTCGAATCACCTCTTGTAGCGCATTTTTCCCTCGGCGGAAATGCCGCCACCGACACACCCCGTCGGAAACACGATTCCGGTTGAGCCCACCGAACGAAGGGCGGAGCCTCTGTCAACATTCCTCTGCGGCTCGTCGTCCCGCGGATCCTGCGTATCTCCCATGCCACGGCGTGATCCGGAAGCTCGTTCAGACTTCCGCTCCCGCCGCTTCGCCCGCAGAACCCCGTGCGGTGGGAGGAGCCGGGGCGGCGGGGCAACCGGCGCGCCACCACTGCAGAGGGAAGGCCCGGCATTGCTCTGGGCGCGCGGGGTAGACCGCGCAGATGCGCCCATCCAGGAATACGCAGGCGCCGTCCGCGCGTTCGTTGAGCGCCAGCTGTGCGCGGTTTGGTGCCAGCTTGCAGAAACGCTCCACAAAGGTCGCCGGGTCCAGACGCAAATGCGCCGCCAGTCGGTCCACATCCAGCGCAGAAAGCCGCACCAGACCGGGCCAGCGACAACAGGCGCCGCAGCACTCACACGCAAACCCTACGGCGGAATTGCTCATCGCTGACGACCCTGAGGCGGCGCCGGTGGACC
>JAOACR010000010.1 GCA_026417735.1 Kiritimatiellia bacterium
CGCAGCAGCGCGCTCGCCCACCCGTCCCCGCCGATGTCCAGACAGCGCAGGTTCGTGACGTCGCCCAGCAGAATCTCGATCTGCCGCAGCAACAGCGCGGTCATCAGCGAACCGCGCGCGGCCCGCCGCAGCGCCTCCGGCGCAAAGGGGATGTCTCGCGGAATCGCCGCCCGGCTGCTCATCGCCGCCTTCTCATACACCGCCGTCGCCGCCCCGCGCAACCGGCCCACCTCACCCACCGCGCCGCGTTGAAATTCGCGCCGCGCCCGCGCATCCTCACGGTATGTTCGGGCGCCGGCCCTATCGCGAACTGGAACGGGCCCTCGGATACCGCTTCCGTCGCGTCGAGCTGGTCGAGGCCGCGCTCACCCATCCCTCGTACCGGCACGAAACGCGGGGCGTCACCACCGACAATCAACGCCTCGAGTTTCTCGGCGATGCGGTGCTCTCGCTGCTGGCCTCCGCGTGGCTCTACGCGAAATACCCGAACCTCTCGGAAGGCGAACTGACCCAGCGGCGCGCCCGGCTGACCCGCTCGACGACATTGGCGGCAGTTGCGCGCCAGCTCGATCTCGGCCGCCAGCTGCGCCTCGGCCGCGGCGAGGCAATGGCCGGCGGCCGCGAACGCGCAAAGATCCTCGAGGACGCCGCCGAAGCGTTGATCGGCGCGGTGTTTCTCGACGGCGGCATCAAGGCCGCGCAGCACGTGTTCGAGCGGTGCGTGCTGCCCTGCCTCCCCATCGCGCTCGATTCGACCCACTGGGACAATCCGAAGGGAGCGCTACTGGAGTGGTCACATCAGCAGGGCCTGCCCTCCCCGCAGTACCACGTGGTGGACGCACGCGGACCGATGCACGCGCGCGAGTTCGTCGTCGAGGTCTGCATCAACGGCGAGCCCCGCGGCCGCGGCACGGGCCCCAGCAAGAAGTCCGCGGAACACGAGGCCGCACTCGCCGCGCTCCGAGCATTACCCCGCCAGCTTCCCCGCCGCCCTAGCGACCGCTGAGCCTCCCCTCCGCTCAGCGCTCCGCCGCCTGCAATAACTCCGGCAGCGACACGGTCTTCTCGTAGAGCGCGCGCCCAGCGATCACACCCCAGAGGTTCCCGCGGTTCAGACCGCGCAGCGCTCGCACATCCTCCGCCGACGCGACGCCGCCCGAGGCGATCACCGGGATTCGCACCGCGTCGCAGACCTCCGCAACGGCTGCCGTGTTGACGCCGCCCAGCATGCCGTCCCGCCCGATGTCGGTGACAATCAGCCAGCGGACGCCCTCCCCCTCGAGCCGTCGCGCCGCCTCGATCAGCGACCAGCACGTTTCGGCGGTCCACCCGCGCGCCCGCACCCGTCCCTCGTTCGCGTCCAGCCCCACCGCCAAACGATCCCCCAGCCACCGCGCCAGACGCGACGCCTCGCCGCCCGACTCGAGCAGGCGGGTGCCCAGGATCACCCGTGCCGCACCTGCCGCGAGCGTCGCCTCAATGTCCGCGTCGGTGCGTAGCCCTCCGCCGACCTCCACCGGCACCCCCGCGGCGCGGACGATCTCCCCGATCAGCGCGGTGTGAACGGGCCGGCCCTCGAACGCGCCGTCGAGATCCACCACATGCAGCCAGCGCGCACCCTGCGCGACCCATTCGCGCGCGACCGCCACCGGGTCGGCCGAATAGTCGGTCTGATCCTCCGCGCGTCCCTGCCGCAGCCGCACACAGCGGCCGCCGCGCAGATCGATCGCCGGCAGCACCACCAGCGGACTCACGGCGCGCCCACCTGCCCGACGCCCGCTGCCGCCGCAAAATTGCGCAACAGCCGCAGCCCGTGCGCCTGGCTTTTCTCCGGGTGAAACTGCACCGCAAACAGCGCCCCCCGCCGCACCGCGCTGCAAAACGTCACGCCGTAGTCCGTGCGCGCCGCAACGACCGTCGCGTCCAGCGGGCACGCATAATACGAGTGCACAAAGTACATGTGCGCACCGTCCGGAATGCCCTCGAACAGCTCCGCGCCCGGCGCCTCCACCCGAACTCGGTTCCATCCCATGTGCGGCACCTTCAGCTCGGGCGGCAGCCGGAACCGGCGCACCTCGCCCGCCAGCACACCCAGACCCGGCACGCCAGGCGACTCCTCGCTGGACTCAAACAGCACCTGCAGCCCCAGACAAATCCCGAGGAACGGCCGGTCCGCCGCAATCCACTCGCGCAGCACCGGCTCCCACCCCCGCTCACGCAACTGCCGCAAGCCGTCGCCGAACGCGCCAACGCCCGGCAACACCAGCGCGCGACACGCCGCCGCGCCCTCCGGGCCGTCCAGCACCTGCGCGCTCAGACCGAGCGCACGGCACGCGTTCAGTACGCTGCCGAGATTGCCCATGTCGTAGTCGATGACGCCAATCATCGGCCGCCTAGATGCGCCCCTTGCTCGAGGGCACCCCCCGCTCGCGCGGATCCAGCGCACAGGCCATCCGCAGCGCCCGCGCCAGTCCCTTGAACACCGACTCGTACGCGTGATGCGGATCGCGCCCGTACAGGTGCACCACATGGAGATTCATCCGCGCTCGCGTCGAGAACGCGCGCAGCATCTCCTCGATCAGCCCGAGGTCGAAGTCCAGAATCTTCCGGCGCCGATTCGCGATCTCGTACACCAGATACGGCCGGCCCCCGAGATCCACCGCCACCAGGCTCAGCGACTCGTCCATCGGAAGAACACTGTGCCCATACCGCACAATGCCCGCCCGGTCGCCCAGCGCCCGGTCGAGCGCTTCCCCCAGCACCAACCCGATGTCCTCCACCGTGTGGTGGTGGTCCACCTCCAGGTCACCCCGCGCCCGCAGCCGCAGATCAAACAGCGAGTGCCGCGCGAACAGCTCGAACATGTGCTGCAAAAACGGCAGCGGAATGTCTACCTCTGCCTGTCCCTCCCCATCGAGATCCAGCACCACCTCGATGCGGGTCTCGCGGGTCTGCCGTCTCACCTCAGCCCGGCGCGCTCTCATGGGGCCCCACTATAGCGCGGCGACCCGCGCCGGCAACAGCGCGCTCCTTGGCCGCCCCTGTGCCCACCGGTAGGATGTGCGCCATGCGGGTCTGTCTCGACATCCAGGCCGCGATCGCGCAGCGCGCCGGCGTCGGCCGGTACGTCGCCTGCCTCGCGACCCATCTGGCGCGGGAACAACCGCCCGACGCGCACCTGCGGTTCTTCTGCTTCGACTTCCGCGGCCGCGCCCGATGCCCCACCCCGGCCGGCACCTCGCTGCGCCGGCTCCGCTGGCTGCCCGGCCGTGTCGTGCAAAAAGCCTGGAGCTGGCTCCGCTGGCCGCCGTTCGACTGGCTCGCCGGCGCGGCAGACGTGTTCCACTTCCCGAACTTCCTCCGCCCTCCGCTCCACCGCGGCCGCAGCGTCGTCACCATCCACGACCTCTCCTTCCTCCGCCACCCGGAGACGACCGAAGAACGGAACCTCCGCCATCTGCGGGCACACATCCAGCAGACAGTTGCCCGCGCCGACGCGATCCTCACCGACTCCCATACGATCGCCGACGAGATCCGACAACAGTGGCCCGCCGCCGCGCCGCGCGTCGTCGCGGTGCCGCTGGCCGCGCCGGAGGGTTTCGCCCGCCCACCCGACGAAGCGATCGCCCGCGCACGGGCCGCGCGCGGGCTCGACCGCCCGTACCTGCTCTCCGTCGGCACGCTCGAGCCGCGAAAAAACTACGCGTTCCTCGTCGAGGTCTTCGAGCACCTCGCCGACTTCGATGGGGACCTCGTGCTCGCGGGCCGGCCCGGTTGGAAGTGGGCGGCGACCGCGGCCCGCATCGCGGCTTCGCCGCGCGCCGCGCGCATCCGCCATCTGGAGCCGGCAGATGACGCGGAGATCTGCGCGCTCTACGCCGGAGCGGAGGCGTTCGTCTGCGCCTCGCTGTATGAGGGCTTTGGATTCCCGCCGCTCGAGGCGATGGCCTGCGGCACGCCGGTGGTGGTCTCCGCCGGCGGCTCGCTGCCCGAGGTCTGCGGCGACGGCGCGCTGATCGTCCCCGGATTCGAGGCCGACGTGTGGGCGGCGTCAATCCGACGGGTGCTGAGCGACCGCCAGCTGCGCGCGGCACTCGTCGAGCGCGGCCACCGCAACCTCGCCCGCTACTCTTGGGCGCAAACTGCCCGGCAGACCTGGGCGGTGTATCGGGCGGTCGCGGAGGGGCACCGATGAGCCTGCCGCTGCGCCGCGCCGTGCTCGACGCGCGCTGGATCTTCCGCGAGATCAGTGGCATCGGCCTCTACACCCGACAGTTGCTGCGCCACCTGCCGCTCGTCGCGCCGGAAATCGAGTTCATCGCGCTGTTTTGCGATGCGGCCGTGATGGAGCGCGAGTGCGCCGCCCGGGACGACTGGCGTCCGCCGCCGAACCTCTCGCCGCGGACGGTGCGATGGACACCGTTCGACCCGGCCGGTCAGCTCGGCCTGTGCGGCTGGCTGCGCCACCAGCATGTGCAGGTCTTCCACTCCCCCAACTGGCTCATTCCGCTGGCGGCCGTTGCCCGGCGCGGCCCACGGCCCCGCGCCGTGATCACCATCCACGACCTCATCCCGCTGTTGTTTCCGCACTTCACCCCCCGCGCGCGGAAAAACCGCTGGCGACTCCTGTTCCGGTGGCTGCTGCGCGCCGGCGCCCGGCGCGCCGCCGCGGTGATCGTCCCCAGCCGCACCACCGCCACCGACGTCGCCCGCACACTCGGTCCTGACATCGCCGCACGCGTCCGCGTGGTGCCGGAGGCCGCCGACCCGCTCTTCTCCGCTGTCGCAGCGGCCACCGCCTCCCCCACCGCCCGCCCCCCCACCATCCTCTATGTGGGCCGCCGCGACCCGTACAAAAACCTCGTCGGCATGATCCGGGCCTTCGCCCGCGTGCGTGCGCGCCTCCCGGAAGCTCGGCTGATCGTCATCGGGCCGCCCGACGCTCGCTACCCCGAACCCGAGCGTGAGGCGGCACGGTTGGGCGTCGGCGACGCCGTCGAGTGGCGCGGCTATGTGTCCGGGCCGGAGCTGGCGACGGCCTATCGCGCGGCGGGAGTGTTCGCCCTGCCGTCGTTGTATGAAGGATTCGGCCTCACCGTGCTCGAAGCGATGGCCTGTGGCACACCCGTCGTCGTCTCCGACCGCGCCTCGCTGCCCGAGGTCGCCGGCGATGCCGCGGTGTACGCGCCACCGGACGATCCCGATGCGCTCGGGGCGGCGCTTCTCCGCGTGTTGACCGACCGCACCCTCGCCGACGACTTGCGCCGCCGCGGACTGCAGCGCGCCGCGCAGTTTTCCTGGGAACGTACCGCGCGGGAAACCCTCGAGGTGTATCGGGACGCGATGCGGATTGACGACCCCGCGCCCGCCCCGCAGACTCCGCCGGGTTCGCGCCGATGACGCTCGAAGACGCCATCGTGGTGGCGCATACGCCCGACGCCGGTGACTATCGGCGGCTGACGCTGCGTTCGCCCGCGATCGCCCCGCAGGTGCGCCCCGGCCAGTTCGTGCACGTGCGCCTGCCCGCCCCCGCCGACGCGCTGCTCCGCCGCCCGTTCAGCGTCTTCCGCACCGACGGCGATCACCTTCAGCTGCTCTACAAACCGGTCGGGCGCGGCACCCGAGCGATGACCGAACTGCGGCCCGGCGCGGTCGTCGGCCTGCTGGGGCCGCTCGGCCACGGCTTCCCAACACCCGCGGCGCAGCATCTGCCGGTGCTGGTCGCCGGCGGCTACGGAATGGCGGCGCTCTACCTGCTGGCCCGCGAGTGCGGGCGCGGCGGTCTGGTCTTCGTCGGCGGCGCCCGCGCAGTGGACGTACTCTGCGTGCCGGAGTTCGAGGCGCTCGGCTGGACCGTCCGAGTCACCACCGAGGACGGCTCGCTCGGCCTCCGCGGCCTCGTCACCGACGCGCTCGACCTGTGGCTGCAGACCGAGCGGGACGCGCAGGTGCCGGAGTTTTTCGCGTGCGGCCCCAACGGCATGCTGCGCGCGGTCGGCGACCGCGCGATCGCCGGCGGCTGGACCGCGTGGTTGTCCCTCGATCGCTCGATGGGCTGCGGTGTCGGCGCCTGCCTCACCTGCGTACAAAAAGTGCGCGACCCTTCCCAGCCCGGGGGCTGGACGTGGGCCCGCGTCTGCCGCGAAGGGCCCGTCTTCGAATGCCGCCAGATCGTCTGGGAGGAGACACCATGAGCGCGCCGCTGCGCGACGCGTGGCGGCGCTGGCAGCTGTGGCGGCACGGCGTGCGCGTTGAACTCGACGAACCCGTCGTGCATGCCGGTCCCGATCGGGGCGCCTGGGCGTTGGTGCCCAGGGGCCTGGGCGCAGCCAGCGCAATCTACTCCTTCGGCGTCGGCCGGCACATCGGATTCGACCTCTGGATCATTGATCACTTCGGCGCGACAGTGCACGCGTTCGACCCCACCCCGGCCGCCCGAGACTGGATCGCCACGCAGTCGTTGCCGCCTCGCTTCCACTTCCACGCCGTCGGCCTGGCCGATTTCGACGGCGAACAGTCCTTCTACGCGCCGCGGCGGCCGGACTCGCCAGACTATTCCCCCGTCCCCCGCAGTGCCCGGCCCGCCGCCCCTGCCGCGCGCGGCCCGGTGCGCCGGCTCGCCACGCTCATGCGCGAGCTCGGCCACCCGCGTGTGGACCTGGTGAAAATGGACATCGAAGGCGGCGAATACCGCGTGATCGCGGATCTTGTGGAGATGCCCGCCGCCGCCCGCCCCATCCAGCTCCTCGTCGAGTTTCATCACAACTTCCCCTCTGTGCCGATGGACTGGACGCTCACGGCAATCGCGCGGTTGCGCGGCGCGGGTTACCGGGTTGCACACATCAGCCCCCGCGGCCTCGAGTTCTGCTTCCGACGCGATCCGGCGGAGGCCGCCCGATGAACGCCGAGACCTCCCCCTCGCTCGCCGTGCGGCTCGGCCCCCTCACGCTGCGCAATCCGGTGATGGTCGCCTCGGGCACGTTCGGCTACGGCCCCGAGTACGCGGAGCTGGTGGACCTCGCCGCGCTCGGCGCGATCGTGGTGAAGGGCATCTGCCTCCAGCCGACCCGCGGCAACCCGCCGCCCCGCACCGTCGAGACCCCGTCAGGCCTGATCAACGCGATCGGTCTGCCCGGCCCCGGCGTCGAGGGCTTCCTGCGCGACTATTTGCCGTTTCTCCGCCGCGTGCCGACGCCGGTGATCGTGAACGTGTGGGGCCACACCGTCGACGAGTACGGCGAAGTGGTCAGCGCGCTGGACCGCGCAGAGGGCATCCACGCCTACGAAATCAACGTCTCCTGTCCCAATGTCAAGGAGGGCAGCCGTGCGTTCGGCGTCCACCTCGACATGTTCCGCCGCGTGCTGGACCGCGTCCGCGCCGCCACGCGCCGCCCGGTGATCCCGAAGCTGGCGCCCAACGTCAGCGACATCGCCGCGTTCGCGCGCGCCGCCGAGGAGTGCGGCGCGGACGCGATTTCGCTGATCAATTCGATTCCTGCGATGGCGGTGGACATCGAAACCCGTCGGCCGATCCTCGGCAACGTGACCGGCGGGCTCACCGGCCCAGCGATTCACCCGATCGCGGTAAAGCTCGTCTGGGAGGCGGCGCAGGCGGTGCGGATTCCGACGATCGCAATGGGCGGCATCCGCGATGCAGCCGACGCGATCGAGTTCCTGATCGTCGGCGCCAGCGCGGTGGCGGTGGGTACCGCGAACTTCACCGAGCCCCGCACCGCGCTGAACGTGGTGCAGGGCATCCGCGAGTATCTGGTCCGTCACCGGCTGCGCTCCGTCGCCGAGCTGACCGGTTCTCTGCGGCTGGAGGGCCCGCCGTGCGGCGTCTGAGCCGGCCGGCCGCGCTGATCGCCGCGGCCGCCGCCTCCGCGGCCTGGATCGCACACGTACCGTACCGGCCGGCCTCCCCCGCCCGCGCCGTCCCCTATGGCGCGCGCTGGATCAGCCGCCACCGCGCCCCCGCCGCGCGCTGGCACCAGATCCGCCGCTCCCCGCTGGCCGATCTGGCCGGCCGGCTCGCCGGCGCCCCCCCACCGGAATGGTCCGAACTGCTCGCCAGCGAGGAGACCGCCGCCTGGGTGCGGCGGTTCGGCTCGCGCGAGGTGTGGCTGTTCGACCTGCACGATCGCGACCCCTCCACGGTGGGGGCGGCCGCCTGGCTCGGCGGCGCCGCCTGGCGATGGCGGATCGCACTGCACGCCGGCTGGATCCGTGGCTGGCGACGCTACGCCGATCACCGCGGCCGAACCATCTGGCTCTGGCCCCGCCGGCTCGGCACCAATGGACCGTTCCTCTCCATCGCGCTCGAAGAAGGCCTGCTGCTCGCCTGTCTGAGCCCCCGCCCCGCCGACATGACCCGTTTGCTCGATGCCTACGACGGCACCACACCGCGCTCCCCCGATTCTGTGCGCCTTCAGGGGCGGCCGGACTCCGACCTGCTGCTCGTTCAGCTCGGCCGCGGCCCCGGCCCCGACCTCATCGAAATCAAGCTCGACAGCCTCGACGGAGCGCGGATCCGCGGCACCGCGCACATCGAGGGCTGGGAACTGGCACCGCCGCCTCGAGGCTCACCCGCCGCGTCCGCCCCTCCCCCGTCGCGACTGGTCGCGGCGCTGCTCGATCACGCCGCCGCCACGCTCATCCTGCCACCCGAAGCTGCGGATCGGTGGTGGCCCGACCGCCCTGCCGGCTGGCTTTCCGAGCTCCGCGCCCTGCTGCGTTCGGCCACCGGCTCCCCCTGGATTCTCACCCTCCACGATGAACCGCTCGCGGGCCGGCTGCTCGGGATCCGCGTGCCGGGTGTGATCCTGTCCATGCCGTTGGCCGACCTTCCTGCGTTTGAGCGGCAGCTCGACGAACTCTTCGACCGCTGGAACGCCGCCTCGCAGTGGGGCCTCATCCGCGGGCCGGCGCCCCGCACGCCACAGCTGCGCGTGATTGAAAGCGCGGGGGGCGGTCCGCTGCGGCGATGGCTAGGCAGCAGCGGGCTCGCCTACCGCTGGGCGGATGGCTGGCTGACGCTCGCCGGTTCCGCCGAGACGCTGCAGACGTTGCTCGCCGCCGAGTCCGCCGTTGTCGCGGCGCCCGCGACCGCCCTGCCGGCCGACGGACGCCCCCGCGCCTCCGCACGTGGCGCGGCGCTCGCCTCCACCTTGCGACTGGCGGTCGCCGCCTACGTATTGTACCGCGCCGTCTCCGACCCCGAGGGATCCGAGCGCGAACGCGCAGCGCTGCTGGCAGCGATCCCGTCGCTCGACGTGCTCCGCGAACTCGACCGACTGGAGATGACGCTGGACACGGAGGATGCGCGATGGCGGATTGAGTTCGCCGCGCTGCTGGCGCCCGGCGAAGCCCCTCGCGCGGCGTCGCCCCCCACCGAGCGCACGCCGTGACCGCCCGCCTCCCCTCCCCCAGCCCGCGGCTGTTGGCGCTGGACTCCGACGGCACGGTGTTTCCGAACATGCCGCTCAAGTTTCGGGTGATGCTCGACACGATCATCGAGCACTACGGCCTGCAGCGCGCCCCAGAGGCGGCGGAGCGCGTCGTCCGTTTCTTCAATCTGGAGAGCCGCTGGCGCGGTGGCCACCGGTTCGTGTTGCTCGCGGAAATCTTGGATGCGCTTCGGAACCAGCCCGAGGTCCGCGCCACCGGTATCCAGGTGCCGTCCGCCGCCCCACTGCGCCAGTACCTCACCGAAGGCGGCGCGCGGTCAAACGAGGCGCTGGCCCGCGCCGCCCGTCGGGATCCCACTGGCGAACTCTCGCGTGCGCTTCGCTGGTCCACCGAGGTCAGTGCCCGGCTCGCGGCGCTGCCCGCGGTGCCGCCCTTCACGGAGGCGGCGATCGCGCTGCGCGAGCTGCGCGACGACGCGGTCCGGCGCGTCGTCGTATCGCAGGCGCCGCTGGACCAGATCCGCCGCGAATGGAGCGGCGCGGATCTCGCGCGGTACGTAGATCGCCTGTGGGGCAGCGAGATCGGGCCCAAGCCCGGGCAGTTGGAGCGGGCGATGCGCGAGTTCGGGGTTCCACCAGAGCGCACGTTGCTTCTCGGCGACTCCGCCGGCGATCTCGAGGCGGCGCGGGTGTGCGGTGCGCGCTTCTATCCGATTGTGCCGGGGCGGGAGGAAGACTCCTGGCGGCGGTTTCGGGTCGAGATCTGGCCGCTGTGGTTGGCCGGCGGTTACGGAGAAGCCGAGCAGACCGCCCACGCGCTCGAGCTGGAGCGCGCGCTGCCGTCGCAGCCGAGCTGGCTGTAAGAGGTCCCGCAGGTCTTCGCCTGGTACGCTCTCCAAAATCCCTCCGTTCGGCGGCCCGCTGGAGGGGCACGCGCCCGCGTGCCCACCGGAGGATCACGGCCCCTTGGAGGGACGCCTTCCACGGCGTCCCCAAATCCAATCCGCGACGGCGCGGGTGGAACCGCGCCCTCCAAAATTCCTCCGCTGCGCGGCCGCTGGACGATCACGGCCCCTTGGAGGGACGCCTTCCACGGCGTCCCCAAATCCAATCCGTGACGGCGCGCGTGGAACCGCGCCCTCCAAAATTCCTCCGCTGCGCGGCCGCTGGACGATCACGGCCCCTTGGAGGGACGCCTTCCACGGCGTCCCCAAATCCAACCCGCGATGGCGCGGGTGGAACCGCGCCCTCCAAACCCCCTCGGTTTCTCGGTCCCGCTGGAGGGGCACGCTCCCGCGTGCCCGTTTACGGGCAACCGAGAGGTTGCCCTTCCGGCGCATGGGCGGTTTACGGTCTTTACGCCTCTGCGGCCAGAAGCGGGCAGCCCCTCTTGGTCTCGCGCGGCGTGCGACACTTTGCCAAGGCACGACCGCACGGGTGAGCGCGGGACGGGGGGCTGGGGCAAGGTTCGCGCATGCCCGGGGCGAAACGCCGACCACGGGTCGCCCGAACAACCTCCTCACGTCTCAACCGGCTCGATCTCGATCCGGCACGGATGGCCGTTGAGCTCATCCTTTCCCGCCCCCTCGACCGCCGCGCCGGTGTACGCGAGATCCACCGCGAGGGTTTCGGCGCGGATGTAGTCAGCATGGCGCTCCACCGCCTCCCGGATCGCCTCGTCCGCCACAAACCGCACACGGATGCGCTGCGCAACGTCCAGATCGGCGTCCTTCCGGAGGTTCTGCACGCGGTTCACGAACTCGCGCGCAAGGCCCTCCGCAATCAGCGCGGGCGTGAGGCGCGTGTCGAGCGCGACCACCCACTCGCCCTCCGCCGCCACCGCCATCCCCTCTCGCGGGATTCGCTCGATCAAAATCTCCTGCGCGCCGAGCTCCACCGGCCCCTTCGAGGTCTCCACCTGCAGCGTGCCGCCCTGCACGATCTGCTCGATCGTTGCGTCATCGAGGTTTCGCAGCACCTCGGTGATGCGCGGCAGATCAGGCCCGAGGCGGGGCCCCAGCAGCCGAAAGTTCGGCTTCGCCCGCAGTCGGGCGAGCAGGCGCGTGTCCGTCTCAAACCGCACCGCGTCCACATT
Source organism: Kiritimatiellia bacterium (assembly GCA_026417735.1). Lineage (NCBI taxonomy): Bacteria > Pseudomonadati > Kiritimatiellota > Kiritimatiellia > Kiritimatiellia bacterium. The sequence continues at coordinate 11,503 of JAOACR010000010.1, forward strand.
CAGCTCGTCCGCGATCAGCTCCTGAACCTCCCGGAGCGCCGCCAGGCGCTCCGGATCACCGCCGGCCACGTACATCGCGGCGAGCGGCTGCCGGACCTTCAGATCGTGCTGCCGCCGGATCTGCCGGCCGAGCGAGACGACCGCCATCGCGTCGTCCATCTGCCGTTCGAGCTTCGGATCGCGCCGCGACCCGTCGCTGACGGGGTAGTCGCACAGGTGCACGGACTCGGGGAGGTCGTCGGACCGGAGATTGCGCCAGATTGCCTCGCTGATGAACGGGATGAACGGCGCGGCGATGCGGCTGAAGGTCAGCAGCACCTCGTAGAGCGTCGCGTAGGCAGCGCGCTTGTCGAGATCGTCGCCGGACTTCCAGAAGCGGCGGCGGCTGCGGCGGATGTACCAGTTGGTCAGCTCGTCGGTGAACCGCAGGAACGGGCGCACCGCCCCCTGCAGATCATACGCGTCCATCGCGGTGACCACCTCCTGGGTCAGGCGGTCGAGCGCGCTGAGGATCCAGCGGTCGAGCCGGCTGCGCGGCACCGCGGCGTCGGCGGCGGAGGGGCGCCAACCGTCCACGCGCGCATAGGTGGTGAGGAACACCAGCGCGTTCCAGATCGGAATCAACAGTTCGCGCAGCGCGTGCCGGACGCCCTGCTCCGAAAAGCACAGGTCCTCCGCGTGCACCACCGGCGACGAGATCAAATACAGCCGCAGCGCATCCGCGCCGTAGGTGTCCATGATGTAGGACGGGTCCGGATAGTTCTTCAGCCGCTTGCTCATCTTGCGGCCGTCCTCGGCGAGGATCAGCCCGTTCACGATGACGTTGCGATAGGCGCTGCGGCCGTAGAGCGCGGTGGAGAGCACCAGCAGCGTGTAGAACCAGCCGCGGGTCTGGTCGAGCCCTTCGGCGATAAACTCGGCGGGGAAGAACCGGTCGAGCTCCTCCGCTCGTTCAAACGGGTAGTGCTGCTGTGCCCAGGGCATCGCGCCGGACTCGAACCAGCAGTCGAGCACTTCGGGCGTGCGGCGATAGAGCTTGCCGTTGCGCACGAACGTGACCTTGTCCACGTGGTGTTTATGCAGATCGGTCAGGCGCACGCCCGAGAGCGCCTCGAGCTCTGCGATCGAGCCGACGCAGATCGCATCGGAGCCGTCCTCCGCGATCCACACCGGGATGCAGGACCCCCAGAAGCGGTTGCGGCTGATGTTCCAGTCCTTCGCCTCGCGCAGCCAGTTGCCGAAGCGCTTCTCGCCGACCGCGGCGGGCACCCAGTGGACGCCGGCGTTGTTGGCGACCAGCTGATCGCGCAGGTCCTCCACGCGCACGTACCAGGCCTCGATCGCGCGATAGATCAGCGGCGTGTCGGTGCGCTCGCAGAACGGGTAGCTGTGCACGATCGTGCTCTGGTGCACCAGCTTACCCTCGCGCTTGAGCCGGCGAATGATGTCCGCATCGGCGTCCTTGCAGAAGCGCCCTGCGTAGTCCGGCACCGCGGCGGTGAAGCGGCACTCCGCGTCGAGCACGTCCACCAGCTCGATGCCGGCCGCGCGGCAGACGCGGAAGTCGTCCTCCCCGTAGGCGGGCGCCATGTGGACGATGCCGGTGCCCTCATCGGTGGACACAAACGGGTCGGTCAACACCCGGAACGCACCCGGCCGCCCTTCGAACCAGGGGAAGGGCGGCTCGTAGGTCCAGCCGGCCAGCTCGCGCCCGGGGAAACGGGCGAGCACGCGATACTCGTGCGGCGAGCGGTACACGACATTGAGCCGGCACTCGGCCAGCACGTACACCGCGCCCTCCTGCCGGTCCAGCACCGCGACGTACTCGATGTCGGGGCCGGCGCAGACGGCGAGGTTGGCGGGCAGCGTCCAGGGCGTGGTGGTCCAAATCAGCAGATAGACGGGTGCGCCGTCGGCCTCCGCGGGCGGCGACCAGCCGCTGCGCACACGCAGCCGCACCGTGATCGAGGGGTCCTGCACGTCGCGGTAGTTGCGCCCCGCCTCGAAGTTCGACAGCGGCGTGGAGAGCTTCCACGAGTAGGGCATGATCCGGTACGAGCGGTAGATGCGGCCGCGGTCCCAGAGCTGCTTGAAGACCCACCAGACCGTTTCCATGAACGGCAGATCCATCGTCTTGTAGTCGTTGTCGAAATCCACCCAGCGACCCATTCGGGTGACGATCTGCCGCCACTGCGCGGTGTAGGTGAGCACCATCGAGCGGCAGGTCTCGTTGAACACGTCCACACCGCGCTCGAGGATCTGGCGTGCACCGGAGAGGCCCAGCCGCTCCTGCGCGAGCGCCTCGATCGGCAGCCCGTGGCAGTCCCAACCGAACCGCCGCTCGACGTAGCGGCCGCGCATCGTGTGGTAGCGCGGCACGATGTCCTTGATCGTGCCGGCCAGTAGGTGGCCGTAGTGCGGCAGGCCGGTCGCGAACGGCGGGCCGTCATAGAACACGTACTCCGGCGCGCCGCGCCGCTGTTCGAGCGAGCGCCGAAACACATCGGCTTCCGCCCACCACCGCAGGATGTCCTCCTCGAGGCGCGGAAACGAAACCTTGTTGGACACCGGCTCCAGCATCGTTGGGTCCTCGATTGAACGAAGCGATCAGCGGAGCCTAGTTTTCGAGGGCGAAGGTTTCAAGTATCATGCGCGGCCTCGGAGTTCACCGCGATGATGAACCGACCCGAAGGTGCCGCGCCGGGCGCGGACGACCTGACCGCCGCACTCGGTGACCCGGATCCCGGCCGTCGGCGCGCGGCGTTGGAACGGGCCGGCGCGGAGCTCGCCTCCGGCCGGCGCCCCCGCCCGCCCGACACCGGCTGGGTGAATCTGCACTACCACACCTGCTACTCCTACAACCCGAACGGCTGGACCCCCTCGCAGATCGCGTGGCTCGCGCTGCAGCGCGGACTGCACGCGGCCGGCATCGTGGACTTCGACGTGCTCGACGGTGTGGACGAGATGCTCGCCGCCGGCGCGATCCTCGACCTGCGCACCACCGCCGGGCTCGAGTGCCGCGTGTACGTGCCCGCCCTCGCCGCGCACGAGATCAACTCACCGGGCGAGCCCGGCATCGCCTACCACATGGGAATCGGCTTCGCCGCCTCGGAGGTGCCCGCCGCGCTGCGACCGTTTCTGCGGCGGTTACGCGAGATCTCCGAACGGCGCAACCGCGAGCTGGTGCGCCGCGTGAACGCGTACCTGTCGCCGGTCGAGCTGGACTACGATCGCGACGTGCGACCGCTCACGCCGGCCGGCAACGCGACCGAGCGGCACATTTGCCTCGCCTACGCGCGTAAGGCCCGCCACCTCTTCGGCGGGGAAGCTTCGCTGATCGCCTTCTGGAGCGAAAAACTCCGCTGCGACGCTTCGGAACTCGAGCCGCCGGAGGGCGTGCCGCTGCAGAACCGGATCCGCGCGGTGACGATGAAGGCCGGCGGTGTCGGCTACGTGAAGCCCGACAGCGGCTCGTTCCCGACGATCGAGCAGACCAACCGCTTCTTCCTGGACGCCGGCGCGATCCCGCTGGCCACCTGGCTCGACGGCACCTCGCCGGGCGAGCGCTCGCCGGATGAGCTGCTCGACTTGCACCTGGCCGGCGGCGCCGCCGGCGTCAACATCATCCCGGACCGCAACTACCGCGCCGGCGTGCTGGACGAGAAGCTGCGCAACCTGCGCCGGATCGTCGAGGCGGCGCTCGCGCGGGAGATGTTCCTGGTCGCCGGCACCGAAATGAACAGCCCGGGCAACAAGTTCGTGGACGACTTCCACACCGAAGAGCTGCGCCCGCTGCTGCCGCACTTCGTGCGCGGCGCACACATCGTCTACGGCCACACCGTGTTGCTCCGGCACGCGGGCCTGGGCTACACCGGCGAGTGGTCCGCACGAGCGTTTGCGTCACGGGCCGACCGCAACAACTTCTACGAAACGGTCGGCCGGCTCGTGCCCCCCGCACGCGCCGCCGAACTGCTGCGCAACCTCCCCGCCGCGCGCGGTCCCGGCGCGGTGCTGGACACGATCCTACACGCGCTCGGCTGCTGCGCCGCCGGCTGACCCCGCCCACCGTTCACGGCGCCCAGAGCATCAGCAACTGGGGACCCAGACGGCGGGCCGCGGGGCCGACCGTCGCACCGAACAGCTCGCGCAGAAAGAGCGGACGGTCTTCGTAGCGGATCACCCGCACCGTCTCGACCCCCAATTCCCGCGCGGTGGCCGCGACCGCCTCCTCCCAGAACCCGATCTCGTCAACCATCCGCCGCGCGCGCGCATCCGCGGCGGTGAACACCGTCCCGTCCGCCAAGCTGCGCACCTCCTCCACCGGCAGGTTGCGCCCCTTCGCCACCAGCTCGCAGAACCGGCGGTGGCAGTCGTCCACAATCCGCTTCAGAATCTCCAGGTGGTTGGTGTCCACCGGCCGGAATGGGTTCATCAGGTCCTTGTTTTCGCCCGACTTCACGACCGCCGCGTCGACCCCGAGCTTGCGCGCCAGCTCATGCCAGTTCAGGCTCTCGAACAGCACGCCGATCGACCCGACGATCGCGGTCGGTTGTGCGACGATCCGGTCGGCCGCGACCGCGACGTAGTAGCCGCCCGATGCGGCCAGGTCCCGCACCAGCGCGACCACGCGGCGGTCCTCGCGCGATTCGCGGAAGCGCCGAAGCGCGGCGTGGATCTCGTCGCAGGGCGTCACCGCACCGCCGGGCGAGCTGACGTCCAGCAGGATCGCGCGCACGTGCTCGTCGTTCGACGCCGCGCGGATCTGCCGCAGCACGCTCTCCACGAGGTCGCCGCCGGCAAAGAACCCAACCGAACCGCGGAAGATCGGCCCATCCAGCCGAATGCACGCCACCTTCGTCGTGCCGGAGCCGTACGACCAGCGCTCGCGCAGCCGCGGAAACTCGTCCTCCCCGCCGCGCTGCCCGATCCAGCGAGCGGCCGGCGCACCGGCCAGCTCGGCGACGCGTCGCTGGCCTGCAACCACGATCAGCGCGACCACCGCGACCACCGCCACCGTCCACGGCAACCAGCAGCGGCGCGGTCGCGGCAGCGGCGGCGGCTGACCCGGCGGCACCGCCGGCGAAGGGGGAGAGATTTCTGTGTTCATCGCACCCGCATGATGCGCCGCGCGCACCCGCGGCGCAATCCCGGCCGCGAGCGCCGCAGGCCGCGGCTTTTCCGCCCCTGCCCTCCCGCGGTAGCATGCAAAGCCGGAACGCCTGCACCCGATGCCCAACGCAACCCACCGCCGGATGTGCGCCGCGCTGGCGCTGGCCGCCGCGCCGCTGCCGACCGACGACGGTTACCGCGGTATCTGGTACTTCAACCAGCCGACGCGCGACGAGTACCGCTACAAGTACAGCGGCGGCATGGCCACCTATCCGCAGCAGCACGTCCCGATCGCGATCTACTGCGCCGAGGTCCGCAAAACCTTCTTCGTGTACGGCGGCACCACCGCCCGCGCCCCCGGCGACCGCCAGGAACTGCTGCACATGATCTCATACTTCGACCACGAAACCGGCCGCGTGCCCCGCCCCCGCATCCTCCTCAACAAACACACCGACGACGCGCACGACAACCCCGTCCTCTCCGTGGACGCCGCCGGCCACCTCTGGATCTTCTCCGCCGCGCACGGCACCGCCCGGCCCGCGTTCATCCACCGCAGCCGCCGCCCGTACTCCATTGACGAGTTCGAACGGGTGGCGGTCACGAACTTCTCCTATCCACAGCCGTGGTACGTGCCGGGTGACGGCTTCCTCTTTCTCCACACCCGCTACCGCGGCGCGCGCGAGATCAGCCCCGCCGCAATCCGCTGCCTCTTCTGGAGCACCAGCCCGGATGGCCGCAGCTGGGCGGAGCCGCGGCTGCTGGCCGCGATCGAACAGGGCAACTACCAGATCAGCTGGGGCGATGGCCGCCGCATCGCCACCGCCTTCGATTACCACCCGCAACCCGTCGGCCTCAACGCGCGCGCAAACCTGTACTACCTGGAAACCCGCGACTTCGGCCGTTCCTGGCAGACCGCCGACGGGCGCACCGCCGACCTTCCGCTCACCCGGCCGGACAATCCCGCGCTCGTCTACGACTCGCGGCGCGACCGCCGGCTGGTCTACCTGAAGGACCTCGCGTTCGACACCGACGGCCGCCCCGTGGTGCTCTACCTCACCAGCGCCGGCTACGAGCCTGGCCCCGCCAACGATCCGCGGCAGTGGTGGGTCGCGGTCTGGACCGGCCGCGAGTGGCGCCATCATCCCGTCACCCGCTCGCTGAACAACTACGACCACGGCTCGCTCTACCTCGAGCCCGACGGCACCTGGCGGATCATCGGCCCGACCGAACCCGGCCCCCAGCGCTACAATCCGGGCGGCGAAATGGCGATGTGGGTGAGCACCGACCGCGGCGCAACGTGGCGCCGCATCCGCGAACTGACACGTGGCAGCCCACGCAACCACAACTACGCGCGCCGCCCGCTACACGCCCACCCGGACTTCTACGCGATCTGGGCCGACGGCCACGGGCGCGAACCGTCCGAATCGCATCTGTACTTCACCGACCGAGAGGGCACGCGCGTCTGGCGCTTGCCGCCCGTGATGTCCGGCGAGTTTGCGGAGCCGGAGCCGATGCCGGTCACACCCTGATCGCGCCGCGGCGTCCAATCCTTGGAACGCGAACAGCCGGGCACGTCCAACCCTTGGAGACTCCCGCCGCGGCAAACAGCTGGGCGGCACGCCCGGCGCGCTCACCTCACCGCTTCTCCGAGGCCGCCGGCAGGCTCTGCCCCGGCGATCGTTGACGCGCAGGTCTCTCGCGACGCCCCGTCCGCCCCAGCGCGCGCCATCCCGTGGGCACCGGCGAGCGATCCGGTGCTCTCCCGGCCGGTTCTCCCCTCGCAACTCGGTGCGCTCGCCGCGCCGCCGGGTGTGCGGGGCGCACAGTCTGGCAACGACGACTGGCCGCCGGCGCTCACCGGCTACGAACCGTTCCGGCGCGGCGTCGCCGCCCGTCGGCCACCGGCCAGAGGGCGTTCGCGGAGGTGCTAGAGCCGCTGGCGAGACGCCCGCGCGGCGCGGTCATCCGCACCGGCCGGCGAAACGTGGAGCCCTCGCTCGACGATACGTTCGGGTCCGCTCGGTTGATCCTCGGAACGGGCTGGCCGGTGGGGGAGACCACCGCATCGGATGCCATCGCCGTTGCACCGGCGCGCTGCGCACAGCGCTTGGCGCGGCCAAGCGCGGCGATGGTATCCCCCCGCGGGAGCCACCGCTCGCGAGGGCGGGTCGCGTTCGGTATGGTGGGGGGCATGGGCGCAGCACGAACGCGTCGCCGCCGCCTCCGCCGCGAGACCCTGGCGGTGCTCGCGGTGCTGCTGGCCAGCGGCGTGGTGCTGTGTGTGAGCGCGGCGCGCATGCCGCTGTGTCGCGAGCAGGAGCTGCGCGTGGCGCTGACCGCGCGCACGATGGCGCAATCCGGCGGGTGGCTGCGGCCGGAGTACCGCGGCACCCCGCGCTACCAAAAGCCGCCGTTGATGTACTGGCTGACCGCGCTGACCTATCGGGCGGCGAGGACGACGCGCGTGGCAGCGATCGCGCGGCTTCCCGGCCTCGCGTTCGCGCTGGGGCTGCTCGCGCTGATCTACGCGGGCGGCCGGAGGCTGGTGGGACGCCGCGGTGCGGCACTGGCGACGGCGTTTGCGGCCGGGTCATATGCGATGCTGCGGTTTGGCTTCCGCGCGGAGGGCGACATCGCCCAATCATTCTGGACCGCCGCGGCGGTGTTCGGCGCCGGGCATGCGCTGCGCGCTCCCCCGCGAGCGTGGTGGTGGTGGCTGGCCGCGGGCGCGGCGGCAGGCGCGGGCATGCTGGCCAAAAGCCCCGCGCCGCCCGCGATTCTGCTGCTGACGGCGGCCTCCGCGGCGGCGCTGCACGCGCCGCTACGCCGCGGCCTCGCCCAGGGCCTGCTCCTGGCGATCGCCGGCGCCGCCGCGCTCGCGCTGCCGTGGTACGCGGTGGCGCTGTTCGGCCCTGCGAGCGAGGCGGCGGGCCGTGCCCTCGCCAGTGAAATGTCCGCGCTCATGCGCCGGCCGACTCATCCGGGCCCGTGGTTCTACTACCTCTACGCGCTGCCGGCCGCGCTGGCGCCCTGGAGCCTGGCACTGCCGGCCGCGCTCGCGCGGCTGGCGCGCCGGGTACGCGGACGCGCGCGCGAGGCGTTGCTGGCCGGCTGGCTACTGGCGGCGCTGTTGTTGCTTTCCGCGATGCGCAACAAACAGATCCACTACACGACCCTGCTGTTGCCGCCCGCCGCGCTGGCGCTGGGCGGCTGGGCGGCCCGCGTGCGCACCCGGCGTGCGGCGGGGGCGCTCACGTTCTACGGCCGCGCGATCGCGCTCACGCTGTTGCTGGCCGGCACCGTGTCCGCGGTCGCGGCGCCCGCGCTGCGCGCCGCCGGCTGGCCCACCGCGATTGCACTGGGCCTTGCGCTTACGGTGGCCGGCACCGCCGCTTGGCGCGCCGCCGAGCACGCGCCCCACATCCCCGCCCCGGCCGCGCTCGCCGGCATCTTGCTCGCCGCGCTGACGTTGAGCGGCCCCTGGGCACCATGGATCGAAAACGAACACATCCTGGTACCGTTTGCGAACCGGCTCGCGGAGCGGCTGAGCGCGGAGACGACCGTCTGGGTCGCCGGCGACGATGACGGTGCACTCGAGTTCCACCTCGGCCGGCCCGTTCGCACCGCGCCCGCATTCGAGACCGCGTGGGCGGCGGCCGCACCCGGCGACGTGGTCGTCGTGGCCGCGACCGACCATGCCCAGCGGTTCCCGGACAGGCCCGCTCCGCTCTGCGAGGTCCGCCATCGCGCGCATCGCGTGGCGGCCTACCTGCGCGCCCCCGCCACCCTCCGCGCGCCGCGCTGAGCAGCGCCGCCCGGCTCGTCAGCAGGCCGCCGGCCGGGTAGCATCGGGCGCTCGTACACGGCACCGGAGACCCGAACATGTTTGATCTGCAATCGCGTTTCGCACGGCGCATCGGCGGCGCGTCGTTCGGCGAATCGAACGCGATCTACAAGTTCGAAAAGATCAAGCGCGCAAAGGCCGCCGCGCTCGCGGCGCGGCCGAACGTGGAGCTGCTGGACTTTGGCGTCGGCGAGCCAGACCAGATCGCGCCGGCCCCGATCCGCGAGGCGCTGAAGCTGGCGGTGGACGACCCCGCCAACCGCGGCTACGCGGACAACGGCATCCGCGAGTTCCGCGTCGCGGCCGCGCGCTACATGGCCGAGTTCTTCGGCGTGCGCGACCTGGACCCCGACCGCCACATCAACCACAGCATCGGCTCGAAGTCCGCGCTCGCGATGTTGCCGCTGTGCTTCGTGGACCCGGGCGACGTGGTGCTCGCCACCGTGCCCGGCTATCCGGTGATGGCGACCCACGCGCGATACCTCGGCGCGCGCATCGTGCCGGTGCCGCTCCGGGAACAGAACGGCTTCCACCCGGACCTCGATGAGATCGCGCCGGCGGATGCGGACGCGGCGAAGCTCTTCTACGTGAACTATCCCAACAATCCGACCGGCGCGGCGGCGACGGACGAACTGTTCGACCGGCTCATCGAATTCGCCCACCGCCACAATGTGTTGATCGTGCACGACGCCGCCTACGCGACGCTCGTCTATGACCAACCGCGACGATCGATCCTTTCGCGTCCCGGCGGCCTCGAGTGCGCGATCGAGCTGCACTCGATGAGCAAGTCCTACAACATGACCGGCTGGCGGCTGGGGTTTGTCGCCGGGCCGGCCCGCGCGGTGCAGGCGTTTGCGGAGGTGAAAGACAACACCGACTCCGGCCAGTTCAAAGCGATCCAGCGCGCCGCCTGCGCGGGCATCGCCGACCTCTCGCTGGCGGAGGCGATCCGCGAACACTACCGCCGCCGGCTGGTGCGGCTGGTGGAGGTGCTGCGCGGCGCCGGCTTCGAGGCGCAGATGCCGGGCGGCACGTTCTACCTGTACGTGCGCGCACCGCGCGGCGCGGGGCCCACCCGCTTCGCGACCGCGGAGGAGGCCTCGCAGTATCTGATTCGCGAGCACTCCGTCTCCACCGTGCCGTGGGACGACGTCGGCGCGTATTTGCGATTCTCTGCGACGTTCGAGGCGCGAGACGAGGCCGACGAGTCGCGCGTGCTCGACGAGCTCGGCCGCCGGCTGCGCGCCGCGCGGCTGTGGTTCTAGGGAGTGGCGCCGGTGGCGGTCTTTTCGCTGGGCTATCCGGAAGCGCTGGAGCGGGCCTGGCTGCGGCTGGCCATGCGCGCGACCGGCGCCACATCGCCGGAGGACGCCTGCGACCGGCTCGCGCGCGCGGCCGCCGAACTCTCCGATCGCTTCACCACCGACCGCGAAGCCGGATTCGGCGGATACGGCCGCGATGCGCGGCTGACCGCCGCCTATGGGCTGTTCTTTTTCCCTCGCACCCACGTTCGCGCGCGGCTCGTGTTGGCGGAGTGTGCGACGGTCGCCTCCGAGACCACGTGGTTTCGACTGCGCCGGCCGGACGTTCTCATTGCGGACATCGGCGCCGGCACCGGTGCGGCGGGGCTGGCCGCGGTGGACATCGTCCGCGCGCTTCGCCCCCGCGCCCGATGCCGCCTCCTCGCCTGTGACCAGCACGCCGGTGCACTGGACCGACTCGTCGGCCTCGCGCGCGAACTCGGCAGCCGCCGTAATCCGGTGGTGGTGCGCGCGCCCGCCGACGCGACCGTGTGGCTACCGCCGGAACCGGTGGACATCGCGATCGCCGGCTTCTCACTGAACGAGATGTTTGAAACCGCGTCGGACGCAACGGTGCTGGAGTGGATGCGACGGCACATCGAACAGCTGCGGCCCGGCGGATGGCTGGTGCTGCTGGAACCGGCGACCCGCGCCTGCGCCGTGCGGATCGAGCGTCTGCGCGACGCGCTCGCCGTGCGCGACGATCTGCGAATCCTCGCCCCTTGCCCCCACCACCGACCCTGCCCGATCCTCGCGCTGGGCCGCTCCAACGTGTGGTGTCACGAGGTCCGGCGCTGGAACGTGCCGGCCAGCCTGCGATGGATGAACCGCCGGCTACATCGCGACATCGGAGTGCTCTCGTACTCCTTTCTGGCGGTCGAGCGCGCCCCCGCACCGGCCGCCTCCTCCGACCCCTCCAGCGGCCGGCTGGTCGGCCCCGTGCGCCACACCGGCGGCCGCATCCAGTCGTGGCTGTGCGCCGCGGACGGCTCGATGCGCTCCTGCGAAGTGCTCACGCGCCATCTCGAGCGCGCGCGGACCAAACGCCTGCTCGAGCAGCTCGAACGCGGCGCGCGCGTGCGTCTGATCGGCGCCGAACTGATCGGTGACGGCCGCATTCTGCGCGGACGCGACTTCGAACTGGCCAGCGGCCCGGACTGATCGGCCGCGCGGCTGGCCGCACGCGCGGGTCTTCGGTAGAGTGCAATCCGCCCCCCACGGGGGGTTGAGGAGAGCCGCGATGATCCGAATCCGCTTCGCCGGGTCGGCGGCCGTTCTGTTGCCGGTGGCTCTCGTCGGCGCCGCCGGGACCTCCCCGCCGCTGCCGCCACCGCGCGCATGGCTGCAGTACGAAGTGATCCTCTGGGTCGGCGAGAGCGCGCACAGCGACCCCTCACGCTGGCCGCTGTTCCTGCAGCGGTTGCGCGAGCTGGGCGCGACCGCCGGCATGGTGCACGGCCGTGCCGCGCCGGACCCGTGGGTGGCCGCGGGCGTGCGGTACTACGTTGAGAACGTCGTCAACCGCGGCCTCTGCCTCAAATGGAACTCGTCCGTGCGGGACTGGAATGCGTTCATCAACCGCTGGATGGCGACCCGCGACCCCGCCGCGTTCGTGCGCGAGTACGGACTTTATGATCCCGAGTGGCGCGCCTGGGCCCGCCGCGAGGCGCGCGAGAGCGCCCGCCGCCATGCGCCGCACTCGCCGCTGGCCTACAACCTGCGCGACGAGCTCTCGATCACCATCTCCGCAAATCCGTTCGACTACGACTGGTCCGGCCCCACCCTCGAAGCGTTTCGCGCGTGGCTGCGCAACCGGTACACCGATCTGGACGCGCTGAACCGAGCGTGGGCAACCCGCTTCCCGGACTGGTCGGCGGTCCGTCCCTTCTCCACCGACGAGATCAAACACCGGATGGTCTCCGGCGCCGACCACCCGCAGGGGGCACCCGACTGGTCCGCGCTGGCGCGCGTCGTGTTCCGGGCGGAGGAAGCGCGCCGGACGCCCCGGCGGTGGAATTTCGCGCCGTGGTGCGAGTTCCGCACTTTTCTCGACCAGACCTGGGCCGAGCTGCTCGACGAGCTGCGCCGCGAGATGCGCGCGGTCGATCCCCTCACACCGGTGGGCATCGAGGGCACGCAGATGCCGCACGCGTTCGGCGGCTTCGACCTCGAGCGGCTGGCGCGTGCGGTGGACTGGGCGGAGCCCTACGACATCGGCGCCGCGCGCGCGATCTTCGGCTCGTTCATGGAGGATCGGCCGCTGCTGAGCACGATCGGTGAGGCGGACGAAGCGACCGCGCGCCGTCGTTTGTGGCGTCTGCTGCTGGAGGGCGACCGCGGCTGCATCCTCTGGTGGAGCGAGGACTGTCTGCAGTGGGACGCGCCCGATCTGCCGCTCACGCCGAAAGGTCGCGCGCTGGCCGCGGCGGTGCGGCCGCTGCGGGGCCCGCTCACGGAGCTGTGGCTGCGCGCGACGCCGGAATGGGACCCGATCGCGATCCACTATTCGCAGCCCAGCATCCAGGTGAACTGGCTGCTGGAGTCCACGGTGGACGGCCGCACCTGGCCGCGCCGCTTTTCCAGCTACGAGGCGCAGCACAACCGGCAGGCCGCGCTCCGGGTGCGATGGCTCTCCGCTCTGCGCGCCGCCGGCTGGAGCCCGCGCTTCCTCGCGTCTTCCCAGATCGAGGCCGGTGAGCTGCTCCGCGGCCGCTGGCGCGCGCTGGTGATGCCGGGGTCTTGGGCGATGTCGGACCGGGAGCTCGCAGCGCTGCGCGAATTTACCGCCGCCGGCGGACGGCTGATCTACGACGGCGAGCCCGCCGCCTGGGACGAGCGCGGACGGTTGCGCGAGACCGCGGCGATGCCGCCACAAAGCTCGGATCCGCCGCCCGATCCGGTTGCGCACTTGGCGGATCTTGCCCCACCGCTGCGCGTCGAGGGCGGCGGGCCGGTCGCAGTGTTCCGCCGCCGGCTCGACGCGGTGCGGCTCGTTGGCCTCAGCCCGGAAACCGGCGCAACGATGGGCGAGGACCTCACCATCACCGAGCGGGCCGCGGCAGACGCCACCGAGGTTGAGGTGGTCTTCGCGCAGCCGCTGCACGCCGCGGATCTTCGCACCGGCCGTCGGTTCGGCCGGGTCGACCGCCTGCGGCTGCGGCTGGACCCCGCGGAGCCGCCGTTGCTGGCGGTCAGCGATGCGCCACTGCCGGAGGCCAGCGACTTGGTTGGCGCGCTGCTCGGTCCCGCCTCGGGCCCGAGATGATCCGGTCGCCGCCGTGGGCGACGCAATCTAATCCATGCGACGCTGCGGGTCGGGCAGCACGAACACAAAGTGGGATTCGGCCGTCGTGCCGTCCGGCTTCGGCTCCAGCAGCGTGACCAGCACGTGGAGGTTGTCCGGATAGTCTTCGATCGGTCGGGTGCCGTAGTAACGCTGGCGGTTCCCGTGCTCGTCCGGCGTCTGGCGATACAGCGTGTCGAAGAGCTCGCCCTCCGCGGTGTACACGCGCACCTGCTCGATGCGGTCGCTGTACGCTGCCGGAAAGACCAGCTTCAGCGTGCCGCGGCTGTTCTCCGGGTTGTTCACAAAGCCGCCGGGTCCGTCGGCGAGGTTGCGCCGCTCGACGTGGCTCAGAAAGGTTGCGGCGTTTTCATCGGCGACCGGCGGAACATTGCCCTGGCCGGGCTCAAACTCACAGCCCAGCAATAGCACGATAAGGATGGGCGCTGTGATTCGGATCGTTGTCTGCATTGCATGATCTCCTGAGCCGCGGCGGCTGTTAGTACAGTCCGCCGATCGTGAGCTGCACGAACGGTGCCTCGTCCACATCCAGCGGCGTGCCGCCGTTGGTGAAGTCAATTTCGCGGGCGAACACCACCCCGCCGACCAGCGAGAGCCGCACGACGCGGGCGATGTCCCATTCGAGGCCCAGCCACGCGCGAGCCTCGCGGAACTGTACCCGCTCACGAGGGTCATCCGGCATGTCGTACTCCGGCCAGCGCCGGTACCATCCGCCCATCACAAACCGCAGTCCGTCCGGATCGCCCACTGCAAATTTCGTCTCGGGATAGCCGAGCTCGAGCCGCAGATGGGGGCCCGGCCGCCAGACAAGACCCGCCTGCGGGTCCACCACCACGTCGAAGCCCGGATACGCCGTGGCGCCGAGCAGAATCGCCCATTCGGGCGAGGGCGCCTGCACCAGCGTCAGGCCCGCAGGGCATCCGAGCGCGCGCGCGCTCAGCCCGTCAAACGTCGTGTAGAGCCCCGGCGAGGCGTGCACGATCGAGCCAAATCCGCCCAGATACCGCTGCTGCCACGCCACTCGCAGATATCCTCGGTGCAACAGATAGAACGAAGTGCCCTCGCCATAGCCCTCCAGCGTCTGCACCGCCCAGTGGCCGCTCAGCAGCACGTCCGCGCCAAGGTCGTTTTCCCAGTACCACAGATCGCCGCCGACCTCGAACTCGGCCACTCCCATTTCGCGGGCACCCCGCTCCGAGAGCGCCGCCCGCCCGACGTAGCCGGCGGAGCCCTGCACAAACTGCGCCGGCGGCACGTCGAGCACCGGGCAAACCATCTCCGCCGCCCGACTGCTCGCGACCGCCGCGACGGCGCCGATAACCCACCACCATCCACCTCTCACGCTGCGACCTCCACACCCTGGCGACCGGAGAACTGCGCGCCGGGCGCGCGCATATTGTGCAGCCTCATTGCCGCCGTCAAGCCCGGCACCAGAAAACGCATTGCCCCGCCACCGCTCGAGCCTATGCTAGGCGCGATGAACCCGTCCGATGCCGGCGAGCCGATCCGGCCGTTGCCCGCTGCCGCCGCCGCACTCGTGAGCGCGGCGGGAATGTGGGCGGTCGTCGCCCAGACGGTGCTGTTTCGCGCCTTTTTCGAAACGGTCGAGGGCAGCGAGTTCGGCGTTGCTGCATTCTTCGCCGCGTGGCTGATGTGGGTCGCGGTCGGCGCGGCGGCGGGCCGCGGGCTGGCGCGCCGGTCGCCGTCGTGGCCCGCGGTCGCGCTCGCCGCGCTCGCCCAGCTGCCCGCCACGGCGCTGCAGGTTCTCCTCACGCTCAACCTTCGCCCCCTGGCCGGTGTCTCGCCACACGAGCTGTTCCCGATCGTGCGGCTGCTGCCACTGGCCTGGGTGGTCAATGCGCCGGTCAGCTTCGTCACCGGATTGGTGTTCACCGCCGCCTGCGGTGTCGCGCGGCTCGGGGGCGGACGCTCCGTCGCGCGCGTCTACCGGCTCGAGGCGCTCGGCGCGGCGGCCGGTGGCCTGGGCGCGACCCTTGCGCTGAGCGCCGGCTGGGCGGAGGAACGGCTGGCGCTCGCCGGGATGGCACTGCTGGCGGCAGCCGCCGCGTTCGCCAGCGGGCGCGGTGCGCGTTGCGCTGCGCCGGCGGCGCTGCCGCTGGCCGCGGCGCTCACGGTCGCGCTGAGGCTCGACCAACAGCTCACCGAGCGGCGCGACCGGTTCGTATGGTCGCGCCTGCTGCCGGTCTCCGCGTTCCGGGGACGCTTCGCCACCGGCCAGGCCACGTACCGGTTCGGTGAACGGGAGGGGGCGTGGATCGCGCAGTCCCGCGAGTCGATCGTCGAAACCGTCGGCGCCGGCGACCACGCCGCCGCAACCGCCGCGATCTACCTTTCCACCGTGCCGACCGCTCGCCGCGTGCTGGTGGCCGGTCCGGACACGTACGGGCTGGCGCTCGCGCTGCTGCGCCTGCCGAGCATCGAGCGCGTCGTCTGGGCGCCTCCCGATCCCGGTTTCGCGCGCGCGTGGCCCGCGCGTCTGCCACCGCACCTGCGGCCGGATCCCGCGCGGATGGTCGCGCTGGAGGGGGACCTACGCGCATGGCTGGCCGCGACGAAGGAAAGGTTCGACCTCATCGCGATCGAGGCGGGCCCGCCACTGACGCTCGCCGATCACCGGCTCCTGACCGCAGAGTTCCTCGCGCTGGTCCGCGCGCGGCTGACGGAGGGCGGCGTGGCGGGGCTGCGATTCCCCGGCGGTGCGGCCTACCTGGGGCCCGAGCTCTCGCGACTGGGCGCGGCGCTCGCAGCGACCGCCGAGGGAGTCTTCCGGCACGTACTCCTGCAGCCCGGCGATGAAAGCCGCTGGTTGATGACCGATCGGATCTCGGGTTTCGCCCCGCCGCTGCGGCTGGCGCGACTGTACGCGGCGATCCCGGGCGCGGAACGCCTTGCGCCGGCGGATGTCGTCACTGCGGCATTCCCGCCCGAGCGCGCGGAAGCACAGCTCGCCCGCTACGCGCAATGGCGACGACGCATCGGCGACGACGCGCTCAGGCTGAGCGACGCGCGGCCGGCGGCGCTGATTCCGGCGCTCGCGCTCGGGCTGCGGCAGGCGGGCCATCCGCGTGCGGCGGCGGTGTGGAGCAGGTCGGTGCGGCCGGCCGCGCTGGCGCTGATTGCCGCCATGCTGGCCGCCACCGCGCTGCGGCTGGCCGCCCGTCGCCGCGGGCGTGATGCCGCCGCGCCGGTGCCGCTGGGCGAAGCGGCGCTGATGATTGGGGCGACTGGCGCGGCGGGAATGACGGGCGCGCTCGCCGTGATGCTGGCCTGGCAGACGCACCACGGTAGCCTGTTCCTTCACGTCGGTGCGCTGTCGGCGCTCTATATGACCGGCGCGTGGGTGGGCGCGTCGGCGGGCGAGCGCATCTGGATGCGCGGCGGTCCAATGCCCTCTCGGCCGCCGCTGTGGCTGGTGCTCGCGCTGCATCTGGTCCTGCTCGCATCGCTCGGTCGTGCGGAGGGACGGCTGCCGCAGTCGGCGCTGGCCGCTGCCTCCGCTGCGCTCGGCGCACTCGGCGGCGCATACGTCCCCTTCGCCGCCCGCCGGCTCGCCGGCCGCCTGCCGGAAGTGTCCGCCGGTGCAATCCTCGAGCTGTTCGATCACCTCGGCGGGATGCTCGGCGCGCTCGTCTCGGGGCTGGTGGTGATCCCGGCGCTGGGGCTGGGCGGTTGGGCCGGGTGGGCCGCCGCGCTGCTCACCGCCGTGCTGCCCGCCTCGCTCCCCGCGCCACCTGTCCGCCGGCCAGTGGATGACACCGCCGACGTCGTCGCGCGGCGCATCGGTGCGGTCGCCGGCTGGTGGTTCCTCGTCGCGGCGGTGTTCACGCTCGCATGGCGCGCGGAACCGGGCGGCGACACCGGCGAGGCGCTGGCGGCCGCAGCCCGCGCGCTGCTGCCCGACCGCGAGCTGCGCCCCCAGACGTGGAGCACTCCGGACGGCCGCCGCATCCGCGGTTACGTGGCCGGCCCCGCCAGCTCGCCCGAGGCGTGGTGCTTCTCCACCGCGGATGTCGCCGCGACGGTGCCTGGCTACGCAGGCCCGATCGAACTGGCGGTCGCGCTCGATCGCGACGGCGCGATCCTCGGCGTGCGCGTGCTCCGGTCCCGCGAAACGCCGCGCTATTTCGAGCGGCTGCAGCACTGGTGGGGCGCGCTGCGCGGCTGGCGCATCGCGGATCCGGGCGCACCACCACCGGTGGACGCGGTCAGCGGCGCAACGGTCTCGTCCCGCGCGGTGCTCGACACGCTGCGCGAAGCGGGGCCCCGTTTCGCGGCGGCCGTACAGCTGCGCGGCGCGCACGAAACCGCCGCGAACCGCACCGCCCGCATCCCCCACCAGACGCTCACGCTTGCGGCGTTCGCGCTTGGCGCGCTCGTGCTGCGCCGAGCGCCGGCGCGGCGGCATATCCGCATCCTCGCGCTCGCGGCGACGGCCGCGGTGCTGGGGCGCTGGCTGAACGTGCAGTTGTCGGTGGCCCACCTGCGGGTCTGGCTGGAGTGGCCCTGGCCGGCACCGGGCTGGAATCTCGCATGGGTGTTGCCGGTTGCGGTACCGCTGCTGGTCGCGCTCGTCGGCAACGTTTACTGCGGCTGGCTGTGCCCGTTCGGCGCAGTGCAAGAGCTGGCCGCGGCGCTGCGGCCCCGGCGCTGGCGACCGCCGCCGGCCGCCGCATGGCGGGAGGCGCGGTGGGTGAAATACGCGCTGCTCGGCCTGGCCGCGACGGCGATGCTGGCGGCGCCGACAGCGCGCCTCGAGGACCTCGACCCGCTCGCGCTCGCGTTTGCGCACGACCTGTCACGGCCTGCCGGCGCGGCGGTGCTGACGCTGATCGCGATCTCATGGTTCGTACCGCGGTTCTGGTGCCGCGCGCTCTGCCCCACCGGTGCGTGGCTTGCAGCGGTCGCCGCGCTGCGGCCGCTCGAGCGGTTCTGGCCCGCGGTTCGCCCCCGCGCCTGTGAGTTCGGCGTGCGGGCGCGCACGGATCTGGACTGTCTGGCCTGCGATCGCTGCCGCGACGATGCCGCGGAGCTCGTCGCCGCCGCTCCCGTCTCGGTCTGGCGCCGCTGGCTGGGCGCAATGACCGCGATCGCGCTGATGGCGATCGGCGGGGCCGCGCGGCACCGCCCTGACACATGGACCGCTGCCACGGCGGCGCCGACGGCAGAGGCCGAACATCCCGCGCGCCGCGGTGGCACTGCGCTCGACGAGGACACGTTGCGCCGGATCCGCGAGCGTCAGCGCGCGGGGCATTTGTCCGACCGAGAAGCGATGTACTATTCCCGGCTGGGGCCGCCCGAAGGCTCCGACACAGCGTCACCGCCGCGGCCACGGTGGCGGGGCGGCCGTCCGGCCCCGGAGGAACCGACGCCACCATGAGACGACACGACTGGCTGGGCGCGATCCTTGTGATCGTTGCGGCTGGCGGCTGCGAGGCCGACGATGCCCCCCCGCTGCCCGACGGCGGTGCATACATTCGCGGCGTAATCACCGCCGTTGAGCGCGATCGCGTCAGGATTGAAGAGAATCCGCGCGAGCCTTCCGGCTCGCAGAAGGCGGTGCTGCGGGTCACCGCGCACACCGTGCTGCGCTGGCGCGGGAGCGGCGCACCGGCGACGCTCGCCGATCTGCGCCCGGGGCGAACGGTCCGCGCTTGGGTCACCGGCCCGGTTGCGGAGTCCTACCCCGTTCAGGGCACCGCCGCGAAGATCGAGATCGAGTAGCGACGGCGGTTCAGGGGCGCTGATCCATCGGCACGAACGGGCGCGCCGTCTCGCCCGTGTACAGCTGGCGCGGACGTCCGATCTTCTGCGCGGGATCCCGGCGGTTCTCCATCCAGTGCGCGATCCAACCCGGCAGCCGGCCGATCGCGAACATCACGGTGAACATGTTCGTCGGGATGCCCATCGCGCGGTACGCGATGCCGGTGTAGAAGTCTACGTTCGGGTAGAGGTGCCGCTCCTGGAAGTACGGATCCTGCAGTGCGCGCTCCTCCAGCTCCATCGCGACCTCCAGCACCGGATCGTTGTGCATGCCGAGCCGCGCGAGCAGCTTCGTGCACGCGTCCTTCGCGATTCGCGCACGGGGATCGTACGTCTTGTAAATACGGTGACCGAACCCCATCAGCCGGTGCTTCGGGTCGCCCTTCTTCGCGCGCTCGATCACCTTGTCCACGCGGCCGCGGTCCTCCCGCAGGATCCGCTCCAGCATTTCGATCACTGCCTGGTTCGCGCCGCCGTGGAGCGGCCCCCACAGCGCACAGATGCCTGCGGAGATCGAGGCGTACAGGCTGCTGCCCGCGCTGCCGACGATGCGCACCACCGAGGTCGAGCAGTTCTGTTCGTGGTCCGCATGAAGGATCAGGAACAGATTCAGCGCCCGCACGACGACCGGATCCGGCCAGTAGTCGTTCACCGGCGAGGAGAACATCATGTTCAGAAAGTTCTCGCAGTAGCTCATCCGATGGCTCGGATAGACGAACGGCTCGCCGATCGACTTCTTGTAGGAAAACGCCGCGATCGTGCGCAGTTTCGACAGTAGCCGCGTCGCGGTGATGTCGAGCGGCTCGTCCGGGTCTTGCTGCTCGATCTCGGGATAGAACGAAGAGAGCGAGACGACCATCGCGGAGAGGACCGCCATCGGATGCGCGTGTTCGGGGTAGTTCAGGAAGAATGCGCGCATGTCCTCGTGGATCATCGAGTGGCGGTTCATCAGGTCCGAGAACCGCTGCCACTCGCGGCGGTTCGGCAGCTTGCCGAGAATCAGCAGGTGCGCCACCTCGAGGAACACACAGTGCTCGGCGAGGTCCTCGATCGCGTAGCCGCGGTGCCGCAAAATGCCGCGCTCGCCGTCAATGTAGGTGATGTCGCTGGTGCAGGCGCCGGTGTTGACGAAGCCCGGATCCAGCGTGATCAGACCGGTGTCGCGCCGCAGCGTGGAGATGTCCACCGCGACCTCGCCCTCGGTGCCCCGGCGCACCGGATAGGTCCAGCTCCGCCCGCCCCACGTTAGCCGGACGTGATCCTCGCTGGTGGACGGAGCACTGGTCGAGCGGCGGCGCGCACCCATCCGGACCGCCCTCCGCTCAGACCGCCGCGGCGCCCACCCGCCGGAAACAGCTCATGCACACCTTGCGGGTCACCCACGAGGTGCCCTCGCGAACACGCACCTTGCGTAGGTTCGGCAGAAAACGGCGACGCGTCACCGCGGTGGTGTGCATGCCGATGCCGCCCTTTTTCTTCGCCAGACCGTGCCGGACAATGCGATTGCCCGTCACCGGTTTCTTTCCGCACAGCTCGCAGACTCGTGCCATGGCCGTCGCGCTCCTGCGTGACTTTCGAACAAGTCCGCCAGTCTACCCTCGCTCGGGAGAGCCGGCAACCCCATCGCTCCGCTCAGCCGGGCAGCGCCACGAGGTCCTCCGGCGCCACTGCCAGCCACACCTCCATCATCTCCCCTTCCCGTGCACGCACGGTGGGACGCAGCTCCACGACTTCGAAAAGCACCGTCGCCTCTCCCCGGCCCACTTGCACTTCGTGGCGCACCGTCTCGCCCAGCCATACCGACCTCACCAGCCGCGCCGCGAACACGTTCGGCCCCTCCACCGCGACGCGGTCCGTCAGAAGGCGGCACGCTTCCGGTCGCACGCACAGCGTCACGACCCGCCCCTCCGCCGGATAGTTGACTCCACATGAGGCCAGCACCGTCCCCACCGGCGTTTCGACCCGCAGCGCCCCTCCGCTGCGGCCGACAATGCGACCCTCCAGAAAGTTCGCCGCACCAAGAAACCGGGCGACGAAACGGTTCGCGGGCCGCGCGTATACCTCCTCCGGCGTCCCGCACTGTTCCAGCCGGCCGTCCCGGAGCACGGCGAGCCGGTCGGCGATCGCAATCGCTTCCCGCTGATCGTGCGTGACGTACAGTGTGGTCAGTCCGGCCTCGCGACAGAGCCGGCGGATTTCGCCGCGCATCTCAAGGCGCAGTTGCGCATCCAGGTTCGAGAGCGGCTCGTCGAGCAGCAGGCACCGCGGCTCCGCCGCCAGCGCGCGCGCCAGCGCGACCCGCTGCTGCTGGCCGCCCGAGAGCTCCGCCGGTCGTGCGTCCGCCCGGTCGGCCAGCCGTACCCGCTCCAACGCTTGCATGGCGCGACGCCGCACCTCCGCCGCAGACCGGCGCTGGACCCGCAGCGCAAACGCGACATTTTCGAACACGGTCATGTGCGGCCACAGCGCGTAGGACTGGAAGACCATCGCAGTACCGCGCAGGTGGGTCGGGCGGTCGGTGATATCCGCGCCGTCCAGTCGGATGCGACCCGCATCTGGGCGGCAGAGCCCGGCGACGCATCGCAGCAGCGTCGTTTTGCCGCAGCCGCTGGGCCCCAACAGAAAGAAGAGCTCCCCCGGCTCGATCTTCGCAGAGACTTCGTCGAGCGCCACGCGGCCGCCAAACCGTTTGGTCAGGCCCTCAATCGCCAGCGGAGCGGGCATCGGGGGTGGTTCCCGGCAAGCGCGCGGCCGACCTTTCGGAATGGTGCTCGGGGGGGGATTCGAACCCCCACGCCTTGCGGCACATGCCCCTCAAACATGCGTGTCTGCCGATTCCACCACCCGAGCACCGGGCTTCATGGACGCCGCAAATGAGCCTAGCCCAGCCGGCCGGCAGGCGCAAGGCGCGGCGGTGCGCCGGTGTTCACCTCGGCGCGGCTCCCTCCCTTGCCAGCTGGGCCAGCGCCGCGTCCGCCAGAACCAGGGCCGCCATCGCCTCAACAATCGGCACCGCCCGCGGGACCACACACGGGTCATGCCGACCCCCGGCCTCCAACACCGTCGGTTCGCCGTCGAAACGCGCGGTGGTCTGGGGCCGGCCGATCGTCGCGGGCGGTTTGAACGCGACCCGAAACACGATCGGTTCCCCGTTCGATACCCCTCCCTGGACCCCTCCACTGCGGTTCGTCGCGGTGCCGAGCCGGCCGCCCTTCCAAACAAACAGGTCGTTGTGCTGCGAGCCCCGCAGCCGCGCGCCCTGAAAACCGGAGCCGATCTCGAACCCTTTCGTCGCCGGTATCGAGAGCATCGCCTGGGCGAGCCGCGCCTCCAGCTTCTCAAACACCGGCTCGCCCCAGCCGGCCGGAACCCCGCGGCACACACAACCGATAACACCACCCACCGAGTCCCCCTCCTCCCGCGCCGCGCGCACCGTCGCCGCCATCGCCTCCGCGGCCGCCGCATCGGGACAGCGCGTCGGATGCGCATCCACCTGCGCGCGACTGAGCGTCTCCACCGCCGGTTCCGGCGCGGCCACCTCGCCGATCGCAGCCACCCAGGCAACGATCTCGACATCAAACCGACGGCGCAGCCAGGTCTCCGCAACCGCGCCGGCGGCCACCCGGCCGATGGTTTCCCGCGCACTGGAGCGCCCGCCACCGCTGGACGCATGAATGCCATACTTCGCCAGATACGTGAAATCAGCGTGGGATGGGCGCGGTGCCGCGCGCACCGCGGCATAATCGCCCGGCCGCATGTCGCGATTGGCAACCACCAGCGCGATCGGCGTGCCGAGCGTCAGACCATTCTCCACACCGGAGAGTATCGAAACCCGGTCCGGTTCATTCCGCGGCGTCGCGAGGTCGCTTTGGCCCGGCCGCCGCCGGTCGAGCTGCGGTTGGATGTCCGCCTCCGACAGCGGCAGCCGGGGAGGACAGCCGTCCACGACGCAGCCCACGCCGCCCCCGTGCGACTCGCCAAACGTCGTTACGCGAAACCAGGTGCCGAACGTGCTGGACATCAGCGCTCTCCGCTCACCGGCCCCTCCGACGCTGCCGGGCGGTTCGTCAACGTGTCGAGCGCGGCGGCACGCGCCGCTTCCGCCTGCGATCGCGCCGCGCGTACACGGCGGAGAAATTCGAGATTCTTCCTCACCTCGGCCTTCGTCTCCGGGTCCCCCGCGACCTCGAGCGCCCGCTCTTCGACTTCGATCGCCGCGTCGGTGAGGCCGCTGAACTGCAACACGATCGCGAGCGTGTCGAGAATCGAAGCATCGCGCCCGCCGGTGAGCTCCACCGCCCGCCGGGCGGCGCGAATTGCCACCTCCGCATCCCGCATTTCCAGCGGCAGCGGCGAGGGCGCCGCGAGCGTCCAGGCCAGGTCATTCAGTTCCCGCGGCGCATCCGCGAACACCTCGAGCAAGCGCCGCTGGTGCTGCCGCACCCCGTCGAGATCGCCGGTTTGGGCCAGCAGCCCCATCCGCAGATGGTGCAACTCCATCCGCCGTGGCTCCTCCCGCAACATCTGATCCACGATGCCGAGCGCCTTCGGAAAATCCTGCGCCTGCAGCGCGCCGGCCAGAAGCTCCTGCTGCTGGTCGCGCTGTTGCCGCCGCGCAGGGCTGTAGCCGCCTTGCACCAGCTCCGCCAGCACATCCCGGAGGCCATCCATCGGATGTCCAGCCCAGACGATCACGCCGTTGGTGTCGACCACAAACGCGTGCGGAATCCCTTCCACATCGCGGAACCACGCCTCGGTGGAGGTCCGCTTCGGGTCAATCGCGATCCGATAGTTGAGCTTCAGTGACTCGACGAACGGGCGCACCTTCGCCTCGTCCTCATCGGTCAGGCCCACAATGACCACGCCGCGGTCCTTGAATTCCGCGTGCAGCTCGTTCAGATGCGGCGCGGTCACCCGGCATGGCCCGCACCACGTCGCCCAAAGCTCGACGACATACCGCGTTTTCCCGTCGGGCTTCGAGGGTTGAACTGCATCGCCGTTGAGCCAGACTGCGACGCCATCGAGCGGCGGGGCGCGGTCGCCAATGTCGAGGGCCAATGCCGTCCCCGCACCGAGCGCGGCGATCACAAGCGGACGAAGCGATGTGTGCATGCCTCCACTATCCCAGAACCCGCCGGCGACGCAAGACGGCGGAACGCCGCCCCTCGTGCCTTCGCGGCTGATGTGCTTGCCTTCGGATCGGCTGACCCGTACCGTAGCGGCGGTCACGCAGTTCGGCCGGAGAGGTGGCTGAGTGGCTGAAAGCGGCGGTTTGCTAAACCGTTATACTGGTGTAAAACCGGTATCGGGGGTTCGAATCCCCCCCTCTCCGCCAGATGGCGCACCTCCTCCTCTCCTCGCAGGTCGGATCGCTTCATCCATTTGACAGGTCCGGCCTGCAGTGTTCGAATAGCCAAGCGTCGGGCGCTTAGCTCAGTTGGCTAGAGCACTACCTTGACATGGTAGGGGTCACAGGTTCAAGTCCTGTAGCGCCCACCATTCCCTGCGCCCCGCCCGGGCCGCAGCGGCCCTCGAATTCCAGAACGCGGAAGTCTGCGCTGAGGGCGCTCGGCTCGCAACACCGTCGCCCGCCGTCTTCAGCGCGCCACCGGCTCGAGCCGCACGCTGCGCAAGTGCATCAGCGTGCTCGCCTTTTCCGGCTTGCGGCCGCGCACCACCGCGCGCCACTCTCCCGGCTCCGCGAGCGTGATGCGGCCGAGCTCCCTGCGCTGGAAGCGATGAGAGCTGCCCGTGGCGGCGACCTCGCCGGTCACCACCTGGTCCACCACCGTCACTTGGACGGTGCCGCCCTCCTCCCCCTTCGCACACGCGTACTCGATCTCGACGCGATAGTCGCCAGCCCGCTTGAGATGGAAGACCCAGGCGGCCGCCTCCTCGGTGGTGGTCCAGCCGCTGAGGCTATCCGTCGGCATCTCGTAGCGCAATCCGCTGCCATCTAACCGCGCGTCGGAGGCGGGCAGTTCAACGGTCCCGTCCTCCTCCTGCGTGATCGGGACCGGCACGGTCGCGGGCAATCCCTCCACCTCGACCAGAACCGTGGAGACGTGCGGATCGGGCAGCTCCGCAGGAATGCGGACCGCGCTGGCGCCCTCGTGCCGGAGGAGTTCCAGCGGCGCACCGGTCGCCAGCCAGCGGGCACTGCGGACCGCGTTGGTCAGGCCGCGCAGGACCACCAGACCGGACGCCGGCCGCTCAAAGACATGCACGTACAGCCGGCCGTCCTTCTTCGTGCAGCGCTGCCTCAGCCGCGCAAACGGCGTCGCCGTGGTCCCGTAAATCGATTCCCCGTTTTTCTCCATCCACCGCCCGATCGCGTCCAACCGCTCAACAATCTCGAGCGGGAACGTTCCATCCGCTTTCGGGCCCACGTTCAGCAGCAGGTTACCGCCCTTTGAAGCGACGTCCACGAGAGTGCGAATCAGCTGCGTCGTGCTTTTCCAGTTGTGGTCGTTCTTTTTGTACCCCCACGTGTCGTTGATCGTCATGCAGCTTTCCCAGTACACCCCCTCGGGAAAGCCGCGGGAGGGAACCTCCTGCTCGGGCGTGCCGTAATCGCCCGCAAACTCTCCCTCCGCGGTCATGCCGGCCATGCCCTTGCGCCCCTTGTCCACGCGGTTGTTGACGATGATCGACGGCTGGAGCGAGCGAACATAGTTGTAGAGATCCACGCCGCGCTCGTGGGTCCAGGTCGCTTCCCACTCGCCGTCGAACCACAGGATGCCTAGCGGCCCCATCCCCTCCACCAGCTCGCGCAGCTGCGCCTTCATATACCGGACATACGCGTCCATGTCCGGGCGATGGCCGGGGCGATCCTTGTCCCAGGCCGGCAGCGGATCGTAGTTGGGATGCTGCCAGTCCATGATCGAGTAGTAGAAGCACATCCGAAGGCCGGCGGCGCGGGCGGCTTCCGCGAGCGGCCGCAGCAGGTCCCGCTGGTAGGGAGTGGAGGCGACGTCGTAGTCCGTTTCCTTCGAATCCCACAGGCAAAAGCCATCGTGGTGTTTGGAGGTGATCACGATGTAGCGCATGCCGGCACGTTTCGCGATGCGGACCCATTCCGCCGGGTCATACTGGACCGGGTTGAACTGCTGCACCAGCTGCCGGTACTCGGCCAGCGGAATCTTTGCGTGGTGCATGATCCACTCGCCAATGCCGGGGATTTCGCGGCCGTTCCATTCGCCGGCGGGAATTGAGTACAGGCCCCAGTGGATGAACATGCCGAAGCGCGCCTCGTTGAACCACGCCATTCGGGCGGCGCGCTCGGCCGGCGATTCGCGCATGAAATCCCGCGCAGCCTCCGCACCCGCCACCAAATCTGCGGCGGCCAGGCACAACCACAGCGCAGCAAGAAAAACGAATGGCGAGCGGCGAGCGGTGATCATCGTCGTGTCTCCCGTGCGGCGCATTGTAGGCGGGGGGCCGCGGCGGCGCAATTCACTCTCCGCGCAGCGCGCCAGCGGGTTGCGACCACGTACCGCGCCGGGCCCATCGGCGCAGCTCCGCATGGCGTTGGAGGACCACCGCCAGCACGCGGAGGTCGGCCGTCGAAAAGGCGAGCTGTCGAGCGTCGGCGGGGCGGATCCAGCCGACGGCGGCGCAGCGCAGCGGGCGCGCGCGGCCCCGCACCGGCCGGCATGCGTACGCGTGCAGCGTGATCCTGAAATGCGTATAGTCGTGCCGGACCCGCGCGATTTCCGGTCCCACCTCGACCTCCAATCCCAGCTCCTCGATCAGTTCGCGCCGGATGCATTCGCGGATCGTTTCGCCGGGCTCCACCTTGCCGCCGGGAAACTCCCAGAGCCCGCCGAGCATCGAGTTGTCCGGCCGTTGGGCAACCAGCACTCGCCCCCGCGCATCCAGCGTCACCGCGGCGCCGACTGTCCAGTGCGGCCGCGGCGCCCGGCGGCGCGGGCGGGGAACCGCGGCCGGATCGCCCCCCAGAAACGCGCGGCAGACCGCCCGCAGCGGACAGCGCCCGCAGCAGGGCCGCCGGGGACGACACACCGTCGCGCCCAGCTCCATCCACGCCTCGTTGAACTCACCGGGATCATCGCGTGGCAGCAGTGACGCGAGGCGCCGCCGGCAGTCCGGCACCGTCATATCCTCGCCCGCCAGCCTCGAGACCACGCGCCGAACATTGCCATCCACCGCGACCAGGGGAACCCCAAAGGCGAGGCTGCCCACCGCCGCAACCACGTACGGCCCCATCCCCGGCAGCGCGCGGAGCGCGGCCGGCTCCGCGGGCAGCCGCCCCCCATGGCGCTCCATCACCCGGCGCGCCAGCGCGTGGAGCCGGCGGGCGCGCGCGTAATACCCGAGCCCCTCCCATGCCTTCAACACCTCGTGCACGTCCGCCGCCCCCAGCGCCCGCCAGCCCGAAAACCGCCGCAGAAACGCCCGGTAATAGCGTGCCGCAGTCTCGGCCCGCGTCTGCTGCAACATGAACTCCGCCACCACAACCCGGTACGGCGTACGCGCAACACGCCATGGCAGCGGCCGAGCGTGACGACGAAACCACCCCCTCAATCGGCGCACCGCAGCACGCCGACTGCGCTCCGGCAGCTCGAAGAATCCCACGGGCTCACCGGCCACGGCCGGCGACGGCGTCCCGCCCCGCCCGGGGGTCATCAAATCTTGCCGACCAGCTCAAGCCCGGGCTTCAAGCCCTTCTTCCCAGGCTCCCAGCTCGCGGGGCACACCTCTCCGTGCTCCGCCACGAACCGCGCGGCTTGCAGCTTCCGCAGCAGCTCCTTTGCGCTGCGGCCGATGCTGTTGTCGTGAATCTCAATGATCTTCAGCACGCCCTTCGGGTCCACCAGGAACGTGCCGCGCAGCGAGAGCCCCGCCTCCGGGATGTACGTGCCAAACTCACGGCAGAGATTGCCGGTCGGATCGGCGAGCATCGGGAAGCGGATCTTGTGAATCGCCTTCGAGGTGTCGTGCCACGCCTTGTGCACGTACACGGTGTCGGTGCTGACACTGAGCACCTCCGCGTCGAGTTTCTGGAACTCCGAATAGTGGTCCGCCATCTCCTCCAGTTCGGTCGGACACACAAAGGTGAAGTCGGCGGGATAGAAAAACAGAATCAACCAGCGACCTCGATAGTCGGAGAGCCGTATCGTTTTCACCTCGTCGTTGTGATAGGCCTCGAGCTCAAGGTCAGGAATCACATGACCAATCCGTACCATGACGCATCTCCTTTGTTGCCTCGGTCACACGACCGATCAGACTGGGACTGTACTGCCGCATGCGGACTTTTCAACCGGCGGCATTGCTTTGAGTTTCGAGGCCTGCGCGCCACCAGCCGGCACCCCGGCCAAACCTCACCGACTCCGACGCGTGGGTGGGCGCGGCGTCGAGGAGCTCCCGCGGACCGCCGGGGATCCGGTCTGGCTCTTCGCGCTCAACAAGCAACCGGCCTCGGATCGCCGCCGGAGTGGCGCGGAGGATGGCACCCAACGGCCCCGAGCCGAAGTCGCGCGCTCCGCACCCCGCCGCGTTGACTCGCCGGCAGCCACACGTATTATGAGCGGCGCGCCGGCTGCGGCCGGCCTACGGTCGTGGCGGGGTAGCTCAGTTGGTAGAGCAGAGGACTGAAAATCCTTGTGTCGGCGGTTCGATTCCGCCCCCCGCCCCCCCCCCCGCCGCAGCGCAGACCTCGGGAGAAGGGGAGGAAGAGGTCACGCCCGTGCGGTGATTCGTGTTGCGCGGCGGCAAATCCGCCGTCTATAGTGGAGGTTTCAGTCCGCGGACGCCGGGGCCCCGGCGGCGGCCCCGCGGTTCCGGAGCGGCCGGGGCGAAACAATTGGGTACGCGCATGTCTGTCTCCATTCGGCTGCATCGCGCCGGCAGCAACAAGAAGCCGTTCTTCCGCCTCGTTGCCGCGGATTCCCGGCGCGCCACCTCCGGCAAGATTCTCGAGGTGCTCGGCTGGTACGATCCGAAAAAGCCCTACCCCGACAACTTCTCGCTCAACATGGAGAGGATCGAACACTGGCTGAGCGTTGGCGCGCACATGTCAGAAACAGCCCGTGCGCTGGTGCGAACGCATCGCCGGCGCGCCTCCGCGAGCAGCTGAGCAGCAGCGGGGCCGTCCATGAAAGCCATGCTGGAGTACATTCTGCGGCATCTGGTGGACCACCCCGACCAGGTCCGCATCACCGAGGTTCAGGGCGAGCGCACCGCGATGTACGAGGTTCGCTGCCATGCGGACGACATCGGCAAGGTGATCGGCAAGAACGGAAAAACGATCGGCGCGATCCGTCTGCTGCTGTCCACCGCCGCCGCGCGGAACGGCCGTCGCGCCGTGCTGGAAGTGATCGAATGACCGGAGGCGATGACGGACACCCTCCAGGTGGACATCGTGACGATCTTCCCGCGCATGCTCGAAGGATTCCTCGGTGAAAGTATGCTGCGGCGGGCCGCCCAGTCGGGTCGCGTCGCATTCCGGCTGGTGGACCTGCGCGACTTCACACACGACCGGCACCGAACCACGGATGACCGCCCGTACGGCGGCGGGCCGGGCATGGTGATGAAGCCGGAGCCATTCTTCGAGGCGGTGGACTCGCTGCGCACGCCGCACGCCCGGGTGATCCTGCTCACGCCCCAAGGACGCCGCTTCACGCAGGCCATCGCACGCGAACTGGCCCGCGAACAGCACCTGATCCTGCTGTGTGGCCACTACGAGGGTGTGGATGAACGCGTCCGGCTCGGACTGGCGACGGACGAAATTTCGATCGGCGACTACATCCTGACGAACGGCGCGCTGGCGGCGGCGGTCGTTGCAGACGCGGTCGTCCGACTGCGTCCCGGCGTGCTCGGCAATGCGCAGGGCGCCACCGAGGAGTCGTTCAGCGAGTCGCTGCTTGAATATCCCCAGTACACCCGTCCCCCGGAGTACCGGGGCATGCGGGTGCCGGAAGTTCTGCTGTCCGGCGATCACGAGGAAATCCGCAGGTGGCGGCGGGCGCAGGCGCTTGCGCGCACCGCCCAGCGGCGCCCGGATCTCCTCGGCGCCCCGCCGGCCGGCGAGGAAAGGACTGCACCATGAAACACCGTCTTCTGGAAAAAATTGACGTCGAACAGCGCCGCAAGGATGACCTGCCGGACTTCCGCATCGGTGACACCGTCGCCGTCCATGTGCGCATCAAAGAAGGCGACAAGGAGCGCGTGCAGGTGTTCCGAGGTACTGTGATCGCCCGTGATGGGGGCGGCTCGACCGAGACGTTCACCGTCCGGCGCATTTCCTTCGGCTACGGCGTCGAGCGGGTGTTCCCACTGCATTCGCCCTCGATCGTGAAGTTGGAAGTCGAGGGTCGGGGGCGCGTCCGGCGCGCCAAGCTCTACTACCTGCGCCGGCGCAAGGGGAAGGCCGCCGGCGTCGAAACACGGCAAGCCTAGGGCGCAGATTGCGGGAGTTCGAATCAGCCGCCTACGCGGCCGGCCACCGGCGCCCCGCCGGCGTGGACGAGGCGGGGCGCGGGCCGCTGGCCGGCCCGGTGGTGGCCGCATGCGTCGTTCTGCCCGGCGCACCAGAGGCGCCGCCCACCCGCGACTCGCGCTGGGACGGCCTGACCGACTCGAAACGGCTGACCTCCTCCGCCCGCGTCGCATGGCTTACCCGGCTGCGGTCCACGCCCGGCGTCGCGATCGGCATCGGCTGGGCAACGGTCGCCGAAATCGCCCGCCTGAACATTCTGCGCGCGACGCACCTTGCAATGCGCCGCGCAGTGGCGCGGGTGCGCCCTCCGCCGGACTACCTCCTGGTGGACGGCCGCCCCGTGCCAGGCCTGCCCTGCGCGGCCGCTGCAATTGTGCGCGGCGACCAGCTTTGCCTCTCGATCGCAGCCGCCAGCGTCGTCGCAAAGGTCGTCCGCGACCGCTACATGGAAAGGCTCGAACGGCGGCATCCGGGGTACGGCTTCGCACAACACAAAGGGTATGGTACGCCCGCCCATCTCGATGCGCTGCGGCGGCTCGGGCCCTGCCCCGCTCACCGGCTGCATTTCCGACCTGTCGCACGGCTGGCCGGTTCCGCCCCCATCCGCTGAGCCGGCATCCTCCCCCCCCGCGCCGTTTTTTCCGATATAGTGGGGCACCATGCTGAGGGTCGTCGTCAGCGACCGGCTGGAAATGCTGGCGGATGCGCTTGCGGTGCGCCTGGCCACAGCGCCCTCGGAGGAGCTCTGGGCGGGACCCACGATCGTCGTGCCCAGCCGCGGCATGGAACGCTGGCTGACCATGCGGTTGGCCGGCCGTTTCGGCATCTGGGCCGGCGCGTCGTTCCCGTTTCCGGAACGATGGCTGGAATCGCTGGCGGCGGCGCTGGGTCTCGCACCGGCGGAGCCCTCCCGCTGGTCGCGTGGCGCAGTGGAGTGTGCGCTCTACGACCTGCTGCGCAGTTCGAACGACCCCGAAATCCGCGCCTGGACCGGGGGCGAAAGGGAAGGTCGCCGGTTACTCGCACTCGCGCGCCAGATCGCCGAGTGCTTCGATCAGTATGCGGCCTACCGTCCCGACTGGCTCCTCGCCTGGGACGAGGGCCGCTGCCCTCCCGACCTCGGGCCGCAGAATTCCGACGCCACCTGGCAGGCCCGCCTGTGGACCGCGCTCGTCGCCCGGCTCGGTCCCGACCATCCCGCCCGCCGGCTCGCACGCATCGGCGAGGAGCTCCGCCGCCGCCGAGCGCCGCCCGAAGGCCTGGCTCTCCCGCTCCATCTGTTCGGCCTCTCCGCGCTGCCGCCGATCCATCTGCAGCTGCTGGCCGAGTTCGCCCGCATCGCGGACGCAAACGTCTGGGTCTTCAATCCGTGCCGCGAAATGTGGTTCGAGACCACACCACCCACCACCGCCGCCGACGCCGCGGAGCTGGCGGACGTTTCGCCCGCCGCCGACGTAGCGCCCTGGCTGTTGTCGTTGAACGGACGGCTGGCCCGCGACTTCCTCGCGCAGCTCTACGAGGCCGCCAACTGGCAGGTTGAGGAACTGTGGTCGGAACCGGACCGCGATCCGCCGGGTGCGCTCGGCACGCTGCGACGTCGAATTCTCGAGGGTCTCCCCGAGCCCGCTCCCGGCCAGCCGCGTGCGCCGTGGCCGGACGACCCCACACGACCTTCAATCGCCGTGCACGTGTGCCACTCACCCCGACGCGAAATCGAAGTGCTGCGGGACCGGCTGCTGGATCTGTTCGATCGTGACGCGGATCTGACCCCCCGCGACGTGTTGGTGATGGCACCGGATATTGAGCCGTACACACCGCACATCGCCGCAGTGTTCGGCAGCGAAGAGCCCCCGCTGCCCTGGTCCATCGCGGATCGCAGTCCGCTGCTCGTCGGCCATCTCGCAGACGCGCTGCGACGGATTCTGCGTCTGCCGGACGGCGAGACCACCGCGCCGGAGCTCTTCGACCTGCTCGCGTTGCCGCCCGTGCGAGCCCGCTTCGGCCTCGACGACGATTCGCTCGCACGCATTCGCGACTGGTTGACCCGCGCCGCGATCCGTCGCGGCGGCGACGAGCCTGACCGTCCCAACTCCTGGTGCAGCGGGCTCGAGCGCCTCACGCTCGGCGCGATGGTTCGGCTTCCACCCCTCGTAACGATCGGCGACCGGCTGCCCGTCGAGCTCGACGACACCGCGACGCTGGACACACTCTGGGCCTTCTGGGCCGAGATATGCAACGCGCACCGCGACCTCGCCGGCCCCCATCACCCCGAAGAATGGCGCCGGCTCGTGCTCCGCGCGATGGACCGATTGCTCGCGCCCTCCCCGGAGGAAACCTTCGAATATGCGGAACTGCGCCGGTCGGTCGAACGCTGGGCCGATGACTGCACCGTCGCCGGCCTGACCGCCCCGCTGCCGCTGCCAGTCGTCCGCGACATGATCGAGCAGCGGCTGGATCCGAGCGCGCTCGCCGCGCCGTTCCTGCGCGGCGGCATCACCTTCTGCAATCTCCGGCCGATGCGAAGCGTCCCCTTTCGCGTCATCGCGCTGCTGGGCATGAACGACACCGATTTTCCCCGGCGCGACACCCCGGCCCCCTTTGACCTAATGCGCGTCGCGCCTCGCCGCGGCGACCGCCGGCGCCGGCTGGACGATCGACAGCTCTTTCTCGAAACGCTGTTCGCAGCCCGCGATCACCTCCACATCAGTTACGTCGGGCGCGACGCGCGCAACAACGAACCCCGCCCCCCCAGCGTGTGCGTCGGCGAACTGCTCGACGCGCTCGACCGCACCTTCGACGCCGCCGGCCGCCCGCCGCGCGAGTTCGCCTGCGTCGAACACCCGCTCCACCCGTTCAGCCCGCTCTACTTCGACGCAGCGCCCGGGCCGCTGTTCAGCTACTCCGCGCGCGCCCGCCGCGCCGTGGCCGCGCTCCGCGAGCGCGCAGCGCCATGCCCGGCAATCCTTTCACTGCAGCTGCCGCCGCCGGAGGAGCCGGTCCGGCTCACCCTCGAAGAACTCGTCCGCTTTTTCCGTGACCCCGTCGCGGACCTGCTCCGCCGCCGGCTCGATGCCACCGTCAGCCGGCCCGACGAGGAACTCAACGACGCGGAACCGCTCCCCGGCTTCGACGAACCGCCGCGCGCGCTGGTCCGAGCCTGGATCGAGATTTCGGACGAGGCGCTCGGCGAGCGGCCTGTCCCGCTCGACCGGCTGCTGGCGGCCGCCGGCCACTTACCGCCCGGGCCAGCGGGATTCGCAATGCTTCAGCAGGTTCGATGCGTCGCCGATGGCCTCGTGCGCCGGCTCGCGCCGCTCCGCGAACCGCCCCTGCCACCCGTTGAGCTGCACCGCGAAACGCCACGCGGCATTGTGCTGGACGCTCAACTCACGGACCTGCGGCCCTCCGGCTTGCTCCGCTGGACCCCAGGGCGCATCCGGCCCGCCGACCGGCTCGCCGCATGGCTCGCCCACCTGGTGCTCCACGCCGCCCGCCCCGACGGTCGCTGGCGAACTGTCCTGGTTGGCAGCGAGGAGACACTCGAGCTCCCGCCGCCCGACGACCCCCTCGCGCAGCTCGACCGGTGGCTCGAGGCGTTCGCCGATGGTCTCTGCCGACCGCTCGCAATCTGGCCCGATTGCGCGCTCGCGTTCGTCAGCGCCCACGATCCGGACGCCGCCGCCGCAGCCGCCCGCAGCGCGTGGTCGAACGAGCGCGGTCATGGTCTGCGCGACCGCCGCCCGCTGCTGCGCGCACTGTTTCCGGCCGATCACGACATCGTGACGCCCGACTTCGTCCGCCTCGCAAACACGCTGTTTCGGCCGCTGGCCACCGTGCCCGAGGCCGCGGGAGCCAGCGAATGAGCGCGTTCGATCCGTGCCGGATTCCGCTCGCCGGCCGCCAGCTACTCGAGGCCAGCGCCGGCACCGGCAAGACCCACGCGCTGGCGGAACTGCACCTGCGTCTGCTCGCCGAGCGGGCCGATCTCGCCATCACCGGCATCCTCGTGCTGACCTTCACCAACGCCGCCGCCGCCGAGCTTCGCGACCGGCTCCGCGCGCGCCTGCTCGCCGCGCAGTCCTGCCTGAACACCGGCCAGCGCGCCCTCGATCCGATCCTCGCCCGCGTTCGCGCCGACGACCGCGATCTGCGCGGCCGGCTCGCCCGAGCGCTGTCGGACTTTGATGCCGCTCCGATCGGCACGATCCACTCGTTCTGTCTGCGCGTGCTGCAGGAGCATCCCGTCGAATGCGGCGTTCCCACCGCGGTGCGTGTTCTTTCCCCCTCCGCCGATCTCGAAAACAACCTGGTTCGCGAAGTCGCCCGCGACGCGCTCGAGAAGGCGGCCGGCGACGGCAAACTGACGCTGGCGTGGGCATGCCATTACCTCGACGCGGCGGTACTGGCGCGAATCGTCGGCGAGGCCGTCGGCCGTGCGCACCGCATTGTCCCCGATCCCGCGCCGGCCGACGAGGGCGCGGTGGAAGAGTTCTTCGCCGATCGGCTCGCGCACGCCCGCGCGCTGTGGGAGCGGTTTCGCGACGAGCTGGCCGATCGTCTCCGCGCCGCCCCACTCCACCGCGGCCGTTACGGACCCGCGCAGCTGTCCCGCCTGCTGGAAAGCGTCGAGCGGTGGCTGCAGACACCCTTGCCACCGACTCCGCCCGACACCCCCCTTCCGATCGCCGCCCTCACCTCCGCCGCGCTGCGGGCCGCCACTCACAAGGGCCACGCCGACGAGGTTCCCTCGCATCCGCTGCTCGACGCGCTCGACGAACTTCATGCCGCCGCGCTCGAGCTGGACCGCGTTGCGCACACGCGGGCGCTCGCAATCCGCGCACAAGTCGCCCGCCTCACCCCCACCGTCCGCCGCCGCCGGCTCGACCGCCTCGACGCACTCGACTACGACGAGCTCACGTTCCGGCTACTCGACGCGCTTCGCGGCGCATCCGGCGAGCGCCTCGCTCACCGGCTCGCCCGCGAATACCCCGCCGCCCTCGTGGACGAGGCGCAGGACACCGATCCGGCTCAGCACGAGATCCTCGAGGCGCTTCACGCCCACGGCACCGCGCTGTTTCTGATCGGCGACCCGAAACAGTCGATCTACGCGTTCCGCGGCGCGGACGTCTTCGCGTACGCGCGCGCCGCCGCCCGCGCCTCTCGCCACTCGCTCGACCGCAACTGGCGCGCCACGCCCCCCCTGGTCGCCGCCGTCCAGGCGGCATTTGCGCGCCCGAACGCCTTCGGGTGGTCCTTCATCACATTGCCCGACGTCCGCCCCGCCGACGGCGCCACCACGCTCCGACTCGAGCTCGGCGACAGCGCGCCGCCCCCCTTCCGGATCTGGCTGATCCCGCCCCCCGAGGCGGGCGGCCGCCGCCCGCTGCCGGCCGGCCGCGCGCGCCGCCACATCGCCGACGCGCTCGCCGCGGAGATCGCCGCGCTGCTCGCCCCCCATTCCCCCGCCCGCCTCGTCGGCCCCGACGGCCCGCGTGCCGTCGAACCGGCGGACGTCGCGGTGCTCGTTACGCGCCACCTCGAAGCAGCCGAGGTGCTCGCCGCACTGTCGCGCGCCGGCGTCCCCGCGGTTGCCTCCAGCAATAGCAGCGTCTTCGCCAGCGATGACGCGATCTACCTGCGCATCGTACTCGACGCGCTCGCCCGACCCCGCCGCGAAGATCTCGCCCGCGGCGCCGCGCTGACACCCATCCTCGCCGTGGATCCCGCCGCGCTCGCCGACCCCGCGTCCGCCGCCTGGACCGCGTTCATGAACCGCTGGGTCGCCGCCGCGGAACTCTGGCCCCGGCGCGGCGTCCGCGAAACCCTCGAACGCCTGTTTGCGACCGAAGCAGTGTTCGAACGTTTGCTCGCCCGGACCGACGGCGAACGCCGCGCGACAAACCTCCGCCACCTGACCGACCTTCTCGGCGCGGCGGAGTCGCAGCGGCGCATGGGCCCCGGCGCACTCCTCGCGTGGTTCGACGCACAGATCGCCGCCTCCGAAAGCTCCGCTGAAGAGACCGAACTGCAGCTCGATAGCGACGCGCGCCGCGTCCGCGTCGCCACCATCCACCACAGCAAAGGCCTGCAGTACCCGATCGTCTATTGCCCCTTCCTCTGGGCGCTGCCGCACGGCCAGCGCAACCTCGCCGACCTTGCCGTCTGCCACGACGACCACACCGGCGAGCGCATTCTCGACGTCGGCGGGCCGGACCTCGAGGCGCACGCCGAGCGCGAGCGGCTCGAACGGTTCTTCGAGAGCGTCCGGCTCACGTACGTCGCAGTCACGCGGGCCCGCGCCGCCTGCACCGTAGTGTGGGGGCCCTTTCGCGGTGCGGCCGCCTCCCCGCTGGCCTGGCTGTGGCATGCGGCGCCCGACCATCCGCCGGGCGAAGAGGTCGACACGGTCCAGCGCTGGGATGACCGCCGCATCGCCGCCGACCTCGAACAGCTTGCCGCCGCCGCACCCGGTTCCATCGTCGTCGGCCCGCCGCCCGTCACCACGCCCTCGCTCCCACCCCCGCCGGCACAGCCCCTCCCGCCCCCCGGCCCCGCACGCCAGATCCGCCGGCCTCTCGACGACGGCTGGCGCATTGTCAGCTTCACTTCCCTGCGCGCGATCGCCGGGACCGACGCCGACGAACAGCCCGACGTCGACGCCGCTGTCGCACCCCTACCGGTGGACGAAACCGCGCAACCGCGCTTCCGCTTCCCCGCCGGCCCCGCCGCCGGCACCGTGCTCCATGCGCTCCTTGAACGCGTGGACTTCGCCAACCCCGCCCGCGACCGCCTCCTCGCCGACGCCGCGGCCGCTCTCAGCCTCCACGGCCTGGACGCCGCCTGGGCCGAGACCGCCACCGATCTGGTCATCGCCGCACTGACCACTCCGCTCGACGACCGCGGTCTGCGCCTCTGCGACCTCGACCCGCGCCGCTGCGTCCGCGAGCTCCCGTTCCTGATGCGCCTCGGCCGCGTGACCGCCGCCGCACTGAACGAGCGCCTCGGACGCACCGCCCGTTCCGACGCGCACCGGCCCCCACCGCTCGTCTTCGAGCCGGTCCGCGGATTTCTCCGGGGTTTCGTGGACCTCGTCTTCGAAGCCGACGGCCGTTGGTACGTGCTCGATTACAAGTCCAACCTGCTCGGCCACGCGGTGGACGACTACCGCCCCGACCGTCTCGCCGCCGAAATGGCCGCCGCCGATTACGAGCTTCAGGCGTTGATCTACGCCGTCGCTCTCCGCCGCCTGGCCCTCGCCCGCGGCATTTCGGAGGAGACCTTTGCCGACCGCTGGGGCGGCTGCATCTACCTCTTTCTCCGCGGGCTCTCCCCCGAAACCGGCCCCTCGCGCGGCGTCGTCCGCTGGCGCCCTGACCCCGCTGAGCTGGCGGAGCTCTCCGACCTTCTCGATCGCGGAGACACCCCGTGAACGATCCCCGGATCGCCGCGCTGCTCGACGCCAACCTCCTCAGCGAACTCGATGCCGGCTGGGCGCGCCTCCTCGCCCGCGTGGCCGGCGGTCCGCTGCCCGCGGACCTCGCGCTGGCTGCCGCAATGCTCTCCGCGCTCCAGCGCGCCGGGCACACCTCGCTCGACCTGCGGCAGACCCCGGCCGAACTCTTCGACGAGTCCGGCCTGGCGCCGCCCGCGCTGCCGGCGCTCTCCAACCCTTGGACGCTTCCCGATCGTCACCTTCCAATCCTTGGAGGCCCCGGCGACACCGCGCCGCTGATCCGCGACGGGCCGCGCCTGTATCTGCAACGCCACTGGCGCGACGAATGCGACGTTGCCGACGCGATTGCAGCGCGTACCGCCGCCCCGCCCACCTCGGCACCGTCCTCGCTGCCCGCCGACCTTTGGTCCCGCCCGGAAGAGGCCGCCCAGCGCGCCGCCGCGCACGCCGCACTCTCGCGCCCCCTTGCGGTGATCGCCGGCGGGCCCGGCACCGGGAAAACCGGCTGTGTGGTCCGCGCGCTGCGTGCGGCACGCGAGAGCGGCCGCATCATTGAGCGCATCGCGATCGCCGCCCCCACCGGCAAAGCCGTCGCGCGGCTGCGCGAGGTCTGGACCGCGGCGCGCACTGGTCCCGCCCCACCGGTGGAAATCGCCACGCTGCACCGGCTGCTCGGGCTGCATCCCGACCGC
The DNA here is from genome assembly GCA_026417735.1 of Kiritimatiellia bacterium. Classification (NCBI taxonomy): domain Bacteria; kingdom Pseudomonadati; phylum Kiritimatiellota; class Kiritimatiellia; species Kiritimatiellia bacterium. Next base: position 50,448 of record JAOACR010000010.1, read on the forward strand.
GTCGAGCCGCGGTACGGACCGGGCCGCCCACTGCCGCATGAGCTGGTCGTCGTGGACGAAATGTCCATGGTGGACCTCGGCCTCATGGCCGCGCTCGTCCGCGCGCTGCGGCCGGACGCTCGGCTCGTGCTGATCGGCGACCACCAGCAGCTGGCGTCGGTGCAACCGGGCAGCGTGTTCCGCGATCTGTGTGAAGGCCTGCGCGCGGTGTCGCCAGCGGAGGACGCGATGGGACCGCTGATCGAGCTGCACCACAACTTTCGTTTCTCGGCCGGCCGGCCGATCGGTCGTCTCGCCGCGGCGGTTCGCGCCGGCGACGCGGACGCGGCGCTCGAGGCGCTCCGCGACGGTGGCGCGGAGGCCGCGCTGGCCGAGCTGCCGCCGCGCCGCAGTCTCGGCGCCCAATTGCGCGAGCGCATCGCGGTTGCCTGGGCGCCGCTGTTGGCCGCCACCACGCCCGCGGAGGCGCTCACCGCGCTGCGCGGTTTCCGCGTGCTGTGCTCCCACCGCGTGGGGCCCTACGGCGCGGAACGCGTTGGCGCAGAGCTGGCCGCCGCCGCGCGCAGAGGCCCCGCCGGCACACCGCTGATCATCACCGCGAACGACCCCGCGCGGGGCCTCTACAACGGAGATGGCGGCGTGTGGTGGCGCGGGCCGGCCGGCTGGGGCGCGGTGATCGAGGCCGAGGGCGGCGTGGTCGAGCTGCCGGAGGGACGCGTCCCGCCCTGGGCGCCCGCGTGGGCGCTCACCGTCCACAAAAGCCAAGGCTCCGAATACGGCGAGGTGCTGCTGGTGCTGCCCGACCGCGACTCACCACTGCTCACGCGGGAACTCGTCTACACCGCGATCACCCGCGCGCGCCGCCGCGTGGAAGTCTGGGCACCCGCCCCCTTGCTCGCGGAGGCGATCCAGCGCACCGCGCACCGCTCCAGCGGCCTCGCCGACGCGATCCGGCGCCGACTCAGCGGTGAAACCACCAGTCCGCCGTCGCCACGATCACGCACAACCCCGACAACACCACTGTGGCCGCAATCGTGAAATTGTAGGCCGCCCGCGGGTAGTCCAGCCCGACGTGTGGTCGCATCAGCCACGCAATCGAGCCGCCGGCCGCCGCAATGAGCAGCGCCAGCAACCAGAGCCAGCGGCGCGGACCCGGTGTTCGGTAGCGGCGCGGTTGCATCGCCCCGATTTTAAGCCCCATCCGCCCGAACACAATCCGCGGTCGTGCATTCCACATTGCCAGATCTGAACGCACCCGCTAGCGTGGACGACCGGAGATGATCCCATGCACCCACACCACGCCCATCGTCCGCTGTTCGCACTGCTCGCGCTCGCGGTGTGCCGCGCGCCCCTCTGCCGGGCCGATCCCGTCACCGCCGCCCTCCAGCCGTTCCTCGATCGGGGCGAGATCGCGGGTGCGGTGACGCTGGTCGCCAACCGCGATCGCGTGCTTCATTGCGCCGCGATCGGATGGGCGAACCTTGAACGCCGAGTGCCGATCGCAACCAACTCGCTGTTCTGGATCGCCTCGATGACGAAGCCGCTGACCGCCGCGCTAGTGCTCTCGTTGTGCGACGAGGGCCGCTGCACGCTGGACGACCCTCTCGCCCGTTGGCTGCCGGAGTTCCGCGGCCTCACCTTCTCAAACGGCGCGCCCGCCGAACCAATGCCAACCCTTCGGCACCTGCTCACCCACACCTCCGGACTGGACACGCCGCCGCCGACCCGATGGGACGCGCCGCTCAGCGAGATCGTCGCGGCCAGTGCGGCCCGGCCGCTGCATTTTCCGCCCGGCTCGCGCTGGGAATATTGCAACGGCGGCATCAACGCGCTCGGGCGGGTCGTCGAAGTGATCGAGCAGGCCCCCTTCGCGGAGGTGCTGCAGCGCCGACTGCTCGAGCCCCTCGGCATGACCGACACGACGTTCTGGCCCGACGAGGACGCGGCGGACCGGCTCGCGACCGCGTACGAGCCCGACGGGGCTGGCGGTCTGCGGCCCACCGGCATCTTCTTTCTGCAGGGACCTCTCACCGACCGCCGCCGCACCCCGCTGCCCGCGGGTGGTCTGTTTTCCACCGCAGCCGATTACGCGAAGTTCCTGCAGATGCTGCTCAATGGCGGCGTCACCCCCTCCGGCCGCCGGATCCTGTCCGAGGCGGCGGTGCGGGAGATGACCCGGACCCAGACCGGAGACCTGAAAACCGGCTTTGTTGACGGCATGAGCTTTGGGCTGGGCGTGGGCGTCGTCCGCGAACCCCGCGGTGTCACCGCCGCCCTTTCTCCGGGCACGTTCGGTCACGGTGGCGCCTACGGTACCCAGGCGTGGGCCGATCCGGTCCGCGGCCGACTCTACATCCTGCTGATCCAGCGCGCGAAGCTGCCCAACGCGGACGGCTCGGAGATACGCGCCGCGTTCCAGGCCGCGGCGGCTGCGCTCCCGGAGCCGCCCGCCGATACGACCCGCTGAGCCTGCAGCGATCGCCGCCTTTGCCAGTTTGCAAACGCCCGCCCCGGTCGTATGTTGAGACTACTGCAGTGGCAATCTGCAGCGCAGGAGACACAACACATGAAGGCATGGTGGTTGGTGGTGGCGGCGGTTGTGGCGGCGACGTGGACGTGGTCCGCCGCAATGGCCGGCTCGTGTGGCGGCTGCGGGAAGGGGAAGAAGGGCGGCGACGCCCAGGCCCCGACGAACGCCCCGGCGGCCCAAGCGCAGAGCCAAGGCGCAGCTGCCCAATAGGCAACCTTTCGCAACCGCGGCCGCCCGTCGGAGCGCTGCCGGTGGGCGGCTGCGGTTTTTTGGGGAAGACGCCGCGGCGGTCCGCCGCACCCCGCCTGAGGCGAAACGCCTTGCAGCAACGACGCCGACCCGCCCATACTGGCGGCGACCGGCGCAGTCCCCGCCGGCGCGGAGGTGGCAAAATGATACGGCACACCATCCTGATTCCGGCACTCGTGGCCCTCACCCTCGCTGCGGACGCCCCCGCGGCGATGACCCTCGCGGACCTTGCGGATCCCTCCGCGGCCCCGGTGGTGCTCGGCGAAGGCTACGGATTCTGCGAGGGACCGGCCGCCGACGGCGCCGGCAACGTGTACTTCTCCGACGGTCGCCACGACCGCATCCACCTTTGGCGGCCCGGCCGGCCGGTCGAAGTCTTCGTGAGCGACAGCTTCGACGCAAACGGCATGATGTTCAACTCGCGCGGCGAACTCGTCGTCTGCGAGGGCGCCGCGTACCGCATCGTCGCGATCGACGTGCGCACGAAGTCCCGCCGGGTGCTCGTCGGCGGCGGGCCGCAACGCGAATACAACGAGCCCAACGACCTGACGATTGACCGTCAGGACGGCTTCTACTTCACCGACCCGAACTACCGACACCGCGGCCAGCCGACGATCCGCAAAGAAGACGTGTACTACGTGGCGCCGAACGGCCGGGTGACGACCGTCTCCACCGTCTGCAAAAAGCCCAACGGCATTCTGCTGACGCCGGACAACAAGGTGCTGTATGTCGCCGACAATGCGGACCGGTGCATCTATCGCTACGACGTGCTCGGTCCCGGCCAGCTGACGAATGAATGCCGCTGGGCCGAGCTGCCCGGCGGCCCCGACGGGATGACGCTCGACGAGCACGGCCACCTCTACGTCGCCTGCGGCGGCAAGGGCATCCACGTGTTGGCGCCGGACGGCCGTGCGGTGGGCACGCTGCTGCCGGGCACGTACGCCTCCAATGTCGTGTTTGGCGGGCCCGAGTTCCGCATGCTGCTGATCACCTCGCGCGACAAGTTCCTCGGCCTGCCGATGAAGGTGCGTGGCGTTCGTCCGCTCGCGCCGCCGCCGTGAGCGCCCTGCGGCTGCGTACACTGGCGATCGTGCTCGGCCTGGTCGCCGCCGCGGCACGCGCGCCGGCCGCCGCGCTCGAGCGCGTCGCGGTTTCGCCCGACGGCGCCGGATTCGTGCTGCGGCCCTCGGGTCGCCCGTTTCGCCCCTGGGGATTCAACTACGATCACGACCGGGACGGGCGGTTGTTGGAGGAGTACTGGGCGACGGAGTGGACGAACGTCGTCGGAGACTTCCACGAGATGCGGACGCTCGGCGCCAACGTGGTGCGGATCCATTTGCAGTTCGGCGCGTTCATCGAGGCGCCGGACCGACCGAACGCGGCCGCGCTGGACCGGCTCCAGCAGCTGGTGGAGGTTGCGCGACAGTGCGGTCTGCGGCTGATCCTCACCGGTCTGGGCGGCTACCGCCGCCGCGCAGTACCGCGATGGTACGATGAACTGGATGAGACCGGCCGCTGGCGGGCACAGGCGGCGTTCTGGCGAGCCGTCGCGCGGAGGTGCCGCGGCCGCCCGGAGGTGTTCGCCTACGACCTGATGAACGAACCCGTGATCGGTGGCGGCACGAACCGCGCCGACTGGTACACCGGTGAGCTGGCGGGGCTGGTCTATGTCCAGCGCATCGCGCTCGACACCGCCGGACGGCCGCGCGAGGCGATCGCCACCGACTGGGTTCGTGCGCTGGCGACTCCGATCCGGGAGGAGGACCCCGAAGCGCTGATCACCGTCGGCGAGATTCCGTGGGCGATGGTGTGGCCGGGTGCGCGCTCGGTGTTTCACACTCCGGCGGTGTCGAACCTGCTCGACTTCGTCTCCATCCACGTCTACCCGCGGGGGGGAGAACTGGAGCGCGCGTCTGGCGCGGTGCGGGCGAATGCGGTGGGCAAGCCCGTGGTCGTGGAGGAAATCTTTCCACTCGAGTGCGGCATTGAAGAACTGGAACGCTGGATGCGATCCGTCCGCGACCAGGTCGCCGGCTGGGTCGGCTTTTACTGGGGCGCCACGCCGGAGGAACTGCGAGCCGCGCCCGCATCCATCTCGAACGCGCTTTTGCTCGGGTGGCTGGAGCTCTTCCGGCGCGCGGCGCCGGAGTTCGCGCGGCCGTGGCCACCTGACTAGCCGCTCGCCGGCCGTCAATCAACGCGCGGGGTTCTCGAGCCAGTAGAGGCCGCTCTTGCCCGGGCAGAGCACATCCGGGTCGCCGTCGCCGTCCAGGTCGCCCGCCATTGTCGCGATACCGAAGCCCGCGCGCGTCCCGAACACCAGCACCCGTCGCCGCCATGCGCCCGTGGCGGCGTCAACGGCATAAGCGACAACGATGCGCGGCTCCAGTTCGCCCGTGTCGCGGCCGTTGTGTGCCCAGTACCGTTTACCGGTCACAACTTCTTGCCGGCCATCGCCGTCGAGATCCACCGCCACCATCGTGTGCGCCTGGGACCAGCTGCTATCCACTTCGTGCCGCCGCCAGCCCCGACGGCCGGAGCTGTCGCGCGTCTGCTCAAGCCACCGTACGCCCACGTCGTGCGCGGAGCCCCAGACGAGGTCGGCGTCGCCATCACCGTCTTGGTCGCCCACCAGAATCGGCACGCTCGCGCGTTCTTTGAGGTCGTACTCCGCGAACCACACCCAGCCGGTCGGCGCATTCTGCAACCATCCGCGCGGGGTGACCACGTCCACACGGCCGTCGCCATCCACATCGCCCACCCCCAGGCCGTGCACGCCGGCCTGACCGGGCAGCGGATGCTCCGTCCAGCGTGCGCCGCCCGCTACTGCGGGATCCCGCTGGAACGAATACCAGACCGGCCGGCCCACGACGTTCGGAACCAGATCCAACTGGCCGTCGCCGTTGATATCGGCTGCCAGCAGGGTTTCGATGGGGCCCGGGGTGCCCACCTCGAAGCGGCTCCATCGGTGTGCCGGCCGCCCGGGATTCCGGAGCCAGAACACGTCGCGGCCATGCCAGGAACAGCTGGCGATGTCCGTCCACCCGTCGCCATCCACGTCCAGCGGCACCGCGCCAAAGTCCAGGTGATAACCGTCGCGCGCTTCAATCTCCCGGACGGGATGAGGCGTCCAGCCTGGCGCCTCATACCAGAAGGCTCCGCAGAACACGTCCGGCCGCCCGTCGTTGTTCAGATCCGCAATCGCGGCCGCCTCGAACGGCGAGTCGGGACGAATCGGATGCAGCCGCCAGCCGGCGGTGTCCTCGGCGAACCCCGCCAGCGCGGCCAGCGCCGCGCCGGCCGCCCAGCGCGGTGTCCTCGTCATCTCGGGCTCCTCCAGCGCCGCCCGGCGCTCACGCCTTCACCCAGTGACCGATTTCGAAGCCGGCCTCCGCGATCATCGCGCGGTCGCGTTCCCAGCCCTGGCCCGGGGTGGTGAGGTAACCCTGCGTGAAGATCGAGTTCGCCGCCCACAGCGCCAGCGGCTGCAGACTGCGCAGGCATGCCTCGCGCCCCCCCGCGCAGCGAATTTCCCGGTCCGGACACACATAGCGAAACATCGCCAGCACCTTCAGGCACGTGACCGGCGAGAGCCGCTCGCGCCCGGCCAGCGGCGTCCCCGGCCGTGGGTCGAGAAAGTTCACCGGGATCGAGTCCGCCCCCACCTCCCGAATCGCCAGCGCCAGGTCCACCCGGTCCTCGTCCGTTTCCCCCATGCCCACCAGACCGCCACAACAGACCTCCATGCCCGCCGCTTTCGCGCGAGCGATCGTCTCGCGGCGCTCCTGCCAGGTGTGGGTGGAACAAATCTGCGGAAAGAACCGTTCGGAGGTCTCGAGGTTGTGGTTGTACCGGTCCACCCCGGCCGCAGCCAGACGCCGGGCCGCGGCATCGTCGAGCAGCCCCAGCGAGGTGCAGATCTGAAGGTCGAGCTCGCGTTTGATCCGCTCCACCGCGGCGCAGACACGGTCCAGCTCGTTCGGGTCCGGCTCGCGGCCGCTGGCGACAATACAGAACCGAACCGCACCACACGCGGCCGCCGCCCGGGCGTGTTCGAGCATGGTAGCCGGGTCCCGCGTCTCATGCACCGGCACGTCCGCGGAGGACACCGCAGACTGGCTGCAGTATGCGCAGTCCTCGCTGCACAGTCCGCCGCGCGCGTTCTCGATCACGTGCAGGTCCACCCGGCGACCGAACGCGCGGCGCCGCAGCTCAAATGCCCCCTGCAGCATCGCCAGCAGCTCGTCCTCCGACGCACGCAACATCGCGAGCGCCTCCTCCCGCGAGACCGGCCGGCCTGCCGCAACTCGAGCGGCCAGTTCGATCCAGTTCGTCGTCATGGTCCGAGGTCACTATACACAAGACGCCCGCCCGACGCGGCAGCGCAGCCACCTCAGCCGGGGTCTGCCATCCGAAACGCAAACGCGGATTCCGCAGCGGCTAGAACGTGTAACGCGCAGAAAGGCCCCAGCTCGTGCCGTCCAGAAACTCCAGCTGCAGCCCCAGCAGAAAATTGTGCGAGAGGTGCACCTCCGCACCCGCCGCCACCCCCCACGCCGACTCCCCCTCGAAGTCCTCGCGAATCGGCCCCGATTCGCTACGTCCGTCCAACGCGGAGTACAGCGGCCCGGCATACAGCGCGAAACTGAAGGGCACCCGGTCGGTGGACGCGGGCGAATCCGCGAACATCTCGAAGTGCAGATCGGCGGAGCCGGACGCGGTTTGCCAGTGCCCACCGTCACTGTCCGCACGCCGGAACTCCCCGCCCGCCCGCACCGACCAGCGGCCGGCCAGAAACTCCGGATCTTTGAGATCGTACCGCCACAGCCGCAGATGCATGCCCAGGCTCCAGCCCAGTCCTTCGCCGAGCGCGTCCGGGCCCACATCCGCGCTCGCACGGCCCAACGCTCCGTAGAGCAACATCCAGCGCGTCGGCCGCAGGCCAAGAAAGGCGCCGTACCAGTCCCCTTCCAGCTCGCCCGGAAAGCCCTCCTGCGTGACGTCCCTCCGCAGCTGCAACGCATCGGCGCCGACGACCCAGCGACGGATTTCCACCACCTCGATCATCGCGTCTCGGCTTCCCCCGACGATCGGCGTTGCCGCCGGCGTCCGGGGAGCCAACGCGCACGCGGCCAGCCACGCGAGAAAGCCGACCCTCAGCATTCGTTTCATCGCGATCGCTCCTGCCGCCAGCATCGCCCGGGCCGGCGGACGATGTCAAACCTCCGGTCGGCGGCCCGCCACCCACGCCTGCCCCGCCGCGATGCCGCCGTCGTTCGGCGGGACCGCGCGATGCACCAGCACCTGAAAACCGTCCGCCTCAAGCCGGCCGCGGGTTTCCTCGTGCAGGATTCGGTTCATGAACACACCGCCGGTCAGCGCCACGGTCGAGTGACCGGTCCGCTCGCGGCCATGGCGAGCCATCGCGAGGGCCGCATCCGCGAGCGAAACGTGCAGCGCCCGCGCGAGCACCGCGGCGGTGTCCGGCTCGACCGGCCCGCGGTCAAAGAGCTCCAGCAGCAGCGGCGACCAGTTCACCCTCAGCATCCCCTCCTGCTCGCTCGCCCGCCACCAGGCGCCCGGGGCCTTCACTGTGGCCGCGCGCGCAGCCAGCCCCTCCAGCCGGATCGCGGTCTGGCCCTCGTAACTGACGCGTTCCGGAGCAACGCCCAGCGCCGCCGCGACCGCATCGAAGAGCCGACCCGCCGCGTGCGTGAGTGGCGCAAGCGGCCCGCCCGCCCTCAGCCGGCTCCACACTTCCAGCTGCGCCTCCGCCAGCCCCAGCGCCTGTCGCCACTGCGCTGTGAGGGCCAAGCCCAGCGCGGCCCAGCGCGCAACGATCTGCCGTCTCGGCTCAAGGACCGCGGCATCGCCACCCGGCAACGGCGCGGGCTCGAATGTCGCCAGCCGCTCCATGCGGCCATCCTCGGGCAACCACAGCAACTCGGCCCCCCAGATACGCCCATCCGTGCCCAGACCGGTGCCGTCCCATGTCAGCGCCAGCAGGGCTTCCACGCCGTGTTCGGCCATCGCGGCGGCCGCATGCGCGTGGTGATGCTGAACCTCCACCACGCCGCAGCCGAGACGTGCGGCCAGTTCGCGACCGAGCCGCGTCGCGTGATAGTCGGGATGAAGATCCACGGCGATCACCGCCGGATCAATGCGAAGAAACCGCGGTAGATGCTCCGCGACTCTCCGCAACTGATCCACGGCGTCCGGGTCCTCCAGATCACCGATGTGCGGGGACAGGTACACCTCCGCGCCGGCTCCCACCGCGATCGCATTCTTCAGCTCCGCGCCCATCGCCAGCACGGCCCGGCGCAGCGGGCGGGCCAACGGGAGCGGACGTGGCGCATACCCGCGGGCGCGCCGCCACAGCTGGGGCCGGCCATCCCGCAACGCCACCAGCGAGTCGTCCGCGCGGAACCGGATCTCGCGATCGTGCAGCAGAAACACGTCTGCGACTGCGCCCAGTTCCCGAAGCGCACCGGCATTGTCCAGGCAGATCGGCGCTCCACTGCGGTTGCCGCTGGTCATGACCAACAGCTCGAACACGGGCACTGGATCGCCACCGATGGGCACCGCCAGCAGCAGCTGCAGCGGGGTGGCCGGCAACATCACGCCGACGGTCCGCACGTCGGGAGAAATCGCCTCCACCGGCAGCGCCCCCTCGCCGCGCGGCTCGAGGATCACGATCGGCGCCTCCGCGGAGCCCAGCAGCTCCGCGGCGACGCCGGACACTACGCAGAACTTCTCCGCCGCCGCCAGCGACGCGGCCATCACCGCGAACGGCTTGTATGGCCGGCGCTTGCGTTCCCTCAACCGCAGGATCGCACCGCGGTTCAATGCGTCGACCGCTAGCAGGAACCCCCCCAGCCCCCGCAGCGCGACAATGCCGCCGCCGGCCAGCGTCGCGCGGGCCAGCCGGATCGGATCACCCTCCAGCACCCGCCCCGCCGGATCGGTCGCCCACAACCGCGGACCGCAACGCGGGCACGCAATGCTCTCGGCGTGGTACCGCCGCGACGCGGGGTCCTCGTACTCGCGCCGGCACTCCTCACAGAGCTGAAACACCGACATCGTCGTTCGCTCCCGGTCGTACGGCATGTCGCCGATGACCGTGTAGCGTGGACCGCAGTCGCAGCAGGTGGTGAACGGATAGCCGTGGCGCCGGTCCGCCGGATCGAGCACCTCCGCCCGACATGCCGCGCACATCGCCAGATCCGGCGGCACCTGTGGGCGGGCGAGCTCGCGGAGGTCGCTGTCCACCACGCGAAAATCGGGCGAAGCGGCCGCGGCCGGAATCGTTTCGCGCGCGACGAGCTCGATCCGCTCAATCCGAGCGCGCGGCGGCGCGTGGTCGCGGAGCGCCTTCACAAACGCGGCAACCCGCTCGGACGGTCCTTCGAGAATCAACCGCACCGTGCCGCGCCGATTGCAGATGCTCCCGCGCAGACCCACCGCGCGCGCCCGCCGCGCGATCGCCGGGCGGAATCCGACACCCTGCACCAGCCCGGACACCTCAATGGTTTCTCTCGTCCAACGGTCGCTCATCGGAAGGGCCGGCCGCACCGGCACCGAGCTACACCAGACCCGGCGGAGGCGGCTGAGTGATCCGCTGCACCAGCAGCGGGAAGCGGATCTTGAGGTCCCCCTCGAGCAGCACTTCGACCCAGTGCGGCCCCTCGGTCTGAATCACCTTGTTCACAAACACTTCGACGTTCGTCGCGGTCGCTTGGGGATTGGGCAGATGGAACGGGATCGGCTGGCCCTCCATCACCACGGTCGTCTGGTCGGGTGCAAGAATTCGCGTGCGCTGATGAAAGGTGCCCTCGCCGCTGCACCAGCGGGTCACGACGAACATCCGCGGGTACACGAACGGAAACGTCGCAGAACCGACAACGTCGAACAGTCCAATCAAAATGAACTTGCCGTTGCGCTCCTGCCGTACGTCATCACACAGCAGGCAGGCTTGCAGGTCGGGCAACATGGGACCGCGCTCCAGCGGGCCGTGGGGTGGCGGAGGGGGGCGTCATCCGGCGCGACCAGGTCCAGTCGCGGGCTGGCCGTACTTCAGTACCCCCCGCAACATGTCCGCAGCCTTCAGCAGCTGGGGGTCCGACGACGGCGACATCGGCGCGTCGTTCGCGCGGCCGAGTTCCTGCTCCGCCCAGGGCACCAGCACGTCCGGCTCAATGCCCAGCTCGTGAATCATCCGCCGGTTCGGCGTGTAGTAGCGCGCGGTCGTCAGCCGCAACGCGGAGCCGTCCGAGAGCGGCAATAGCGACTGCACTGACCCCTTGCCGAAACTGCGCTCGCCAATCAACACGGCGCGGCGATGGTCCTGCAGACAGCCCGCGACGACCTCCGCGGCGCTCGCGCTGCCCTCGTTCAACAACACCGCGATCGGCCACTCGTATACCTTCGGCGCCGCGCGGGTGAGGAACGTCTGGCGTTGCCGCTCGTCGCGTCCCTGCGTGATCAGCACCATCCGGCCGCGCGGCAGAAACCGGCTACACACCTCCACCGCGCTCTCCAGCAGCCCGCCAGGGTTGTTCCGCACGTCGAGGATCAGCGCGCGCGCACCCTCCCGCTCCAGCCGTGCGAGCGCGCGGTCGAGCATCTCCGCGGTTCGCGCATCGAACTGCGTGATGCGTACGTAGCCGATCCCGTCGCCCAATACGCGCACGGACTCGACGCTGTCCACTTCGATCTTCGCGCGTTGCAACACCAGCTCCACCGGCTCGGGGCGGCCGGGCTTCAGTACCTTGATGCGCACCGTCGTGCCCGGCGGCCCGCGCATCAGCCGCACCGCCTCGCCCAGATCCATTTCGGACGTCGGACGTCCGTTGATTTCCACCAGCCGATCGCCGCTGCGCAGTCCCGCCTTCGCGCCGGGCGTGCCGTCAATCGGCGAGATCACCACCAGCGCGCCCTCCCGCATACCAACGACCAGTCCCACCCCGCCAAACTCGCCCTCCGTGTCCTCCTGCATCGCGCGATACTCCGCCGAGTCCATGAACTCGGAGTACTCGTCCAGCGACGCAATCAGCCCGCGCATCGCACCGTTGATCAGCTCCGCGTACGAGGTGCGATTCGTGTCCACGTAGTGCCGCCGCACCTGCAGCAGCACCTCCGCGAACTTCGCAATGCCGGCGTACGCCTCGTCCTGCGCCGCCACCTCGGGCCGCGGCGCCGGCGCGGCCCCCGCGATCGCGCCGTAGAGCGCACCCGCAAGGACCGACCAAGCTCTGCGTGGACGGCAGCGTGCCATGCTGAATATTATCGCGCCGCCCGCGCCCGGCCGCAAACCTCCGGCGGCCGCCGCAGCGGCCTCACTGCGCCCCCAGCGGCGGCACCCGAAGGAACCAAGAGGGCGTGCAGCACCAGACGTCGCAGTCGCTGTTCACCAGATGGCTCTGGTAGGACGGCCCGCGCTCGTTCGCCGCCACCCAAACCTCACCAGAACGCGTCGGCGCCCCCCTCGATCCTCCCGCCCCAGTATCGCTCGATGTGCTCCGGCGCCTCGCTCGAGCGCTCCGACCGCCACCCCGCCTCCACCACTAGATAAGGCGTCACCGGGGTGCGCACAGCCGAGGTCACAACGCATGCACCGCCGGCCCCTCCAGCACGCCCGCCGGCACCATCCAGGCCTGCGAGGCCCAGGAGACCTGACGCGAGGCCCCGCTGACGAAAAGCGCCAGCGACTCGTCCCACAAATGCCGGCGGGCCGCTCCCCTCATCCGTGCAATCTCCGCCGGCAGAAACCACACATCTCCCTCGCGGTCCCGTTGGCGGCCTAGCTCGAGCGTCGCACGCAGCCCAAACAGGATCGTCGCCGGCTCCGCCGCCTCCCAGTCCAGCCCCGGATCCCCGTCCACGAACAACCACCAGCTCTTGGCATCGCGCAACAGACCGTCCGGCCCGACCGGCTCCAGCGGGAACTCGAGCTGCCGGGCCGCCCCCGGCCAGAGCTCCGCGGCGGTGTCGCGGTCGCCGCTGGCCTCGAGATACACCAACGGCGCCGGCGCAAACAGCGCGGGGGCGTCAAGGATATTGTTGCGACCCCGCACCGGCTCCGTTCGCTCGACCTGACAAGTCGCGAGCAGACCGCGGGCGGTCGCGGTGCCCGCGTGCAGGTGGAGACATCGCCGCACAAGCTCGCAGTTCCGAAACGTCGCGAAGTTCCGCCCGCAGGCGCAGGTCGCCCAACCACAGCCACCGGTCGCGTTTCGGGCCGTCCTCCACCGCCGTCGGCATGCAGTTGCGCAGCGTGCATCGGGGCAACTCGTGAATCCGCTGCTGCCGCTCGGTGAGCGCCGACGGCGCGAGCGGCATGCCGCGTTCGTCCGCCGAGGTCACCGCCTCTACCCGCGGCGCGCGCACGATCGCGCGGGCGTGCGGACTGCCCGGCAGCACCTCGACGCGCACATATTCGGAATGCGTACCGCCGCGGCGACCAGATCTCCGCCAGCGCGTCGTCCACGTTGACGACCTCATCCTGCAGCGATGAGCGCGCGAGGCTCGCCGGATAGAGATCGAAGGGTTCGCCCGCTTCCGTGGGCCTTTCCACAAAGACCGCCCGCAACCGCACCGGCGCGTCAATCGGATGGGCGGGCGGACCGATCTACAGCGCGGAGCGGCCGACGAGGTGCTCACCGAAGTCCAGCGTAAACTGATCGTCGCGTTTCAGCCGCTGCTGCTCCAGCTGCGCCGGCTCACCCACCACCTCCACCCGCCGGCGTCCGCAGCCGGCCGGACCAGCGCACGCGGCTCGCCCAACGCCGCTAAAGTTCGGGCCGGAGTGCGGCAGCGCCCTCAAGCCGGCGCGGACGTTCTCACAACGCCCGCTCCACCCACGGCGCAAACCACCGCGGCGGCTCCACGCCCAGCTCCGCGAGCAGCGATAGCCGTCCGTCCGGCGCCTCCGGCCCGCCGAGCGCCGCAAGCCCCATCGCCCACATCCCCGCCACCGGCCCCAGCCCTCCCTCGCCTTCATCCTCGCACCTGCCCGCCGGCGGCGCGCCGGCGCATCTCGCAGAAACGCAGCATCTGCGCGAGCATTTCCACTCGCGCCATCACGACCCCGCGGCGCCGCGCGGCCTCAACCGGCCGCTCATAGATCGCCTCGATTTCCATCGGGCGGCCCGCATCGTGATCGAGCTTCATGCTCGGCGCATAGGGCACCATGCGGTCCGTGAGTTCAAACATGTGATCGAGAAACGCGTCGGCGATGTGCCGCCCCCACGCGCGGGCGCCCGCCTGCAGCTCGCACATCAGCGAACGCGCCAGCGCGCGCGTCGCAGGCGTCTCCACCAGCGCGCGCGTGTCGGTGCCGAGCACCACGCACAGCCCGCTGAACGGCACGTTCCACAGCAATTTTTTCCATCGCGCTTCGAGCAGATCCGTGGCCGGCTCGGTCTCGATGCCGGCGCCGGCCAGATCGCTCACCACCGCCTGGACCGCCTCCGCCAGCACCGCCGGAGGGGCGCTCTCCGGATGGCCGGCCACGGTGACCTTCCCGTAGTCGAGGTGCCGGACGCGCGCGACCGCGACGCGCTGGCTGCAGAGAAAACAAAGCCCGCCGAGCACCGGATGGCCCCGCACCGCCGCCAGCGCATCCTCCTCCGCTCCGAGGCCGTTTTGCATCATCAGCACGACCGCCTCCGGCCGCTTCAGCGCTGCCGGCAGCAGTCGGGGCAGCTCGCGATTGCCGGTGGTCTTGATCGCCACGGCGACGACGTCCGCGGCCGGCAGCTCCTCCGGCCGTTCGAACGCGGCGGGCGCGGCGATGTGCCACCGCTCGCCGCCCGTTTCCACCTCCAGGCCCGACCGCCGCCACACGTCCGCACCGGTGCGCAGGAGCCAGCTCACCGGGTGACCGGCGCGCGCGAGTGCCGCGCCGTAGTAGCCGGCGACCGCGCCGCCGCCGATGAATGTCCATGCCCGCTTCACGAAGCGGCGCGCTCGCGCATCCACCGGTCCGCCGCCGCCCGCAGCGCGCGCACGTGGGCGGGCGTCGTGCCGCAGCAGCCGCCGATGATCGTGGCGCCTGCCTCCGCCAGGCGCGGCAACCACGCCGCGAACGTCTCCGGCGCGTCCGGCCAGCTCTGCTGCCCCCGAACGATCGTCGGCAGGCCGGCGTTCGGCTGCACCAGTATCGGCGCCGAAGGCTCCGCGGCGCGCATCGCCCGCACCACCGCCAACGCCGCCTCGCCGCCGGCAACGCAGTTGGCGCCGATGATGTCCGCGCCCGCTTCCAACGCCGCCCGCGCGGCCTCGGCCGGATCATGCCCCATCATCGTGCGGTGCTCGCCCGCCGCGGCGGGCGAAAACGTGAACGTGCAAATCACTTCCCGCGCGCCCGCATCGCGCGCAGCGCGCACCGCGATCGCCGCCTCGTCGGTCGCGCTCATGGTCTCGACACAAATCGCATCCACGCCGCCGCGCAACAGTGCGAGCGACTGCTCGAGGAACGCCTCATACAGATCCGCCTCGCCAACATCCCCCATCATCAGCAGTCGGCCGCTCGGACCGACCGACCCCACCACCCATCGCACCTCCCCCGCCGCGGCGCGCGAAATCCTCGCGGCCGCCTCATTCAGCTCGGAGGCGCGGTCCCCCAAACCGTGATCCGCCAGCCGCAGCCGGTTGCCGCCGAAACTGTTGGTCTCGATGAGGTCCGCGCCGGCCTCAATGTACGCGCGCGCGATCTCCGCGACACGCTCGGGGTGCTCCACACACCACTGTTCCGGACATTCGCCGGGCGCCAGTCCCTTCGCCTGCAACTGCGTACCCCAGGCGCCGTCGGCCACCAGGATCCGTCCCGACCCGGCCGCCTCGCTCAGCCTTCCTCGTTCCATCTGCGGACTCCCGCCCCTCCGCCCGGCTCACCACAATACCGGCGCCGCCACACCGCGAGCAAACCGCCCCGCCATCGGTCGGTTCCGGCCCCCCGCTCCGCACCGTCGCTTGACACCGCCGCGAATCGCCGGCGATGGTGGCGCGGATGAGCGCCGACGACACCCTTCTCATTCGCAACGCGCGCGTGTGGCCCGCCTGGGATGCGGAGCTGATTCCGGACGGCTCAATCCTGGTGGTGGGTGAACGGATCGAGCGGGTGGGACGCTTCACCGCCCGTGCCCGCACAGTGATCGACGCGGGCGGCGCGCTCGCGATGCCGGGGTTCATCCACGCGCATGTGCATCTGTGCCAGACCCTTTTCCGCGGCCTCGCGGAGGACCTGCCCCTGCTGCGCTGGCTCCGCGAATACATCTGGCCGCTGGAGGCCGCACACACCGACGCGACGCTCGAGATTTCCGCGCGACTCGCCGCCGCGGAAATGATCCGGAGCGGCACGACCGGTTTTGCCTCGATCGAAACGGTGCGCGGCACCGAGGTGGTGCTGGACACCATCTCGCGCATCGGGCTGCCGGGGCTGGTCGGCCACTGCCTGATGGATGAGACCGGCGGCTATCCACCGCTCGCGGTGCCGATCGACGAGGCGCTGGCCACCTGCGACGCGCTGGTCTCGCTGAGCGGTGACCGTCAGTGGTTGCGCCCGGCGGTCGCGCCCCGGTTTGCGCTCTCCTGCTCGGAGCCGAACCTCGTCGAGGCGGCCGCGTTCGCGCGCGACCGAGGGCTACGGCTGCACACGCACGCGTCGGAACAGCTTGCGGAGATCGAGTGGGTCCGCGCGCACACCGGACGCGACAACATCGCCTATCTGCGCGACTGCGGCATTGCCGGCCCCGACGTGCTGCTGGCGCATTGCGTCCACGCGGACCGGACCGAGCGCGCCATTCTGGCCGACAGCCGCACCCACGTCGTCCACTGCCCCTCCGCCAACTGGAAGCTGGGCTCGGGAATCGCGCCGGTGCCGGAAATGCTCGCGGAGGGCGTCGCGGTAGCGCTGGGCGCAGACGGTGCCGCCTGCAACAACCGGCTCGACATGTTCGCAGAGATGCGGCTGGCCGGTCTCGCGCAAGCGGTTCGGCGCGGGCCCGGCGCGCTGCCCGCCCGCCAGATCGTCCGTCTGGCCACCGAGGGGGGCGCCGCGGCACTGGGGTGGGGTGGCGTGGTCGGCCGGCTCGAGCCCGGATGGCGCGCGGACGTTGTTCTGATCGAGCTCGACGACCTGGCGGTGCTGCCGGCTTCCGACCCCGCGACCGCCGTGGTGTACTCCGCACATCCCGGTTGCGTCTCGCTCACGATGGCGGCCGGCCGCATCCTCTACGAGAACGGCCAGTTCACCACCATCGACGCGGAGCGTCTGCCCGCGGACGCCCGCGACGCCCGTCGGCATCTGATGCGGCGCGCCGGCCTCGCCTGAATCGCGGCCCGCCGAACCTCCCTCAACGGCGAACCCGCTCGCGGATCTCGATCAGACGCTTCATCACCGGGTAGAGCCGGCCGTTTCCCTCCGGCGTGCCGAACGCGTCGTGCAGCATGCGGTAGAGCTCGTAGAGCTCGCGATAGACCGCGTGCGCGCCACGCCGCGGCCGATACGCGCCCGGTCGCGTCCCCGCCATCGCGGCCTGGGCGGACGGCACGTCTGGATACACGCCCGCGACCACCGCCGCCGCGATCGCCGCGCCGAGCGCACAGGTCTGCGAGGAGCGCGCAACGCGAATCGGTCGACCGGTCACGTCCGCGAGTGTCTGCATCACCAGCGGATTCTTTTCCGCAATGCCGCCGCACGCGACGATGCTGCGCACCGGGATCTGAAATTCCTCAAACCGCTCAATGATGCGCAGCGTCCCGAACGCGGCCGCTTCGATCAGCGCGCGATAGATCTCCGCGGGCGTCGTGTACAGCGTCTGGCCCACCAGCAGCCCGCCGAGCCGCGGGTCCGCCAGCACGGTGCGGTTGCCGTTGTTCCAGTCCAGCGCCAGCAAGCCGCTTTCGCCTGGCCGCAGCCGCGCGGCCGCGGCGGACAGCGCCTCGTGCGTGCCCGCACGGCCGAGCGGCCGCACGTGGTTCACAAACCAGTTGAAGATGTCGCCGAACGCCGACTGGCCCGCCTCCAGTCCGACGTGCGCGGGCAGAATGCTGCCGCGCACAATCCCGCACAGCCCCGGGATGTCCGGCACCGCGCCGCCCGGCGGCACCACCATCATGTGGCAGGCGCTGGTGCCCAGGATGATCGCCATCGTGCCCGGCGCCACGCCGGACCCGACCGCGCCCAGATGTGCATCCAGCGCGCCCACCGCCACCGGAATGCCGGCCGGCAGACCGGTGCGCCGCGCCCACTCGACGGTCAGCCGACCGGCGGGCTGGTCGATCGCGGCCGCTCGCGGCCGCAACCGTTCGCGCAGTGCGCCGAGTGCGGGATCGAGCCGCGCGAGAAATTCCGCGTCCGGGTAGCCCCCCCACTCGTCGCTGTACATCGCTTTGTGCCCGGCGGCGCACACGCCTACGGTGAGCCGGTCCGGCGCCTCGGTGCCGGTCAGCAACGCGGGCACCCAGTCGCAGCATTCCACCCATAGGTGGGCGGCGCGGAACACCTCGGGCGTGGTGCGGAGACAGTGGAGGATCTTGCTGAAAAACCACTCGCTGGAGTACGTGCCGCCGCACTTCGCCAGATAGTGCGGGCGCATCGCCCGCGCAAGCTCGGTGATCTCGGCCGCCTCCGCCGCCGCGGTGTGGTCCTTCCACAGCCACGCCATCGCCGCCGGATGCGCCGCCCAGCGGCGTTGCAGCGCCAGCGGCCGGCCCGCCGCATCCACCGGCATCGGCGTGCTGCCGGTGGTGTCCACGCCGATGCCCGCCACCTGCTCCGACCGGAAGCCGCGCACGGACCGCCGCGCCGCCGCCAGCACCGCACGGATCACCCTCACCGCGCCCTCCACGTAGTCGGCCGGATGCTGCCGCGCAAAGTTCGGATCGCGCGAAAGCACCACGCCCTCCTCACCGTGCGCGTAGGTCCACACCGCCGACGCGACCTCACGGCCGTCCTCGACATCCGCCAGCAGCGCGCGCACCGAATTCGTACCGTAGTCGAGCCCCAGCGTGTACTTCGCACCCTTCATCGCCGCATCTCCCCGAGACCGCCGGCGTTCTTGCACCGCGACGCGCGCCACGCACGACCGCGGCGGCTGGCGGCCGCCTGCCGCGCATAGTATCATGCGAAGATTGCGGAGACCGCTGTGGACGAGCCGGAATTCAAGCCCGATCGCGACGAGCTGCCCAATGGCCAGCGCATGCCGATGCGCGGCATGCTGGTCTGGCTGTTGCTGCTGCTGATGTTTTTCAGCCTGTTCCACTTTTTCTCGCAGACTGCGGACCGTCCGCGCCGGCTCAGCTACTACCCCGAGTTTGTGCAGCTGGTCGAAAGCAACCTGATCGAAAGCTGCGAAATTGTGCTGGAGGTCTCCGGCGTCCAGTACATCACCGGCCGGCTGAAGCCCACGCTGGCGGGTGGCCGCGCACAGCCCTTCCGAACCGATGTGATCGTCACCGACAGCCTGCCCCAGTGGCTGGCCGAGCACGGCGTGCCGTTCCGGTTCCGGCCGCAGAACCCCGTCGTCTGGCAAATGCTCACCAGCGCGCTGCCGTTTCTGCTGCTGATGGGGTTGCTCTACGTGCTGTTCATCCGGCAGATGCGAATGGTCGGGCGCGGCGCGATGAGCTTCGGCAAGAGTCGCGCCAAGCTGCTCACCCGGATGAAGAACCGGATCACGTTCGACGACGTCGCTGGCATCGACGAGGCGCGGGAGGAGGTGCAGGAGATCATCGAATTCCTGAAAAACCCGAAGAAGTTTCAGCGTCTCGGCGGCCGCATCCCGAAGGGCGTGCTGCTGGTCGGCCCGCCCGGCACCGGCAAGACGCTGCTCGCGAAGGCGATCGCCGGCGAGGCGCAGGTTCCGTTCTTCAGCATCAGCGGCTCGGACTTCGTCGAGATGTTCGTCGGCGTCGGCGCCTCGCGCGTGCGCGACATGTTCGAGCAAGGCAAACGCCATGCGCCCTGCATCATCTTCATTGACGAGATCGATGCGGTTGGCCGCAGCCGTTTCAGCGGCATCGGCGGCGGTCACGACGAGCGCGAGCAGACGCTGAACGCGCTGCTGGTCGAAATGGACGGGTTCGACACGAAGGAAGGCGTCATCATCATCGCCGCGACGAACCGCCCCGACGTGCTCGACCCCGCGCTGCTGCGGCCCGGCCGGTTCGACCGGCAGATCTTCGTGGATCTGCCGAACCTCGAGGGGCGCGAGAAAATTCTCCGGATTCATGCCCGTCGTCTCCGGCTGGGACCGGATGCCGACCTGCGCAAGATCGCGCGCGGCACGCCCGGGTTCTCCGGCGCGGACCTCGAAAACCTCATCAACGAGGCCGCGCTGCTCGCCGCTCGCCGCGGCGCCGAGTACATCGAGCACCGGGATCTCGAAGAGGCGCGCGACAAGGTCCGCTGGGGCCGCGAGCGCCGCAGCCGGCTGCCGGACGAACACGAGCGCCGCCTCACCGCATACCACGAGGCCGGTCACGCAGTCGTGATGCAGGTGGCCGGCGCCGAGCCGCTGCACAAGGTCACTATCATTCCGCGCGGCCAGTCCCTCGGCGCGACGATGCAGCTGCCCGAACGCGACCGCTACACCGAAAGCCGCTCGAAACTGCTGAAGATGATCCAGGGGCTCATGGCCGGTCGTGTCGCGGAGGAACTCGTGTTTGGCGACGTGACGACCGGCGCGCAGATGGACTTCCGTCAGGCGACCCAGATCGCCCGGATGATGGTGTGCGAGTGGGGCATGAGCGACGCGCTGGGCCCCCAAACCTACATCGAGCGCGAAGAGCTGCTCTTCCTCGGCCGGGAAATCTCCCGCACGCAGACCTACAGCGAGGAAACGGCCCGCCGGATTGATGCAGAGGTGCACCGAATCCTGATGGAATGCTATGCGGAGGCGCGCCGGATCCTCACCGAACACAACACGGCGCTGCACAGCGTCGCCCGCGAGCTGCTCGCCCGCGAGACGCTCGACGGTCAGGACGTCGCGGACATCGTCCGGCACGGCCGGATCCTGACAGACGCCGAGCGCCGCGCCGCGGACGCCACCCCGCCCCCCCCCGCCGGCGCCGCCGCGCCACCGCCGCCACCGGCCCCCGGATGAGCGGCGCGGCCCAACCTGCCCCCCACCCTCCGTGGCGCTGCGGCGATGTGCTCTTCGACGGACGCCGCACCCTCGTGATGGGCATCCTTAACGTGACACCCGATTCTTTCTCCGACGGCGGCCGGTACCTCGACACCGAGCGCGCAGTCGCGCACGCCCAGGCGATGGCCGAGCAGGGCGCCGACCTCATTGACGTGGGCGGTGAATCTACCCGCCCCGGCGCCGCGCCGGTACCGCCCGAGGAGGAGCTGCGTCGGGTACTGCCGGTGGTGCGCCGGCTCTGCGAAAATCGGCACATGGTCGTCTCCGTCGACACCCGGCGGGCCGCGGTCGCCCGCGCCGCTCTCGAAGCCGGCGCCCGCGTCGTGAACGACGTCTCCGCGCTGCGCGATCCGGAAATGGCCGCCGTCGTGCGAGACTTTGGCGCCGGTGTCGTGCTGATGCACATGCGCGGCGAACCCGCCACAATGCAGCAGGACCCTCGCTACCGCGACGTCGTCGCGGAAGTGCGCGACTTCCTACAGCAACGAGTCGAGGCGGCGGTCGCCGCGGGGGTGGACCCGTCCGCGATCGTGGTCGATCCCGGCATCGGATTCGGGAAAACGGCCGCCCACAACCTCGCGCTGCTGCGTGCGATTCCGCAGCTCACCGCGCTGGGCCGGCCGGTGCTGATCGGGGTCTCCCGCAAAAGCATCGTCGGTCATCTCACCGGCCGTCCGGTCGCCGAGCGCGTCGCAGGAAGCGTCGCGCTGGCTGCGATCGCGGTCTACCTGGGCGCGGCGGTGGTGCGGGCGCACGACGTGCGCGAAACTTGCGACGCCGTTCGCGTGGCGGATACGATGGCGAGCGGGGCGCAGCCAGATGGACTGGACCTGGGTTGAACGATGGCCGCGGCCGGGCGTGTCGGGTGTGCTGGAGATCGCGGTCCTGTCGTTCGCGTTCTACTACACGATCCGGTTTTTCCGCGGCACGCGCGGCGCGCAGGTGCTGACCGGCCTGGTCGTGGTGGTGCTGCTGTTGACCCTGCTGACGCGGGTCGTCCGGATGGAGGTGCTGTTCTGGTTGCTGCAGCGGTTCTCCGTCTACCTCGCGGTCGGGCTCGTGATCATTTTTCAGCCCGAAATCCGACGCGCGCTGGCGGAGCTCGGCAAGTCGCCCGCGTTCGGCATCACCGCGGACGAACGCAGCCTCGTGGACGCGGTGGTCCAGGCCGCGATGCTGCTCTCCGAGCGCAAGATTGGTGCGCTGATCGCGATCGAGCGGCAGATCGGTACCCGCGCGGTGCAGGAAACCGGCAAGCCGCTCGACGCGCGCGTCACGCCGGAATTGCTCGCGACGATTTTCCATCCGCACACCCCCCTCCACGACGGCGGCGTGATCATCCGCGACCAGCGCGTCGTTGCGGCGGGTTGTGTGTTTCCGCTCACCCAGCAGAGCGAGGCGGTGCGCACGCTGGGCACGCGGCACCGCGCCGCCATCGGTCTCTCCGAAGAAACGGATGCGATCGTGGTGGTGGTGTCGGAGGAAACCGGCACGGTCTCGGTGGCGTTGAACGGGCGACTCAGCCGCGGTCTGGACGAGGAGCGGCTGCGGCGCGTGCTCACCGCCGTGCTGCACCGCGCCCGCCGGCGCGGCGCCTTCCGCGCATACCGCGGCGACGCCGTCCCGCTCGGAGAGGCGAATGACTGACGGCGCAACCCTGGCAGCGGACCTGCGCGAGCGGCGGACGCGCCGCTGGACGATGGTGCTGTCCGTCGTGCTGGCGACGATCGTCTGGGCCACGGTCCGAGAGGCGATCAGCTTCGAAACGGTGGTCCGCGACGTGCCGATCCGGGTCGTCACCGCGCAGGGCATCACCGTGCTTGAACAGTCCGCAGACATGGCGGACGTGTGGTTTCGCGGTGCGCAGTCGGACCTCGCGCAGCTGGAGCGGCAGAGCGTGCTCATCGAAGTGCCCGCGCCGCCGGGCGTGCCGCCGGACGAGCACGGCCGGCAGGTGGTGGAACTGCGACCCCGGCACGTTCGTTCCTCCGGCGGCGCGCGCCCGGTCCGGATTGAACCCGGTCGCATCGCGTTCAGCGTAGACCGGGAGGGGGAACGGATGGTGCCGGTGCGGGCGGAATTCCAAGATGCGCCACCGCAAGGCTACGAGATCGGCGCGGTCACCTGCACCCCCGCCGCGGTGCGTCTGCGCGGTCCGCTGTCCCGGCTCGAAGAGATCGAATGGCTTCGAACCTCCCCGATTGATCTGCAGGGCCGGCTGACCTCGTTCCGAGTGCGCGCGGCGGTGGTGCCGCCCGCCGGCGTGCCGTCCGCACGGCTCGAGCCCGATCGCGTCAACGTCGAGGTGCTGATCGTCGAACACGCGGCGCAGCGCGTGCTGGACGCGGTGCCGATCCAGGCGCTCATGCCGCCTGGCCGCGGATGTCGGCTGGAGGTACGCCCGGCGACCGTCCGGGTGACCCTCCAGGGGCCGGCCGCGCTGCTCGAGCGGATGTCGGAGGACGAGGTACGCGCGTTCGTCGAACCCTCGTCAGTTCAACCGGACCGTCCGGTGGAAACCCGGATTCGCGTGTTCCCGCCGCCGGGCGCGAGGGTGCTTGCGCTCGACCCTCCTTCTGCGATGGTGGAGCTGAAACCATGAAATCGCTGATGCGATCTGGCGGTGCGCATCGTCGGCGGGCAGACCGGCGCCACTGGCCCTACCGACTGTTGATCGTGGTGCTCGCGTTCGCTCGCCCCGCAGGCGCAGCGGACACCGCCACACCGCCCGCCCGCACGAATGCGGTGCCGACGGTGACCACGCCGTTCGCCCGCCAGCCTCAGACCGAGGCCGAACGACGCGCAAATGCGATCGCGGAGGAGGGCTTTTTCCACGCACGCATCGGCGACCACGAGCGCGCAATCGCCTCCTTTCGCCAGGCGCTGCAGGTGGATCCGAGCAACCGCCGCGCGCTGTTCGGTCTGGGTACCTCGCTGATCGCCACCGAGCAGTATGCGGAGGCAACCAACGTGCTGGCCCGCTCGATCGAGCTGGACCCGGGCGACTATTTTGCGGTCAACAACCTCGCCTGGCTGCATGCGACCGCGCGGGACATCCGATTCCGTGACGGGCGGCGCGCGCTCGCTCACGCACAGCAAGCGCTCGTGATGGCCCCGCTCGATTATCGGGTGTGGAGCACGCTCGCGGAAAGCTACTACGTCTCCGGCGAATACGCTCGCGCCCGACGCGCCGCCGAAGAAGCGCTTCGACTCGCGCGGCTCGCGAACATCGCCTCCAACGTAGTCGCGGAGTACGAGGCCCAGCTGCGGCGCTGCCGCGCCGCCGAGCAGGCGATGAACATCCTCGAGTAGCGCGCCTACCGCTGGCCCGCCGGCTCCGGCGCAGCGGGCGCCCCGGCCTCCTCGATCCAGACCCCCATCCGCCGGAACTTCTGATACCGCCGCTCCATCAGCTCCGCCGCTGGCACCGTCACCAGCTCGTCCAGCGCGCGCGTGATCGCCGCCGAGAGCAGCGTCGCGGCGACCGCCGGCGCCGCGTGCGCACCGCCCTCCGGTTCCGGCACGATCTCATCCACCAGACCGAACTGCAGAAGATCCCGCGCGGTCAGCTTCAGCACCGCCGCGGCACGGTCCGCGTACGCGCGGTCCTTCCACAGAATCGCCGCACAACCCTCCGGCGAAATCACCGAGTAATATGCGTGCTCGAGGATCAGAATCCGGTCGCCGACGCCAATACCCAGCGCACCGCCGCTGCCACCCTCGCCGATCACCGCGACCACGATCGGCACCGGCAGCGTGAACATCTCGCGCAGGTTCACCGCGATCGCTTCCGCGATGTGACGCTCCTCCGACTCGATACCCGGGTAGGCGCCGGGCGTGTCGATCAGCGTGACGATCGGCCGACCGAACCGCGCCGCCAGCCGCATCAGCCGCAGCGCTTTCCGATACCCCTCCGGCAGCGCACAACCGAAGTGGCACCGGACATTCGTCTTTGTGTCCCGCCCCTTCTGCGTGCCGATCACCATCACGCGATGCGCGCCAATCGTCGCAAACCCCCCCACCATCGCCGCGTCGTCGCCGAAGCGACGGTCACCGTGCAGCTCGACGAAGTCCCGCATCATCGTACCGATGTAGTCGCGGGTGTACGGGCGCTGCGGATGGCGGGCCACCTGCACCTGCTGCCACGGCGTGAGCTCCGAATAGATCTTGCGGCGCAGCTCCCGGATTTTTTCCTCGATCCGACGGATCTCGCCGGAAACGTCGATGTCCTGCTCTTCGCTGAAGCGGTGCAGTTCGCGCAGCTTTTGCTCGAGCTCCGCGATCGGCTTCTCGAACGGCAGCATGTAGCCCGCCACAACGACCTCCGTCGAGTCAATCGTGAATCACCACCGGCGTGCCCGCCGGTAGCAGCGTGAAGAGTTCCTCGATGTCCGAATTCAGCAGCCGGATGCAGCCCGCGCTCACCGACCGCCCGATCGTCTCCGGCTCCCACGTTCCATGAATGCCGTAGCCCGGTACGTTCAGCGACAACCAATGGGTCCCGAGCACGTTCTCCTTGTCGCCGTAGGGCACCGTCCGCCCGTCCGGGCGCCACCACGTCGGCTGCGCGATCCGCTCGGTGATCGTGAACTGGCCCGTCGGCGTCTTGTCAAACTCTCCGGTCCCGATCCGGTATCGCTTAAAAAAGCGGTCGTTCAGCCGCACCACCAGCTCGTTGTCGGATTTATCCACTTCCACCGAAAAGCGACCGCTCAGCACCCGCAACCGGTCGCCGGGCCGGATCACCTCTCCCTTCAGCCCGTTCCCCTTCATCAGCAGCTCAACGGTGCAGCCGAACCGGCGCGCGATCGTCGCCAGTCGGTCGCCCGGCTGAATCACGTAGTCGCTCTTTTCCGGCATCGGCGCCGGCGAAAACACCATCGCGATGTGAATCTCCCCCAGCAGGTCCTCCGCCGCACGCCGCACCGCCGGCTCACGTGCCGATTCAAGCGCCTGAAACGCCCGCTCCCTCGCCGCGGCGAGCTGCCGCGCCTGGAACAGCGCCCGCGCCGCCTGCACCGCGTCAGCGCCGGGGTCCGCGGGGGCCGGCGTCGGCTCGGCGGTGGCCCGCAACGGTGCGGGGCTGGTCGGCGGCGGCGACGGCACCACATTGGTCGCGGGCACCGGGACCCCGACGGGTGCGGGCGTCGGCTTGGCCGGCCGCTGCCGCACCCACCGCACCCCGAGCGCCGCTGCGGCGGCCAGAACCGCCAGCCCGACCGCCCACCACGGCCCCCGAGAGCGGGGGGAGGATACCCGGCGAATGTACAAATCGTCACTCATGCCCGTCCGCGTTCAACCTGCCGCCCGGTCCGTGGCAGTCTGGATGATCCGCCCCCACGTTGGCAAGCGCACCGATCGACCGGTCCCCGACCGGTGCACACCGCCCAGCTAGGACGAGTCCGTCGCGGACGTCTGCGCACGTCCCGCCGCTTGCTTTTCTGCCGATTTGGAGCGATTGATAAATGTGAAAAAAGCCAGCTTAGCTCAGTCGGCAGAGCAGCTGATTTGTAATCAGCAGGTCGTCGGTTCGACCCCGACAGCTGGCTCCGGAGTGCGGCAGCGGGCGGGCGAGCCAGGGAGATTCCCCGCGACCGGTTGCCTCCATTGCGTGAGGGGGATTGAGGGGATGAGGGGGGAAAGAAGTTTCTACGAAATCGGCGGCAGGCCGACGGGCAGTCATTATCGCCGAAGACCCGGATTGCATCCTCCCCCACCCCGCGGCGGCGACTCCACCTCGGGCACGGCGCTGGTGCTGCTGGTGGGGGCGCTCGTCGCCGCGGCGGTGGTGACGGTTCTGTTGCTCAAGGGCAGTTAGACGTGGGTCAGCCGGCTGGCGCGCGCACAGCGCACCCGCTAAGCTGCCGCCCAAGGACACCCCGGTAGCTCAGTTGGACAGAGCGGCGGTTTCCTAAACCGCAGGTCGCGCGTTCGATCCGCGCCCGGGGTACGCCGGCGAGCCAATGCCGGTGATCTCACGGCCCGCCGAAGCCCCACGGCGACGGCACTCGCGAAAGCTCCTGCCGCACTTCCGCCAACGAAGGGGGCGTGGGCCGACGTCCGCGCATGTACATCAGACGGCCTTCAATCCACTTCATCGCCTCCCACATCCGACGCGCCTCGTCCTCGCGGCCGCTCAAAGCAACCACACGGATCACCGTCTCCAACGTGCACAGGCGTGCCGGATCCTCGGCGCGCCGGATCGCCCAGCTGGACGGAGCGGCCACCGGCAGCCGCACGCACCGCATCGCCCGCAACGCCGCGATCCGGCGCCGCATCCTCGCCGCCTGCCGCCATGTGCCATCGAGCAGCACCAACGTCGGCTGCCGCCCTTCCCGCCCCTCCAGATGACCCCGCAAAAGCTCCTCCGCGCCGAACGCCGGGAACAGAAGCAAATAGTCGCGTGTCGGATCCCGCAGTGGCATCTCGTCAAACCGCTCATGTCGATCCGCAAACACGAGCACCTCCACGTTCTCCACCATCGCGGCGACCAGACGGCCGGTGTTCGTCGGGCGTCGGCGGTCGGCGGCATGTTGCACTAGTATCCAGTGGTACGGGGTTGCAACTCGGGGCAGCTGCGCGCACACGCACAGCTCCGCGTGCAGCGTACATCCGTCACACCGCGGGCGGCGGTGACGGCGGCTCGGCAGCCGATCGCCTCCGCCGTTCATGAGAGCAGCGCCGCGAGCGCGTGTCTGAGTGCCGGATGCGCAAACTGAAACCCCGCCTCGAGCAGCCGTCGCGGCAACACCCGCGAACCGCGCAAAAGAAGGGCATCCGCCATCTCGCCCAGCACCAGCCGGAGTGCCCACGCCGGCGTCGGCAGCACGGCCGGCCGCCGTAGCGCCCGGCCGAGCGCCGCTGCAAACTCCCGCTGCATCACCGGATGGGGCGCGGTGACGTTCACCGGTCCGCGAAGTCCCTCCTTTGCGATCACAAAGCGGATCGCCCGCACCGCGTCGTCCAGACTCACCCAGCTCATCCACTGCCGACCGGAACCGATCGGCCCGCCCAACCCCAGCCGAAACAGCGGCAACATCCGGGCAAGCGCACCCCCCTTGGGCGAGAGCACCACCCCAAACCGCAACTGCACCACCCGCATCCCCGCCGCTGCCGCCGGCTCCGCTGCCGCCTCCCAATCCCGCACCAGCTCTCCCAGAAACGTCGGCGCTGCCGGCGCCGATTCCTCGTAGGGGCCCCCGTCGTCCACCGGATACCAACCGATCGCCGAGGCGCACACCAGCGTCCGCGGCGGCGGCGAAAGCCGAGCGAGCGAACAGGCCAAATGACGGGTCGCGTCCACCCGGCTCGATCGCAAGAGCGCCTTGCGCGCTGTAGTCCAGCGACCCGCCGCAATGTTCGCCCCGGCGAGATGGACCACCGCCTCGCATCCCGCCAGCCCCGACAGGTCGCCGGTCGCCGTCGGATTCCATTGGACTTCTCCCGGTCCAGCTCCGCTGCGGACCATCCGTACCGGACGGACGCCCTCGGCCTCCAGAGCCGCCCACAACGCCGAGCCAATCAGCCCGTGGCTTCCCGTGATTGCAATCGTCATCGCGATCCTCCGCCGTCCATCGTGCGCCCAGGTCGGTAGACCTGCTCGATCGCCTCGAGTTCCGCGCGCCGGCGCGACTCGTCCCAGCCCAGCTCCGCCGCCGCAATCGCGGCGCATTCCTCCAACGCCTCCGCGCCGGGGTGGCCGGCTCCCCCCAACCCCGTTCGCCGAAGCACGATGTCGGCCAGCGTCTGCGCCGCCTCCTCACGGCAGGCATACGCAACTTCCGCCCTCAGCACATGTGGCGCGCCGGCCAGTCCCCCTGCCAGCGTCCGCTCCCGCTCCGCGAGCTCCGCGATCGCGCCGGCCGCCCGCCCGTACATCCGCCCCATCCGCTCCGCCAGCGCCGGCGCCCATCCGTGGTCCCGCGCGAGCCTCCGCAGAAACTCGTCCACGCTGCAGCCCAGATCTCCACCTGCAAGCACCTTCGTCGCAGAGGGTTCCCGCTCATCCCGGCGCCCCAACCGCTCGGCCGCCCAGCGACTCGCACGCTCCGCTAGCGCACGAGCCACCGTGTACTTTACCCCTACTACCGTCAGCAGGTTCGGCGGTCCTCCCGCCCGGCCATGATCCACAAACTCCGGCCGGTTGGACGCCTGCACATGGTCCGGATCGGCATCCACATCCCCCAGCGGCCTCAGCCCACCGCACCAGAACCGCACATCCGCCCGAGTCAGTCCGGCGCCCGGATACGCCTCATTGAACGCCCCCAAAAAGCCTTCAATGTCCGCTTCCGTCACCCGATAGTCGTCCGGATCGCCCTCAAAAAGCGTGTCAGTCGTGCCGATGATCGTCAGACCGCGCCACGGCGTCGCGAAATAGCTGCGATGGCCGCGCGGGATTTTCGCGGTTTTGTCCCGCTCGCGAAGACTCTCCACGCCGAACGCCGTCGCACATTGCAGCGGGCGGACGATGAGCTGGATGCCTTTCGACCGCCTCACCCGGCGGCCGGGTTCCCTCCCGCGCAGCCGTGCCACCGTGATGTCCGACCATGGCCCGGTCATGTTGATGAAGACCCGCGCGCGCACCGCGAATTCCGCACCGCCGAGGATGTCCCGGACGCGGGCGGCGCGGATCGCACCGTCCGGCGCCAGCTCGAAGCCCACCACCTCCGCGTAGTTGGCCAGCACCGCTCCCTCGCCGGCCGCAGACAGCGCAAACGCGAGCGTCAGACGCTCAGAATCGTACATCTGCGCGTCCCAGAACAGCGCGCCGCCCGTTAGCCCCGCCTCGCGCACTCCTGGCAGCCGCTTCCGGCACTCTTCGGCCGTGACCATGCGCCCCGGCGGAATCCATCGCGTGGCATCGTCAATGCCCCGGTTGCGGTCCGCAGCGATCAGGTCGTTCACCAGCAACGCCGCGCGCATCGCTTCCGGCCCTCTCACCCCGTGGCCGTAGCACGGAATCAAAAACGCGAGCGGATGAACCAAATGGGGCGCCATCCGGAGCATGTGCCGACGCTCTCGAATCGAAAGGCGCATCCGCCGGAAATCGAGATGCTGCAAATACCGCAGGCCCCCGTGCACCAGCTTCAGCGAACCCGCCGAAGTCGCGCCGCCAAAATCGCCCCGCTCGACGAGCGCGGTGCGCAAACCCCGCAGCGAGCACGTCCAGGCGGTCGCCAGCCCGTAGACGCCGCCGCCGATGATGAGCACCTCGAACGTCTCATCCGCCAGCCGGCGCAGCTCGCGCTTCATTCTCCCCTGCCTCCCCTGACGGGGCGGCTCGATGCGATCGAGTGGTCAGCCCGCATCGCGCACCATCAGTTGTAGCGCATCCACCGTGCGCCGGACCGCGCCGGCGCGGCGGCGAGTGACCTCCAGCGCCCGTCGCCCCATCGCCTCCCGACCCGCCGGATCGGCCAGCCATTCCGCCACCGCGCGCGTCAGCGCCGCGGCATCCTCCACCAGCCGGATCGCGTCCGCCTCGCGAAAGTCCGCCAAGATCGACCGGAAGTTCTCCATGTTCGGACCGCAAAGAATCGGCCGACCGCACAACGCCGGTTCGATCGGATTCTGCCCGCCATGCGCGCACAGGCTCTTGCCGACAAAGACGATGTCCGCCAAACCGTACACGGCGCCCAGTTCGCCGGTGGTGTCGAACAGTGCCACGTCCGGCGCCTCGCTCGAGCGCTCCCCCGTGCGCCGCCGGTACAGATGAAATCCGGCGCGCCGAATCTCACCGGCGAGCGCCGCGCCGCGTTCCGCGTGCCGGGGAACCAGCAAAAGGCGCAACCGCGGCGCCCGGGCCCGACAATCGCGAAACGTCTCCAGCAGCGCCCGTTCCTCCCCGGGCCAGGTCGATCCGCCCACCATCCAGAGCGCATCGGCCGGAAAGCCAACCGCAACCAGAGCCTCCCGGATGGCCCCGGTCGCCGCGGGATCCGGGGGCGGCGCATCGTACTTCGCACTGCCGACCACCTCCACCCGTTCCGGAGGAGCGCCGAGGGCCACAAACCGGCGCCGGTCCTCGTCACTTTGCGCGCAGATCCGGCGGATCATCGGCAGCACCTGCCGCGTCATCGGCAGCGCCCAGCGGCGGTATCGCGGGAACGAACGATCCGACAGGCGGCCGTTGACGACGGCGACCGCCCCGCCCCCCGAGGCCACGCTCCGGATCCAGTTCGGCCACAGCTCCGATTCGCACAGCACCAACGCGGTGGGCCGCAGTAAGCCCACCGCGCGCCGGATCACACCCGGAAAGTCCAACGGGCTGTACACCAGCGTGTCGCCCGCCGTCAGCTTTCGCTCGGCAACCGCGCGACCAGTCGGCGTGGTCGTCGAGACGATGAAACGCCGTTGCGGCTCGCGGCGACGCCACTCCGCGATCACATGCATCGCCACCTGCATTTCGCCCACGCTCACCGCATGCAGCCACACGCGATGCGGCGCAGCGCGAGCCTGCGCCAGCACATCGCCGCGGTACCGCGCAAACCGCTCCCCAAATCGGTTCCACCCGCCCCCCCGCCGCGCAACCCGGATGAGGTGACCCGGAGCGAGCACGAGAAAGCCCGCCGCAAACAATGCCTGGTACAACATCCAGAGCATCCGCGAAATATATCGGATCACGACTCCCCCGTGAATTCGGCTTCCGGACACGCCCCCCCGCCGCGATCTTCGACCCCTACAACCGTGCCACCCGCGACGACAAAACGCGCGCGAAAATCCGTGCCGGATTTCGTCTCCAACCTTTGGACACCGTCCTGGGCAAACTCCCCAACGTTTGGACGCGTGTCCATCACCACCCTGACCACCCCGCCCGAAACCCAACCCCTACGCCCCATGGAGGGCCTCGCTCCCTCAACAAAACAGCGCCGGTGGAACGGCGCCCCCCACAATGCCGCGACCCGACATCCCCGCCTCATCCCCATGGAGAGCCCGGTTCCACCCGGGCCAACATGCATCTCCCCCACTTGGACGCCCGCAATCCTCAAAAGAAATGCGGCCGCACAAAGCGGCCGCGGAACAAGCCGGAGTTGTGGCGCGCTTTCGCGACTTGGGCTCTCAGGCCGACCCTGGCGGACCGAAGCCCGCCTTGCCACAGGTTTTGATCCGTTTTTATTCTCCACTAACGCGCTTCGGAGGTCAATATGAACGCCTGCCCATTGGCTCAGTCCACCGCCAATCCAGAAGAGCGCCGCGCGATCCTGCAGCGTTGGGAGAACCACGAGTTTTACCGGTCCGCCGTGGTCCTCGGCGTTGACGTCGGCGTGGAAGGCATCGGTATCTGGTTGCGAAAAGGCCCGGAGTGTCTCTTTCGCGGGACTTTCCTCGTTCCTCTCCCCGAAGCCGCGCCACTGCAGATGCGCCGCCAGCTGCGGGCGGTTCGCCATGCTCGCCGCGCCCGGCAGCAGCGCGATCGGCGTCTGAAAGAGTGGGTCGTGAAATACGGGCTGCTATCCGCCCAACAGGCCGGCCAACTCTGGGCAAATCCCCGCGCGTTCGAACGCGCGTTCGAACACCGCTGGCGCGCGATCGCCGGCGCGCAGCCGCTCGCCAGCCCCGAAGCGCTCGTCGTCTGCATCCGCCACTGCGTCCGCCACCGCGGATACGATCACCACATTCTGTTCCGCGACGAAAACACCACCTACCCCTGGGGAGACGATCTCGAACTCTCCAAGATCCGCGCCTGGGGCGCCACCGGCGTTCTCCCAGAGGAGTACGGAACCGAGCTGCAACTCCTCATCGAGGACAGCTCCGATCTGAAGGAGAGCCAGAAGGTCGAAGCATGCCGCATCATCGCTGACGCGATTTCGCGGTACCGTGGCGACCCCATCCGCCGAATGCTGGACGACCACATGCGCGAAAAACACCACACCAACCTCCGGCCCGCCGCGCGGGGTCACAACTTCCCCCGCGAGCTCGTCAAAGCCCACCTCCGACAGATCTGTGAACGCCACCGGCATTTCTTCCCGCCGAACCGGTTCGACGACGCGATGCGCGAGCTGATCGGCCCCCACGACGGGCGCGGCGAGGTCTACGACCCAAACGCGGAAAGCATCATGGATCTGCACCGACGCACACCGGCCGAAGCGCGCCGACTGTGGGAGCGCAAGGAGGGCCGCTGCGCGGTCGCCCCCCACCTCATCGCGCTCGGCCACCTTCCCGCCGGCGTCTACCGGCGCTCCATGGCCGGCGAGGCGGCGATCCGGCAGTGGCGGATCCTCCAGTTCCTCGCAGAACGCCGCGTTGAACTTGCCAGCGGCGCCCGTCAACACGTCACGGCGGACATCGTGCGCGAAGCGGTCTCGTTCGTGGCCGACGACGCTCAAGCGTGGGCCGCCCGCCAACGCCGGCCCACCGCGCCGAATCTTCGCCGCCAGATCGAACAACATCTCGGCCGACTGGTGCCCACGTCGCAGAGCAGCCTGAACAAGGACTTCTTCGATCAGCTCGGCGATCTCTTGAAACCCTCCTCCGCGCGCCTCCGCGCGAAAGCCCCCATCTGTAGCAGCGCGGCCCAGGTGCTGCTAAAGCTCGCAACCGACAACGAAACCGACTTCGATCCGGAACGCATCCGCGAACGTCTGACCGCCTGCGGCTACTACGAATGGCGCAAACAGGCCACCGCCGGCCGCGCGCTCTACCCGCAGGTCGACTACCTGCTCGGCGACCCCCGCCAGTTCGATCCGCAAACCGGCGAACCGCGCGACCGACGCGACGGCATCCCCCGCCAGCACGGCTTGCTCCGCCGCCTCTTCGCCGGACAGCTCCGGCTCGACACCGGCGAACTGGTGGACCTGCGCGACCAACTCGACGGTCGCACCGTCCCCGACTACGTCGTGATCGAAGCGGTCCGCGACATGCCGCGCAACACCGAACAACTGCGCGCAATCCGCGAAGAACTGAAAGCCCGCCGGGAAGAGCGCCGCAGAATCGCGCAACTGTTCGGTCTCGACTTCGACCAGCTCGACGACAACCAGATCCGCCGCCTGCTCCTCTTCTACGAGCAGTCCGGCAGCGACGGCACCGCGAAGTGCCCCTACACCGGCGACTCACTCGGCCGTGACCCCCTCGCCCCGGCGCTCGAAATCGAACACATCTTCCCACAGTCCCGCGGCGGCCTCTCCATCATGGAAAACCTCGTCATCACCCGCCGCCAGACGAACGCGCAGAAAGGAAACCGCACCCCCGTCGAATGGCTCGGTCTCGACCGCGCGCGAGAGCTGGCCGCGCCAATGCGCTGGAGCGAACGCAAACGTCGCGTCTTCCTCTGGACCTCCTCCGACTGCCCGGATTGGTCGAACCTCACGCGCACCGCCCAGCTCGCGCGGGAGCTCCAACGCCGCGTGATCGAATGGCTCGGCATCGAGCGCAAGCATGCCCACATCGCCAACCCCACCGAACGCGCTCGCCGCATCGAACTGGAGGTGCGCCAACGCGTCGCCACCCCGTCGGGCCCACTCACCGCCGCCTGCCGCGAAGCGTGGAGCGCTAAACTGCCGGGCGAGTACTTTCTGCCTCCCGGCAATGGCCCCGCCGCCCGCCCTCTGAAAAACCGAAACAACCTCCGGCATCACATGTGGGATGCCGGCGTGCTCGCGAATATCCCGCCGGGCGACGGCCTCAACCACGTGCGCTGCGGCGGCATCTTCGAAACCGTGACGGTCGCGGGCCATCCCCACCTGCAGCCCCTGCCGGAGCTGGCGCCCAACATCGCCGCGGTCGAAGCCGCCGACCCTCTCCGCTGCCATGTCCACCGCCTGCGGCAGCGCCATCCCCGCTCCTCCCGCACCCTGCAGCAGCCCGTCAGCCTCCCTCGCGCGGAAGGCCAGTGCTGGCAGCGCGTGCCCATTGTCAAAGTGGTGGACGAAAAAAACCAGGTGGTCAAAAACATCGAGCCGGAAAATCTGCTCGACGCCCTGCGACGCGCCGGCCTGGGACCCGACCGCATCTCGGACAGCGAGGTCAAGCGGTGGATGAACGATCCCCGCCCAGCCGAACTCCCCCCCCTCCGGTTGCGCGACGGCACCCCCGTCCGCCGCCTCCAGCTGCCCCTGCCGCAGCAGAAGGCGGACTTCGCCGCCCATCCACACATCACCACCGCCCGGTCCGCCGCACCCCACGCGCCACGCTACTACCGCAGCGCAAAGGGCCACACCAAGGGCTGGCTCATCGGCCTCAAGGGGGCGACCGAAACCTTCGATCGCCTGGAAATCTGGCGCGGGCCCAAGCTCGACCGCGCAGGTCGCCCCCTGCTCGATGTCACCGGCACGCCGGTCTGGGTCTACAAGTCCGTTGCTATCCCCACCGCCCGCAACATCGCCGCCTACAAAAGAATGTGGGGACGCCCGCCGCCCATCCACCGACCCGCCGGCGTCACCGAAAAGGTCGGCCACATCCGCAAAGGCGACCTGCTGCTCGTCCCCTTCGGCCCCTGCCAGGATGGACAGTTCGAGTTGGCGCCCGAAAACCGCGAGCCAACGGCCCGTTTGTGGATGCGCGTGCGCTCGATCAGGGCGTCAAAACAAGTAGAGCTCGAACTCGCGGAATATCGAGACTTCTCCGCTACACCCTTGCGCAATGTCATCCCCTCCGGACCGAAGATTTGGAGTCCGTCGAACCCCGAGACGCTCGCGCGCCTGCTCCGAACCCGAGAGCACGCGCTGGCTGGCCGTGCACCCCACCCGTAAATGATCCACCATCTGATCCTCGCTGACGATCACCCGATGCTTCGGGTGGAAGACGATCACCTGATCTCCGGTGACCGCCGCATCGCGATCGCAACGCTCGGCAGCGTCCAGTGTTTCTCAAACCGGGCCTGCTGGACCGAAACCGCGCTCGAGCGGCTGGCCTCCCAGTGCCCCGTCGTGATCGCGCGATGGGATCGAGTCCAACGCAAATGGGCGACGATCTCGCTGGCGCCGCGGGAACGCCACGTGAATCCCAACGCGCTCTGGCGGCTGTGCCGGCTCACGCCGCGGCAGGCCACCCAGTACGCCAGCGACCTGCTCTACGCCAAGGTCTGCAACCAGCACCTGATGCTGCGCTCGTTCAACCCCTCCCTCTCTGAACGGCCGGTGCTGAAGGAGAACTCGTTCAGCCGAATTCTTCGGCTCGAGTCGCAATACGCCCGGTTTTTCTGGCCCCGTTATTTCGACGCGGTGAAGCAGGACCTCTTCGCGCGGGAGCGGAGGATGCCGACGACGCCGCTCAATGTGGCGCTGAACTACGGCTACGGATTTCTCTATCACGCGATCTCCTGGCAGTGCCTGGCCGCGGGACTGGAGACGAGCGTCGGCCTGATCCACAAGCTGCGGCGCAGCCGCCCCAGCCTGGTATGTGATCTGATCGAGCCATTGCGCTGCACGGTGGAGTTGACGCTGCTGCGGCACTTCGACGACGTCGAGACGCCCGCGCGGATGGCGGCACACTTCGCCGCGATGATGGAGGAACGGTTCATCTACCGCGAGAAGGCCTACCGGCTGCGCTCGATCATCCGGCTGATGGTCGAGTCATTCGTGCGATCCCTGGACGGCAGAGAAAAGTTCCACCCCTTTCTGCTGCATGCTCGTGATGCTTGCCTATGACTGTCCGGAGACGCGGGACCAAACCTTTCTCCGGAAAGAGTTTGAGAAGCTGGGCGCCCAGCGGGTGCAGTACAGCATCTACCTGTTCAGAGGCGAGCCGCATGAGTGTGAACGGGTGATCCGGCACATGCGCCGGATCGCCAAGTTTGTGGAGGGCGACGTTCGGCTGCTACCGATGGACGAGAAGGTCTGGGAGGCCCAAATCGTCCTCAAGGAATCCGACGCGGCAGCCACCAGAATTCGCCGTTTACACGAATCCGTGGTGATATGGTAAGCGGAACCGGCTGATTTTCAACCGGTTCCGCCGACCTCTTATCACAATGCCCCGGTGAGGGCAAGATCAAAACGGCCGCATATCAGATCCGCCGCCGCCAACAGCCTTATCACAATGCCCCGGTGAGGGCAAGATCAAAACTCCTTCACCTTCAGTTTGCCCCACCAGCCCCCCTTATCACAATGCCCCGGTGAGGGCAAGATCAAAACGGCGGAGACGCTTCCATGTCCCGCGGCTTCAACTTATCACAATGCCCCGGTGAGGGCAATATCAAAACGGCACCGTCTCCGTCTCCGCTTGCGCCGGCTCCTTATCACAATGCCCCGGTGAGGGCAAGATCAAAACGCCGGGCCGAGGGTAGGCTGCCGCCCGTGGTCCTTATCACAATGCCCCGGTGAGGGCAAGATCAAAACGGAATCGTCTCCGTCTCCGCTTGCGCCGGCGCCCTTATCACAATGCCCCGGTGAGGGCAAGATCAAAACGAGACGCGGAGGCAGATTTTCCAGACGATCCGCTTATCACAATGCCCCGGTGAGGGCAAGATCAAAACTACACGATCTGGTCGCGGTGTCAGTTGGTGGCCTTATCACAATGCCCCGGTGAGGGCAAGATCAAAACGGCGCAAATAGCTCCGGCCGCGCCGCCAGGAACTTATCACAATGCCCCGGTGAGGGCAAGATCAAAACGTGACACGATTGCGACGAAGCCCCGACCAGTCTTATCACAATGCCCCGGTGAGGGCAAGATCAAAACGACGTAGAGTCTCCAGTCGTCGGAAACTGCGGCTTATCACAATGCCCCGGTGAGGGCAAGATCAAAACGCCCGTCCGCGCGGTCTACCCCGAAAACATCTCTTATCACAATGCCCCGGTGAGGGCAAGATCAAAACATCACTTCCGCGCTACCGGCTCGCGCAACTGCCTTATCACAATGCCCCGGTGAGGGCAAGATCAAAACCGCCAGCCGTTCGGGCGTGGGCTGGCGGGTTACTTATCACAATGCCCCGGTGAGGGCAAGATCAAAACCTTGTGTCTCCGCCGGCATCATCGGCATCGCCTCTTATCACAATGCCCCGGTGAGGGCAAGATCAAAACACGGATCGGCAACGAGTACGAGGCGATCCGGACTTATCACAATGCCCCGGTGAGGGCAAGATCAAAACAATGTTTGCCAGAGCAAAGACTTCCTTTTTGTTCTTATCACAATGCCCCGGTGAGGGCAAGATCAAAATAAGTTCGACCTTCAAGGTTTGGGTTGTTAGCTAAGGATCAACATCGCCCCCTTAGCTGCCCCCCTCCGTTCAACGAGACGATTCAGCCCCGCGAGTCCCCGCCCACCCGGGGCACAACCACGGTGCCGGGACCGTAGCGGCGGTTGAGCTCGTCCATCACGTGGCTGAGGCGCTCCAGCCGCCGGCGGGACGCCTCCACCTCTTCGAAGCCGAGCTCCAAACCACCGCGCTCGCGGCACAGTCGCGCCACACCAAAGCCGATCAGCCGAACCGACGCCGCATCGCGCTCGTGCCGCCACAGCGAGCGGGCCACCGCGCGAAGCGAAAAATCATCGCACGCCGGCGGCCGGATCGCGCACTGCCGCGTCACCGTCCGAAACGGCGCATAGCGGATCTTCAGTCGGGCGGTGCCGGCGTACACGCCGCGCTCGCGCAGACGCCGCCCCACATCGTCCACCAGTTCCAGCAGCACCTCCTCCACCACCGCGCGGTCGGCGACGTCGTAGGGAAACGTCCGCTCGCGTGAAAGAGACTGCTCCTCGCCGACTTCGCCGACGGAGCGCTCGTCGCGGCCTTCCGCAAGTTCCCGCAGCCAGCGAGCGGTCGCCGGCCCCACAATTTCCGCGAGGCGGGCGAGCGGCATCGCCGCCACATCACCGATCGTCGTAATCCGATGCCGGCGCAATCGCCGCTCGGTCGCCGCTCCAACACCCCAGAGCCGGCCGACCGGCAACGGCGCCAACCACGCCCGGACCGCCTCCGGACCCGTCGGCACCACCACCAGACCGTCCGGCTTGCCGAGCTCGCTGGCGAGCTTCGCGAGAAACCGATTCGGCGCGACGCCGATCGTAACCGTCAGGCCCAGCTCTTCCCGGATCGCGGCCTTGATCTGGCGCGCAATCTGCACACCGTCGCCGAACAGCCGCTGCGCGCCGGTGACGTCGAGCACCGCCTCGTCAATCGAGAGCGGCTCGACCAGCGGCGTGAAGCGCTCGAGAATCGCGAGCACTCGCCGGGACATCTCCTCGTAGCGTTCGATGCGCGGGGGCAGGAAGACGCCGTGTGGACACAGTCGGGCCGCCCGGCGGGAGGGCATCGCGGAACGCACACCAAACGCGCGCGCCTCGTAGGAGGCGGCCGCGACCACCCCGCGACGGTTCGGCGCCGCGCCCACGATCACCGGGCGGCCGCGCAGTTCCGGGTGATCGAGCTGCTCCACCGCAGCGAAAAAGGCGTCCATGTCCGCGTGCAAGATCACTCGCGGCGGGGCGTCCATGGGCGGGGCCCTCCCCGGCGTCGCGCGCGGGTCAGGAGGGCTCGCCGCGGGCGGCGGTGATGATGAAGCCGCCGGACTTTTCGTCTCGGCGCAGGTCGAGCCAGCCGCGCCGCGCCGCCTCCTCGAGCATTTGGTTGAAGGAGCGGAAGCCGTAGGCGCTTTCGTTGAAGTCTGGCCGCCGGCGTTTGAGCGTCTGCTTCACCATCGAAC
This sequence comes from Kiritimatiellia bacterium, assembly GCA_026417735.1. Classification (NCBI taxonomy): domain Bacteria; kingdom Pseudomonadati; phylum Kiritimatiellota; class Kiritimatiellia; species Kiritimatiellia bacterium. Next base: position 89,951 of record JAOACR010000010.1, read on the forward strand.
CCCAGACCTGGTCGCGGCCGCTGCCCTCGGCGAGCAGTTCGCCGGCGAGATCCACCACCAGCCGCAGGCCCTCCGCGGCCCGGTCGCCGGGTTCCGGGGCGGCAGCGGCCGATGCGGGGCGCGCGCGCCGGCGCACCGCTCCCGCGGCGACCTCCGCGCGCGGACTTGGACGGGGGGCGGCGCCGCGGCGGACGAGGTCATCGTAGAAGAGGAACTCGTCGCAGTTGGAGACCAGCAGCTCGGAGGTGGAGTTGCGCACGCCCACACCGATCACGGTCTTGTTGTTCTCGCGCAGCTTGCTGACCAGCGGCGAGAAGTCAGAATCCCCGCTGATGATCACAAACGTGCGCACATGGGGTTTCGTGTAGCAGAGGTCCAGCGCGTCCACGACCAGCCGGATGTCCGCGCTGTTTTTGCCGGACTGGCGCAGATGCGGGATATCAATGAGCTCGAACGCGGCCTCGTGCATCGCGGCTTTGAACGCGCGGTAGCGGCTCCAGTCGCAGTAGGCCTTTTTCACCAGGATGCTGCCCTTCAGCAGCAGTCGTTCAAGAACCGGCCGGATGTCGAACGATTCGTAGTTCGCATCGCGCACACCGAGCGCGATGTTCTCGAAGTCGCAGAACACCGCCATGTTGCCGAACTGGAGTTCTTCGCTCATGTTGGTGGTCACCGGCCGCGAGTGTACCGCGGCAACGACGCCGCTCCAACGCCGATGCGGGCGGCCGGGCGGGATCGCGCCGCGATCGCCTGCGGGTGGGCAGGGTGTCGGGGTTGCATTGAGGGGCGGATTCGTATTGAGTATGCACAGGATAAGCCGGCGGCGCCGCACGGTGGCAGCCGCCCGGAGGTCTGAGCATGGGCAAGGTGCTGCGGGTGTTTCTGATCCTCGCGCTCCCGGCCGCGATCGCGGCGCTGGTGCTCGAGTACCACGTGTTCCAGAAGCGCCAGGAGCTCCAGCGGCGCTCGGCGGCGCTGAAAGCGGGCATTTCGCGCATTTCCGGTAAGCTCGCCGCCGCGCGCGATCCGTACGTGGAGGCGCTCGGCGAACCGATCCGTCCCGAGCAGCTGGCCAGTAGCGACGCGATGGCCGCGCCGCTGGCCACGCTCGCCTCGAACGCGGCCACTCGCTGCGATCAGCTTTTCCGCACCCGGGATACGCTCAAACAGACGCGGGATGAGCTGACCGCCACGCAACAGGAGCTGGCGCGCACCCGGCAGGAGCTCGATGCGGCACGCCAGGAGATCGCCGGCCTGAACGAGCAGCTGGCCCAGAAAAACGCGCAGATCGCACAGGCCCGCCAGAAGGTGAACGAAATCAACAGCCAGATCGAGGAGCTCAGCCGGCAAGTGTCGGAGCAGAAGGAGCAGATCGCCCAGCTGGAACGCGGCAAGACCGAGCTGCTGGAGGCAAAACAGCGGCTGGAGGACGCGCTCGCCCCCTTCCTGCCGCCGCCGATCCCCAGCCGCGACGTGGTGCGCAATCTGCGCGGCCAGGTCCTGATCGCCGATCCGCAGTGGAACTTTGTCGTGCTGAACATCGGCAAAAACGCCGGGGTGCAGAAAAACACGACCTTGCTGGTGCACCGGGGCGACGAAATGATCGGCCGCATCCGTATCTCGGACGTCCGCGACGAGATTTCGGTGGGCGACATCGAGCGCGATTGGACGCGCGGGCCGGTGCAGCCGGGCGACCGGGTGTTCGTGCAGTAGGGGGCGGAGGATCACGGCCATGGCAAAAGTGCTCCGGGTGCTGGTGGTGTTGCTGGTGCTGATGGGCGGCGCCGCGGTCGTGCTCGAGTACCAGCTGTTCACGCGGCGTCAGGAACTCAAGCGCAGCGTGCAGACCCTCGAGCGCAGCGCGATGGAACTGGCCGAAACACTCTCCGCCGCCCGCGAGCCGTACATCGAAGCCATTGACCAGAAAGTGAACCGCACCGCGCTGATGCAGTCGACCGAAATGGGCCGCCAGCTGCGCGTGATCGAAACCCTCGCGGAAAATCGCTACGACCAACTCTTCTCCGCCCGGGACGACCTGAAGCGCACCACCGATGAGCTGAATCAGACGAAGGCGGACCTCGCGAAAACGCGCCAGGACCTGGAGTCTGCCCGCCGGGAGATCGTGAGTCTTCGCGAGCAGATCTCGCAGAAGGAAGCGGAGCTGGCGGAGCTGCAGAGGAAGATCGGCGAGCTGGAGGGCAGGGTCGCCGAGCTCAACAAGACGATCGAACAGAACAAGAACCGGATCGCGCAGATCGAAAACGAGAAGGCCGACCTGAAGGACGAGGTGCAGCGGCTGGAGGTGGAGCTGGCGCGGTACCTGAACGACCCGAACATCGTGAAGCAGATGCCGCGCGGCCTCGCCGGCAATGTCGTTGCGGTGAACACGGAGTGGAACTTCGTGGTGCTGGACATCGGCTCTCGCGACGGCCTGGTGAAGGATGCCCACATGCTGGTCCACCGCTCCGACGAGCTCGTCGGCAAGGTGCGGATCATGCAGGCGAGCGAGCATTGGGCGATCGCGGACATCGAGCGGGATTGGCAGTTGTCGCCGATCCGGGAGGGCGACCGTGTTCTTTATTAGACTGATGGCGGTGCTCAGCCTGGTGACGGTGCTGTGTCTGGCCGGCGTGGTCGCGCTGCAGATGTCGGAGCTGCACAGCTACAGCGCGGAACCGAGCGTCTGGCCGATCCTTCCGAAGTGAGCAGACAATGAACGGCCGGCGCCGTGGTGGTTCGGGCTGGATGCTGCTGGCCGGCGCGCTGCTGCTGGCATTGGCCGGTTGTGCGACCCCCACCGATCCGGATCGCGAGTCGGACCTCCCATGGAATCGGCAGCAGGCATGGGAGGGCCAGCTGCTGATGCCCGGCAGCTTGATGCCCGGCCAGCAGTTCTGAGCCGCACCGGCGACGAGTGACGGCGGGCGGACTCCGGCTCCGCTTGCAGACGCTCGCGAACGTCCCGACAATCCTCCGCGATGAAAATCGTCACCACCGCGCAGATGCGGCAGCTCGACCGCCGCACGATCGAAGAGGCCGGTGTGCCGGCCTATGAGTTGATGGACCGGGCGGGCCGCGGCGTGGCGGACGTGATCCGCTACCTCGCCGACCTGGCCGGGATGGGAGCGCCGGCGGCGCTGATCATCGCCGGCCGAGGCAACAACGGTGGCGACGCTTTCGCCGCCGGTCGGCACCTCCGCGAGCTCGGCTTTGAGGTGGTGGTCTGGATCGCCGGGCCGGAAAGCCAGATCGGTGGAGAATCCCTCAAACACCTCGCGAATCTGCGGGCGGAGGGCGTCACCATCGAGGAGTTCCCCACGCAGGAGGACTGGCAGGAGAACCTCGCGCGGCCGCTGGCGACGGACTTCATCGTGGACGGGCTGCTGGGCATCGGCAGCCACGGCGCACCGCGCGGCGCAGTCGCCTGGGCCATCGAGTACATCAACACCGCCGCGAACGACGCGTACGTCGTCTCGATCGACGTGCCCTCGGGGCTCAACTCCGACCGCGGCGTCGCAGAGGGCGCGGCGGTCACCGCGGACGTCACCGTCACCATGGGGCTGCCGAAGATCGGCCTGCTGGCGCCCGCCGCGCTTGAGTTTGTCGGTACGATCGAGGTGGTCGACATTGGCATCCCGCCCGCGTTCATCGAGGAGACCCCCGCAGTCTCCGACCTCGAAATGATCTACTCCACGGAGCTGCGCCACGTGATTCCGCGGCGCGCGCGCGGCTCGCACAAGGGTACCTACGGCCACCTGCTGCTGATCGGCGGCGCACGCGGCTACGCCGGCGCGATCGCGCTGGCCTGCCGCGCCGCCGCGCGCTCGGGTGTGGGGCTGACCACCGCGCTGGTCCCCGCCTCGATCGCCACGATCGTGGCGGGTGCCTCGCTGGAGACGATGGTGCATCCGGGCGCCGAAACCGAAATTGGATCGCTGCGAGCGGACGCGCTCGACCCCTGGTGGAGTCGCTTGGACCAGTTCGACGCAGTGCTTGTGGGGCCGGGTCTCACCACCCACGGGGAGTCGGCCATCCTGGTTCGACGTCTGCTGGAGCGCTGTCCGACACCGCTGGTGCTCGATGCGGACGCGCTGAACGTGATGGCGGGCGACGCGGCGGCGATCCGCTCGGCGCGTAGCTCGGTGGTGGTGACGCCCCACCCGGGCGAGATCGGGCGCCTGCTGCAGATGGATGTGGCGCGCGTGCAGGCCGACCGCATCAGCGCCGCACAGGCCGCCGCCGCGCTGACCGGCGCGGTAACGGTGCTGAAGGGCGCCGGCACCATCGTCACCGCGGCCGAGCCGCCGGCCTACATCAACATGACCGGCAACCCCGGCATGGCGCGCGGCGGCAGCGGCGATGTGCTCGCCGGACTGCTGGCCGGCCTGCTCGCCCAAGGCATCGCACCACTCGACGCGGCGCGCGCAGCGGTGTTTCTGCACGGCCGCGCCGGCGACATGGCCGCCTGGCGAAGCTCCCAAACCGGCATGGTCGCCGGCGACGTCGTCACCGAGATCCCGTTTGCGTTCCGCGAGCTGGTGCTGCGCTGAGACCACGGCGCAGCGGACCGTCGCGCAGCGGCCAGGCCGGATCGGGACGGTGCGCTTCGCGGAAAATCTCCTCCGCACGACGCACCAGCTCCGGATGTGCGGACGCAAGATCGCGGCTCTCGCCGGGATCGCTCTCCAAATCGTACAGCTCAACCGGCGCGGACGGGCCGTTGCGGACCGCCTTCCAGCGCCCGAACCGCGCGGCCTGCAACGAGGTGCCCTCGTGCAGCTCCCAGTAGAAATACGGCCGCTCCGGCGCCGGACCACCCCGCAGAAGCGCCGCGATCGAGCGGCCATCAGTCGCGCCGACCGCCTCCGGCGGCACCCCGGCCAGCTCCGCAAACGTCGGCAGCAGATCCCAGTACGCCCACGGCTCGTCCCGCACCACCCCCGCCGGCACCGTACCCGGCCACCACGCGATCGTCGGATTCACCAGCCCTCCCTCGTACAAAGAGCGCTTCGCGCCGCGCAGCCGGCCGTTCATCGAGTGGTTGAACAGGCGAGCCTCCACCGAGTCGGGGTCGAACGCGGAGCCGTTGTCGGCCCCGAAAATCACCAGCGTGTGCGAGTGCAACTCCAATTCGACCAGCAGATCGAGCAGACGCCCCACATCCGCGTCCAGCCGGCTCACCATCGCCGCATACGCGCGGGCCTTCGGCGGCCATGGCCGGTCCGCGTATTCGCCCTCGTTCGGCACTTCGTAGCGCCCATGCGGCAGCGTCGGCGCATAAAACAAAAAGAACGGCCGGTCCCGCACAGATCGAACCCAGGCCAGCACATTGCTGGAAAGCAGATCCGGCGAGTAGATCGCGCCGATTCCACGCCCGTCGTTGCCCGGTAGCTCGAAACGACGGTCGTCACAGTAGAGATAGGCGGGAAAATAGCTGTGCGCGTGCCGCTGGCAGTTGTAACCGTAAAAGTGGTCGAACCCAACCTTGAGGGGGCTCCCCGCGGTATCGAACATCCCCAGGCCCCATTTGCCCACACAGGCGGTCGCATACCCGCGGGCTTTCAGCACACTCGCAATCGTCGGGGTGCCCGCTGGCAGCGGCATTTGTCCCTCCGGCTGGACCTCGCGGTTGGCGCGGATCGGACAGTGCCCGGTGTGGAGGCCGGTCAGCAACGAGGCGCGGGTGGGCGCACACACCGCGGTGCCGGAATACGCCCGTGTAAACCGCATGCCCTCCGACGCCATCCGGTCCAGCCGCGGCGTGCGGATCAGTTGCTGCCCGTAGCAGCCAAGATCCGCGGCCGCCAGATCATCCGCAAGCACGATCACCAGGTTGGGCGGCCGCGCTGCACCCGGCGCCGTCGCCGCGCCCAGCCACACCGCCACCGCGATCGCGGCACAACCACGACCCCGCCGCATCCCGACCCGCATGCCGTCCCAACCGACCGGCTCGCCGCGGCCGTTCATCGCACCGCGCCCCCAGCCGGCAGAAACACCCGTTCGATCTGTTCCAGCCCGACGCCCAGCGCCGCCCGCGCCACCACGTCCAGCGCCGACCGCGGCCCCCGAACATGGTAGGTCCGCGACACATGCCGCAACGTCGCCCCCGGCGCCAACTCGCCGCCCGGGGACGAGGTTTCAATCTCATAAAACGGCCCCAGCGGCGGAAGCCCGGGCGCGGGCGGACCGTCGTTGTAGGCGTTGATCACGTCTCCGTCGAAGGGATCGGACTGCAGTTCCCACGCAGAATTCACATAGCGCGCGCCGGACTCGGGCGGCTGATAGGTCACCAGCGTGAGCACGCCCTGATCGGCCGCCCAGCTTCCCGCCACACCCAGCGAGCGCCGCGGAGAGACGCCGATCTTCCCGCGCCGGGTGCCGTCGGCCCGGAAAAATACGTGGTTGCCTACAACCGCCAGATGATTCGACGGCACGCGGCCAAAGTAGGCGTCGTTCACGGGGGGGCCCAATTCCGACTCTGGGCCGGGACGAATCGGAATCACCACCGTCGTCGCGGCGGAGGGGCGGAACATGCCGAGAATCCAGATGGAGAGCAGCCCGGTCTCCGCCGTCCATGGCGAGTTCCCAGCGTTGGTCAGGCGGTTGTCCGTTTCATAGGCGACCGCTTCGAGCCCGCCAGGCACCGACGGGGTCCAGACCGCGAGCGCGGCGCGCGCGTCGAGCAGCTGGATGATCCGCTCAACCCGACAGGCGCGAATGTGACCACTCCAGTTCGTCAGAACAAACTGGTGCTCGAAGCGCACGCGGTCGCGCGAACGGCTGGTCAGCCGGAACGGCTCGGTATCGATCGGCGGGGGCACGCGCCAGTGCTCGAACTCGAATGGCGCACCGGGAGGGAAATACACCGAAAACTGCCCTCCCTCCGGACCGAGCCAGAACCGCTCTTCGCCGCCAAACACGTGGATGTGGTCCTCGAGCGTGCCGCGGCGCTCCGCCGGCGGCCGGATCCCGCGCTCGATCACGGGGCGGTTCAACCAGCCGTAACCCGGCGCGCCGCCGCCGCCGGACGTGCTGGTGGCCACGCGCCCCTGCCAGGCCGGCACCACCGCGACGCGCGCGCGGCCGGCCTCGTCGGTGAGCTCGATCACCTCGACGTGGCGTCGTAAAAAGGCCAGTTCCTCGTCGTAACTCGGGAAGGACGGCACAGCCATGTGGATGTCTCCCCACGCCGCCGCGGCGGCAAACCCGATGCTCCAGGCTCTCACGACGTGTCTCATCGCTCTCCCCCCGCGAATGGTACCGGTCGGAGCTGCGAAACGCCACCCGAGCCGCTGCCGCCCGCACTCGGAGGCGATCGCGCCGCGGCGCAAATCGTCGTACGATGACTTCGCGCTCCGCGGCGATGCGCGCAGCGCGCGAAACTCATGGAGCCGGTGACCATTGCATTGCTCGGCGTCGCCAGCAATCTGCTCCACGGCGTCGCGCTGCTACAGCAGCTGGACTTCGAAACGGCGATGGAACGGTTCACTCGTGTCGTCGCCGCGTCGAACACGGCACCACAAATGGCGCAAATCGCGCGGCTGCTGTGCGCAGAGGCCGCGCAGCGGGCGGAGCGCCCCGACCGCGCCCGAGCGGAGCTCGAGTGGCTGATCTCATACGCGGAAGACCCGGCGATCCGCGAGGCGGCGGCCGCACGCCGCGGCGCACTCGCCGGTGCGAACGCGGCGGATCGAACGGGGGGCGGCAGCCTCCTCGCCAGTTGGCGGCGGCTCACGCACGAGGTCGCCCGCGGGCAGTGGAGTTCCGCACGCCGGCGGATCGCCGGTCCGCTGGGCCAGTTCGCGGACCGGATCGGATGGCTTGCCTCCACCAACGAGGTGGAACCGCAGGCCGCCTCGGGTGTGGCCTGGCTGGTGCGGCCATGGACGGATGCGAAAGTGATCGAAGTGACCTCCACGGTCGCGCGTGGCGAGATCCAGCTGCGATCGAACGCCGGAGAGGTCCGCCTCGCCGCTCGCCCCACCGCAGAGGGTTGGGTGTTCGAGGAGGTGGTTTGGTACCGTCCGCCCACCGGTGGTGAAGGCGCCGCTCCGGCTCCCCTTGAAGCCGCCAACGTGCCAGCCGGGGGCGTTGTGGTCGTTGCGCCGGACGGCGCACGGCTGATGCTGGGCGCGGCCGGTGGGCTGGGCGCCCAGTCCCGCGTCACGGTCGCGGAGACAACCCTCGCCGCCACCGGCGCACCGCCTCCGCAGATCGAACCGCCCGCGGAGGAGCGCCGGCGGCTGGAACAGTTGGTGACCGAGCTGGGGCATGCCGATCCGATCGTCCGCGCGCGGGCTCGCGCGGCGCTGCGCGCCGCCGGTGCGGCCGCGCGCTCAACGCTCCAGGCGCACCGCGACCACCGGGATGTTGAGGTTGCCACCACCGTGCGGGAACTGCTGGACGAACTGCGATGAGCGCGACCACCAATCTCACCGTGGCGATGATCGCAACGCTGGTGACGCACCTTCAACAAGCGCGCCAGGCGATCGAAGCCGGCCGCCACGCCGACGCAATTGCGCCGCTGACCGCGGTGATCGAACACTCCCCCAGCATCCGTGAGCTCACGTGGGCCGCGCGATGGTATCGTGCCCAGGCCCATCAGGCGGCCGGCCGCGCCGCAGACGCGCGCGCGGACCTTCAATGGCTGGCCACGCGCGATGTTCCGCCCCCGATTCGTCAGGCTGCGCGGGAGGCGTTTCTGGCCGCCGGCGGCACCCCCCGCGATCTGGCGCCCCGCACCACGCCTGTCGAAGAGTGGCAACGGGTTCAGGCCTGGATCGCCGCCGGCCAGCCCCAGCAGATCCTCGAAGTGTTGACCGCGGACGCCGCCACGCAGTTCCGCACAATGGTCGAAGATCTGCACGGCGAACAGGGGACCGAGGCTCTCGCAGAATGGTTTAACCAGGAGGATGCGGTGCTGACCTCCCAGCGCGTGGACCATCCCGGCGGCGTCGCGGAGCTCACATTCCGCCAAGACGACATGCTCTTCACCGTCGTCTGGCGGCAGGACGGCGACCGCTGGAAGATCGCCGCGTTGAAGAGCCGGCGAGCCGAAGAAGAACCGGGGCCAACGGCAGAGGTGGCCGTCACCAACCACACCGCCGCCCTGCCAACCAGCGAAATCGCGGAGCTGGTCGCAAAACTCGCCGCAGAGGATCCCGCGATCCGCGCCCGAAGCCGTGCACAGCTGCGCAAACTCGGTCCGGCCGAGCGCGCCGCCCTGCGGGAGTATCGCAATCATCCCGACCCCGAGGTGGCCGAAACCATCCGCGAACTGCTGGAGGAGCGATGACCGGCCGACTTCCCCTCGCCCTCGCGACGCTGACGTCGGGCATCGTGATGACCGCCTGCCGAACGCCGCCCTACGAAGCGCGGCGGCCCGCTGAACCGCCCCGCCACCTCTCCGCTCGGGTGCTGCGACCGGTGGTCGCAGTCACCGAGTTCGAAAACCAGTCCTGCTTCGCGGGCCAGTGGAAACTCGGCGGCGGCATGGCGGACCTACTGATCACCGAGCTACTGAACTCCAGGCGCGTGATCGTGCTGGAGCGCCAGCATCTTGACGACACGCTCGGCGAGCTGCTGCGGCAGGGTAAGGCGCTCTTCCGGCCGGAAGGACGGGCCTCCTCCGGCCGCCTGAAAAACGTCCGATACCTGATTCGCGGCGCCATCACGGACTTCACCGTCACCGGTGACGCCAGCGGATGGTTCCGTACAGAGACCACCGGCGGCCGGCTGGGCGGCCGTTCCGCCCGGGTATCGCTGAACCTCCGAATCACCGATGTCGAAACGGGCGAGGTCATCGCATCGGTCCGGGCAGATGGCTCCGCACGGGCCGGCTTCTTCGCCGCCACAGTGGATTACCGACGACTCGCCTTCGGCGGCGACGCGTTCTTCCAAACGCCGCTGGGCCGCGCAACGGAAGCCGCGATCCGCGACGCGGTCGCCCGCATCCTCGATCAGCTGCCGACCGAGTACTGGATGCCCCGCGTCGCGGACCTCGTGGACGGCCGCGTCGTCATCAACGGCGGCGAGAACGTTGGTCTGACGCCGGGCCTCGAAATGATCGCCCGCGAGGCGCCCCGCGTGGTGACCGACCCGCTGACCGGCGACCCGCTCGACGCCTTTCCCGGGCGCGTGATCGGCCGACTACGGGTCGACGAAGTCCGCCCGACCACTTCGCTCGCCTCGCCACTCGAAGGCGGTCCGTTCCCCCGCGGCGCGTGGCTCGAGGTGGTGCCCGCCGCGCCGCCTGCGCGCTCGCGTCGCTGCCCCGCCCCCCCCCCGCCCGCGCTGCGCCGCCGAGCGCCTCAGGGGATTGCCGCGCGCGCAACGTCTCGCATATCATTCGCCGCATTTCTGCATGATCCGTAAGCTGCTCAGCAAACTCCGGCAACTGCGGCAACGCGGCCAATCCTCTTCACCCGCATCTCCCGTGCAGCCGCCCGGCAGTTGTCCTCCAGACCGGGGTGACTCCGCAGCGACGCGCCCCGACCCCGCCGGCAACCATGGGCGTGAGCGGCGAGGCGCTCGTCGCTCCGCGCCGCTAGCCGCGCGACGCCACGGACGCGATCGACCCCGCCGCCAGAATGCCTCCGCTCCGCCACCACCCCCCAACGCCACCGAGCCATGGGATCCGGCCTCCTACGTCGTGCCCCCGGAGCCCGGCCGGGTGCGCTTCCAGGACCTCAATCTGCCCACCGAGCTCCTCCATGCGGTGGCAGACCTGAACTTCCGCTACTGCACACCCATCCAAGCAGAGGTGCTGCCAGCCGCGATCGCCGGCCGCGACATTGCCGGCCGTGCGCAGACCGGTACCGGTAAGACCGCCGCGTTCCTGCTCGCCGCAATGACCCGCCTTCTCCGCGCCCCCTCCGCCGACCGTCGGCCGGCTCACCCCCGCGTGCTGATCCTCGCGCCCACCCGGGAACTCGCCGGCCAGATCGCGCGCGATGCCCGCGCGCTCGGCGCCTACACTCCGCTCTCCACGCTCGCCGCGGTCGGCGGCAGCGACCTCGAGCGGCAGCGCGCTGCACTGTCGAATTCACCTGCCGACCTACTGATCGCGACGCCCGGGCGGTTGCTGGACCTGCAAGAGCGCGGCCACGTACGCCTCGACCGGGTCGAAATTCTCGTGATTGACGAGGCCGATCGCATGCTCGACATGGGCTTTATTCCCGACGTTCGCCGCATCGTCTCCAGCACCCCGCCGCGCGAGCGCCGTCAGACGATGTTTTTCAGCGCAACGCTCACCGAGCTCGTGCTGCGGCTCGCGGAGCACTGGACGCGGGATCCGTTGCGCGTGAACATCGAGCCCGCGCGCGTCGCGGCCGAGCAGATCCGCCAGATCGCCTACGTGGTCACCTCGGCGGAAAAATTTCCGTTGCTCTGTCACCTGCTCCGCGCCAACGCCAGTGGCCGCACGCTGATTTTCGTGAACCGCCGCGACACCGCCGAACGCCTCGCCGACGCGCTCCGCCGCGCCGATGTGGCGGTCGGCCTGCTCTCCGGCGCGCTCAGCCAGCGGCGACGCGACCGCGCGCTCGACGACTTCCGCGCGGGCCGCCTCCACGTGCTGGTGGCGACCGATGTCGCCAGCCGCGGCCTGCACGTCGAGGGCCTCGCCACGGTCGTGAACTTCAACATCCCGCTCAACCCAGAGGACTACGTCCACCGCATCGGCCGCACCGGCCGCGCCGGCGCCAGCGGCACCGCGATCACCTTCGCCTCGGAAGACGAGGCCTTTTACCTGCCCCCGATCGAAGAGTTCCTTGGCCACTCGCTGACCTACCTTCATCCCGACCCCGCCTGGCTGGAGGCGACCGGACTGCCGCACTTCCACGACCCCGCGCGCTCGCGACCGGCGCCTGACCGCTCTGGCCGGCGTCCGCCGCGCAGCGCCCGCCGTTGAGAGCCGTGCGCGTTGGACAACCGCGCTGCGCTCGGCGAAGATGAAACGGATCACAATGAAACGTCCCGACCGGTTCGATTTTTGGTACGCGGTGAGCAACACCGAAATCCTGCTGGCGCCCCGACGCCAACTGGAGACCTTCGGCACCACCGTCGTCGACTACCACCTCGTCAGTGAACTGATGGACACCGTGAACGCGGTCCGCATCCGGGAGGGACGCCTCCACGCCGCGCGGCCCCAGATCGTCACGCCCGCCGAGTTTGCGGAGTCCCTCCTCGAGGGTTTCGAGGAGCCCGCCGCGGAAGCCTACGCCGAATGGCTGCGCCAGAACCACCAGAATCTGATGATCATCCGGTACGGCTTCCGCATTCGGAAACAGGAAAGCCGCGAGGAGATCGTCCACGACACACTCGACGAAGTGATCGCCCGCGTGCGAGAGGAGTTCCAGCGCCGCGACAATCCCCTCGCCGCCCTTGTCCGCGGCGTGGACGAGCCGTGGGAGGTCTGCCTGATCAAGCTGATGGTGGATCTGGTGCAGCGCTCCAGCCCCGAACACGCAAGGATCCTTCGCCAGGACCCCACCGGTGCGCGCCACGCAGTCGAACAGCTGTTTCGGGCCGCCGCGGTGGACCGCAGCCGCCTCGGTGAGCTCGCCGACCTGCTGCGCCGCGAACGCCTCTTCGAGGAATACCAGGACCGTTTCTTCGCACTGGTGCGCTCGCACCAGCTGCGTGGCGGCTGAGCCCGGATGCACCTGACCCTCGCCGGACGTGACGACGAGGCGCTCGCCGAGCGCGTCCGGGCACTTGCCCGCACACTACCCGAACACGCCGGCCCCCCATCGCTCTCGCCGGAGCACCGCGCCCTGCGCCTCCGTGAATGCGAGGGCCCGCCGAGCTTCGATGCGCTCGCGCTCGAACTGTTGCGGTATCACATCGCACTCGACACGCGGCCAACCACCTGCGCTCGTGCCGCTTCGCTGCCCAACCGTCTCCTCGAAGCGCTGCGCCGTGTGCTCTGGCGGCTGCTCGGAAACCCTCTCGACCGAATCGCGCTGCAACAAACACGGGTCAATGAACTGCTCCTCGACGCGCTGTGCCGCGCCGTTGCAGAATCGTCTCGCTCGCCCGCCGGCCCCACGCCGCCCACACCACCGGCCAACGCGCCGTGAGCCGTGTCGATCAGCTCCTCGACGGTTTCGTGCCGGGCGACGCAATCTCGCAGGAAGCGCTCGCCGTCCGCGCCCACCTTCGGCATCTGGGCTTCGATTCTGAAATCTTTGCCGTGCCGCAGAGAATCTCCCCTGACGGCCTCGCCGAATGCCGACCAGTGACCGACATCGAAACGCGCCGCCCCGATGCGGTGATTCTGCACTACGCGATCGCCTCGCCCGCCGCCGACGTGTGGCGCGCCGGCGCATTCCGCCGGCTGCTGCTCTACCACAACATCACCCCGTCGGAATGGTTCCGACCGTACGACGCGGCGCTCAGCGCGCAGCTCCAAAGCGGGCGCCGCGCATTGCCCGACCTTGTCAGCGCGGCGCACGCGATGGCCGCGGTCTCGTCCTTCAACGCCAACGAGCTGCGCGCGGTCGGCGCCGATCGCGTCCGCTTGCTGCCGCTGGTCTCCGCCGCAGAACCACTTCCACCGCCGGACCCGTCGATGACCGCGCGGCTGGGCGACGGCTTCACGAATCTGCTGCACATCGGCCGGCTGGCGCCGAACAAATGTCTCGAAGAACTGATCGAGGGGTTTGTATGGTATCAGCGCGGTTTTAACCCCCGCAGCCGGCTGATCCTGGCCGGTTCCGACCGCGCCTGCCCGCGCTACGCCGCGCTGCTCCGCATGTTGCTGGTTGAGTACAAGGCCGAGAACGTGTGGCTGGCCGGCTACCTGACTGAGGCGCAACTGTCCGCGGCGCTGTCCGCCGCATCGCTGGTCATCAGCGTCAGCCGTCACGAGGGCTTCTGCGCCCCGCTGGTCACCGCCGCCCGCGCCGGTGTGCCGGTGCTCGCCCGCGCGATCGGTGGCGTCCCCGAGGCGGTGGGACCGGCAGCGTTGCTCTTCGACGAAGCTTCTCCACGCGAACTCGCCGCTCTGATCCACATCGCCACCACGGATGCCGCGGTTCGGTCGGCAATCGCCGCCGGCCAGCGCCAACGACTCGCCCAGCTTCATCGCCGCGACGTCGCCACCGAACTCCTCAATTGGTTGGCCGATGCCGGACTGGCCGTGAGCAAGCGCCACGCGCCGTAGCACGACAGTCGCGAATCGCCATGCGCTGGCGGGTTCGAAAAAACCCCGTATGTTTTCCAAATGAAATTTTTCACGCCTTTTTCATTCGGTATGCTCGTTGTCGCGGTGCTGTTCCCGCGCACAACCCCCTGCGCGACAGCCGGGGGGCAGGGCCCGTCTCCTTGGGCACTCACCAACGCGGTAACCACCGCCTGGGAGATGTCCGCAGTTCGGTTCGGCGATGCCGCCGGCCCTGCCCTCACGCTCGGGGAGTTTTCCGCAGCACTAGCGCGACGATCGTCCGAAGAATTTGAGGTGGCGCTGACGCTGCGGTACTCGCGACTGGAACCCGACGGCAACGCGGACACGCCCCACTGGGGAGCGTGGCGGCCGGTAAACGAGCTTTCGGTGGGCATGCCGCTGACCGTGGGTTGGACCGCCGGCCGTGCGCGGATCATCCCTTCAGTGCGGTGGGCGGCCGAAGAGGGGACGGACTGGGCGGACGCTTCCACCATCGGGGTGGTGGCCATGCACGCATGGCCGCTGAAGGCGGGCCACGAAGTCGGCGTGGGCGCGCTGGTCTCGCGGGGGCTGGGCCGCACGCGAGTGATCCCCTTCCCGTTGTTCTGGTGGCAACTCGGGGACCGCTGGCAGCTGGGCAACTCGATGCCATTGGGACCGGCAACGCCGGCCGGCCTAGAGCTGCGGTGGCGAGCCGATCGCCGCTGGACACTGGGCGCGGGCTGTTCGTATCGCAACGACCGCTATCTGCGGCACAGTGAGGAACAGGTGGCGGAGTGGCGGGCGGTGCCCATCTGGCTCCGCGGCTCCTACCGCTTCGGCCCCCTAGGTGTGACGCTCTGGACCGGCGTCGCCGTGGCGCGTCGCATTGAGCTGCGCGATGCCGATGACGGCCGCCGCCTGCGCTCGCTCGAGCCTACTTCCGCTCCCCTCGTCGGCCTCTCCCTCACCGCCCGCCTCTAACCCCCGCAACGGCGGCCGACGCGGTGGAGCGGTCGCCTCCCGAGACACCACGTATGCCCAACTCCTCACTCGGGAACTCTCGGCCCGGCGCGATCACGCCGTGATTGTTGCTGTTGGGGGGGCGGCAAGCTAAGCTGCAGCCGCAAACGGTAATGAGGAAGAACTGCCTGCTCATCCAGCCTTGCCCGAACGAATCGCTCATTCCCACGGGCCGCAGCTGGTGGCGACCGCCGCTGGGACTCGGCTACCTGGTGAGCGCGGCCGCGGAGCTCTCTCCCGAGGTCCGGGTGCAAATCTGGGACGAGCTGGTGCAGGGCCCCATCCCCCCTTCGCTCCTCGCGTCGGCGTCAATCATCGGAATCTCTTCCAATCTATTTACGCTCCGCCGCACGCTCGACCTTTGCCATACCGCACTGGCCCGAAGCGATGCGTTGATCGTCGTCGGCGGCCTCACGACCACCGTCCCCGCGGTTCGCAAGTTTCTGTTCCGCGAGGTTGGTGAGCGTCGCCTTCACCTCGCCGTCGGCGACGGCGAGCCCATTTTCCTCGAACTTCTGTCGGGGCGGCCGGCAAACTCGATTGAAGGACTGGTCACTTCGCCCGCACAAGCCGCCGGCGCCGTGCCTCCCAGAACGTTCGATCCCACCGGCCTCATCCCCGCCCTTCCGCATGTGGATCTCTACTTGGCCTGCCAGCGCGAAGAGGGGACCGAAACCCCTGTGCTGGCCATTTCGACTCGCCGGGGCTGTTTCTGGGCGCAGTCCCACGGCCGCTGCAATTTTTGCCTGCGACCCGGCCTGAAACTGGTGCTTCGCCCTCCCGAAGATGTCGCCTCGGAGATCCGAGCGCGTCGCGCAACGATTCCGGAGCTGTGGACGTTCTGGGATGTGTCGGACGACAGTCTCGAACCGCTCGAGTGGTGGGAGGAATGGCTACGACTTCGAACAAAGCATTCCGACCTGCGCAAGGTTCGCTGGATCATCTACGGCCGGGCCGACGAGGTGACACACGATGCTGCCCGGCTTCTGAAAGAGTGCAACGTGGTCGAGGTGGTTGTCGGCTTCGAGAGCGGCTCGAAGGAGGTGCTCGCCGCGCTGCACAAAGGATTGGACCCGGCGCGCGCACTTCAGGGCGCCTCGTGGCTCGGCAAGCAGGAGATCTCCGTGCTCGGCTGCTTCATGATCGGCTGTCCCGGCGAAACCAACGAGACGCTGCGCGAAACCGTCGCGCTGGCACAGCAAGTCGCCCGCCAATGCCGCTTCTCCGCGATCAGCATCGCCGACTTCGTGCCGCTGCCCGGAACCCGCTGGTGGAGCTCACTGCTGGGTTCGAACCGGGAGCCTTCGATCGAGGACTTTGATCCATGGGTACTGTCCGAGCGCTTCCGCAGGACAATGACGGAGGTCACTGACGATGAAATCCGATCCGCTCGAATCCATCTCGCCTCTCTCGCGTCAGTGCGCCACGGTTTTTTCCGGCTCGCGAAAACTTGAGCGACGCCGTTTTCTGAGGGACGCGGCGCTCGTGCTCGCCTGCAGCGCCGCCGGGAGCTGCCGACCGCGGAGCCCCACCCAGAACGAACTTCGCGCAGGATACGTGCCCGCAGCCTCCGCGTTGCCGCTATTCGTCGCGTTGGAGCAGCGCCTGTTTGACGGAGCGGGCATCCGCGTCGTCGCCCGGCAATATCCCCAGACCTCCGAAGTCATTCAGGCCCTCCTCGCGGGCCAGCTCGACATCGCCTGTGGCGTCGGCTGGCCCACCATCCTCGCCGCGGCGGTGGACAATCCAACGCGATTTCGATGTTTCCACCCGTTTTATGAGACCGCATCCGCTGCAGCGCTGGCGGTGCTCAAGCGCAAAGGTCTCGCGATCTCCGCGCTGAACGAGCTGGAGGGCAAACGCGTGGGCTGTTTCCCCGGCGCTTCGATGCAGATGTTTGCGCGCGAAATCCTGCGCGCCGCGAACGTAGACGTGGCCAAAGTCTCGCTGATCCAGGCGCCGGTCAACGCGCAACATATGCTTCTTGAGTCCGCGCAAATTGACGCGCTGATCACGGTCGAACCTTATGTGACCGCCGCGCTGATGGCCGGCACGGGCGAGATGCTCAGCCCCGCGCCCCGCCCCACCTTGCTCTGGACACCCTTTCCGGCCGGCACCGACGTCGCCGAGCGCTCCTGGTCCGACGCGCACCCGGACCTCTATCGGCGGTGCCGGGAAGCGTTGCGGTCAGCGATCGCTCACATTCGTACTCGCGAGCCGGAAGCCCGCGCCGTACTCCCACGCCATGCGCCGGTCGAGCCCGCGATCGCCGAGCGCATCAGTCTGTATTTGTGGCCGGAGCGACCCGATGTCCAGTCAGTGCAACGTTTGGCCGACCTTCTGCACTCGCACCAGCAACTGACCCGCCCAGTGAACGTGTCCTCGATGCTCGATGACTAATTCGCGCGTCATTGTTCGTTTGGAGCGGGTGAGCAAATCGTTTGGCACCCGGCAGGTGTTGCACGACGTGTCGGTTGACATCTACGGCGGATTTACTGCGATAATGGGCCCCACCGGGTGCGGGAAAACGACGTTACTCCGAATGTTGGCTCGGCTGGACCATCCGACCGTAGGGGAGGTTCGATTCGCAGAACCTGCCGGCCGGGTTGTGCTCGTGCCTCAGGAAATCTCGGGAGCCGTCGCACCTTGGCTGACGGTTCGCAAGAATTTGGAACTGGCCGCGCGCAACCATCCCAACGACCTCACTCCTGACGAAGTGTGGCAGCTGGTCGGTGCCCCCACGGAACTGAGCCGGTACCCCTACCAGCTCAGCGGCGGCCAGCTCCAGATTCTCGCGATTGCAATGGCGGTGGCCGCGCACGCCTCGCTGTGGCTCTACGATGAATCGTTCCGCGGCCTGGACATTTCGTTCAAATGGGAGCTGTTCCGCACGCTCCGCAGGATTGCCGCGGAGCGAAACGTCAATGTGATCTTTGTCACCCACAACGCGGCAGATGCCGCAACGTTCGCCAATCGCATTCTCATCTTGGGCGGACGACCGGCCACGATGATCGCGGACCGGGCTGGGCTGGCGGACTCGTTCCCGCCGCTGAAGGGATTTGCGGACCCACGCGTGATTGAAATGACCGCACACATCGCGCAGGCCATCGTCACCGCCCAGTATGCGCCAGTTTCCGAGTAAGCAGAGCGTACTGGGGGTGGCCCTCGCGATCGCGATCATTGGGGGGTGGGTGTTGCTGTCGGCCGGAGGTCGCATCTCTCCGAGCCTGCTGCCCGCACCGTGGACGGTCGCAAAAACGCTGGCCGACGAATGGAACTCCGGCAAGCTGAGCGCTCATCTCCTCGCGACCACTAGCCGCGTGCTCTCGGCGTCCGCGGTCGGTGCCGCAATCTCCACCCTCATCGCGGGCCTCTGTTTGCTGTTTCCATCATGGGCAGGTACCGCCTCACGGCTGGCCGACTTTCTGAGATCCGTACCGGTACTGGCGCTCTATCCGCTGTTTCTTCTGCTGCTCGGTCCCGGTCCGCACACGATCGTGTCCTCCGCTGCCTGGATCGTTGCGCTGATTCTCGTCTCCCACATGATCCATGGCCTTCAGGCGGCTCGGGTGCAACGGCTGGAATTTTACCGTCTGCTCGGCCTGTCCAACATGTCGGTGCTCTTTTGGTTGCGATTCCCCGAGGCGTTGCCGTCCCTGCTGTCCGGTCTGCGCATTGCGCTGTCCCTGGCGTTCGCGGTGGTGGTCGCACTCGAGATGTTGACCACGCCCGGCCGCGGTCTCGGCCAGCAGGTCTATGAAGCTTCTCTCCTCTTTCGCACCGCCATTCTGTATGCCTACATCATGCTGACCGGCGCGGTGGGAATGATGCTGAACCTGGTCACCAGCATACTGGAAACCCGTGTCGTCCACTGGAGGGGACATTAGCCATGATCGAAACACT